>NZ_JBEUPD010000020.1:0-47002 GCF_040492135.1 Actinomadura sp. NPDC000600
CTGGAACGCCACGCCGCACGCACCACCGAGGGCCTCTGGACACGCCTGTGCCAGCGCATCTGCGCACTCAACGCCGCCATCTGGCACAACTGGCTCATCGGCGCCCCGATCAAGCGATCACTGACCGCCTACGACCACTGACCGCCACACCCAACAACCCCCATCAACGATCTAGGGGGCGTAGCGGCGGGCGAGGGTGCGGAACGCGAGCTTCGGCTCGAAGTGGCCGGTCTTCTCGTAGCCGAGGCCCGTCTCGGGAGCGAGCACCTTGACCAGGGAGAACCCGGCCATGTCGAGGTCCCTGGCGGGGTCGGGGGAGTAGGGGCCGTCGGGCTCGATGAAGTCGTAGACGAACGCGCCGTACACGCCCTCGGCCTCGTAGACGTCCAGCAGCTCGGAGATGTAGCGGGCCTGCGTCCGCTCGTCCCGGACGAACCCCGGCGGGATGGCGGGCGGGTCCTGCGACCAGTCGACGATGTCGAACCCGTCGCCGCCGCGCTTGTCCGCGCCCCGGTAGGTGCAGCACCCGAACTCGGTGATGACGACGGGCTTGCCGAACCGGTGCAGGGCCCGGACCTCCTGGGCGTAGGTCGCCTCGTTCGTCTCGTCCCGGTACAGGTCGACGCCCACGACGTCGAAGCCGCGCCAGGCGACCTCCTCCCAGACGCCGGAGGTGTAGGTGAGGCGGCCTCCGAACAGCGGCCGGACCGTCTTGAGCGCCCGTGCGAGGAACGCGTTCAACCGCTCGTTGCAACCCTCGCCCGCCGGGGTCCCGAGGTTGGCGGCCCGCTCCCGCCAGTCCTTGCCGGGCACCAGCCCGGCCATGAAGATCGTCAGCTCGCAGCCCACCGAGATGCCGACGCCGGGGTGGGTGCGGCGGAGCCCCTCGGCCGCCTTCGCGACGGCGGTGAGGAACTTCAGCGTCGTCCGCGCGTCCCGGTCGAACTGGCGGGCCTCGAACCACACGAACATGCCCTCCCGCGCCGCGCAGCGCGCCGCGAGCATGAGGCGCCGCAGGTCGGAGCCGAGCAGGATGATGGCGTTGCAGTGCAGGTCGCGGCGGATCGCCCGGATCTCGCGCCGCACGTACGCGGGCTTCCACACCTCGCGTTCGGTGTCGTAGTTGACGCCGTGCTGCGGCAGCCGCCGTCCGCGCGCGGGCGCCGCGTCCGCGGTGCCGGTCATCGCGTCCCAGGCGACGACGGCCGCCCCGGACACGGCCGCCGCGGCCGTCCCGGCGAGCACGGCCCTGCGGCTGATCCGCGCCGTGATCATCTGTGACCCGGTCTTCCGTGGCCCGGTCTTGTCTGACATGTCTGCCCCTCGCTGGTCGAGCCGCCCGCCCCCGAGCCTTCCGGGGACGGGCCGCCAGGGCAGCGGCCACCGGACCATGCCGCGGCGACCAAAGTCGCGGGACGCGGGATCCGAAGGTCGATCAGGCGAGCAGGCCGTGCTCCTCGGCGAGGTCGAGGGCCGCCTGCGCGGCCGGCGCGAGCAGGTGCCGCTCGCCGCGCCCCACGTAGACGTACTCGTCCACCTCGCCCGCCGCGGCCATCGCGCCCCGGTAGGCGGCGGTGAAGCACGCCATGCGGACGTGGGCGAAGTCGGGCTGGTCGTGGGCCGGCGCCCGGATGACGCCCAGCTCCCGGAAGGACGTCCGGTCCAGTTCGAGGTCCAGCTCCTCGCGGACCTCACGGGACAGGGCCGACCAGTCGTCCTCTCCCGGCTCCCGCTTCCCGCCGGGCAGGTACAGCAGGTCGCGGCCCCGGGAGCGGACGGCGAGCATCCGGCCGTCCGAGACCTGGATCCACGCGACGACGTCGAGATCTTCCACGCCGATCAGTCTCCCGCAACCCGGCCGGCGGCGGTGCGGAGGGTGAGGGACCGCACGTCCGCCAGGCCGAAGGTCTCCCGCGCGGAACCCTGGTTCACCGCGAGCCCCAGCCAGCCGGACGAGTCGATCCACAGCAGCGGGGTGCCGGGCGCGACGCCGCCGAAGGTCTCCTCGAACGTCACGCGCAGCGTGCCGGAGGCGGCCCCGGACCACGTGACCTCCAGCGGGGCGCCCGGAGCGAGCTCGCCGAACGCCGCCGCCAGGTCCGTGCGCTCGGCGCCGAGGACGAGGCTGCCGAAGCGGTCGGTGTAGAGCACGGGGGCCGTCAACTCCCCGCCGCTCACCGAGGGCGGCGGGACGTCCAGCGGCTGCGGGTCCACCGGCGCGCCGAGGTCGGCGACGGCGACCCCGGAGGCGATGTGGGCGGCGGCGGGGGAGAAGACGTCGCGGCCGTGGAACGAGGTCGACACCTCGGGCAGCCGGTAGGCGGGGTTCTCCAGCGCGTGCGTCCGGACGGCGCCGCCCAGCTTCGCCGCGGCCGGGACGAGCAGGCCGTTGTCGGGCCCGACCAGCACGTCCCCCCGCCCGGTCTCGATCGCGACGGGCAGCCGGGGTGTGCCGACCCCCGGGTCGACGATGCCGACGTGCACGCCGACCGGCAGGTACGGCAGCGCCTGGCGCAGCAGCATCGCGCCCTCGCGGACGCCGTACGGGGTGATCTCGTCGCTGAGCACGAGCACGTTCGCCGCCGGGGCGATCGAGTAGACGACCCCCGCGCAGATCGCGGTGTAGGCGGCACCGAAATCGGTCGCCAGACTGACGAACGGACGCCTCTCGACCATGCCGCGATGCTATCCACCTGCTCCATTGCGGTGGCTCCAGCGCCTGCGGCGCTCGTTGTGCCTGCGGTGCCCGTCGTACGGTGTCCGTCGTGCCGGGGCGGGTGGTGCCGTGCTCCAGGTGCGGTGCTCGTGGTGACGGTGGCCGTATGCTCCGGGGAGTGCGTGCCGAAGCCCTCGACCCCGTCCTGCTGCGGACCTTCGTGGCCGTCGCCGACCTGGGCTCCTTCACCGCCGCCGCGGCCGCGGAAGGCTATACCCAGTCCGCCGTCTCGCGGCAGATCGCGACCCTGGAGGACGTCTGCGGGGTGGAGCTGTTCGCGCGGGGCGCCCGGGGCGTGCGGCCGACGCCCGCCGGGGAGTACCTTCTCCCGCACGCGCGCGCACTCCTCGAGCGGCTCGCCGACACCGCCCGCGCGCTCGACGGGCTGCGCCGGCTCGACACCGGGACCCTGAGGCTCGGCGCGTTCGCCACCGCCAACGCCGCGCTGGTCCCCCGCGCGCTCGCCCGGTTCCGGGCCCGGCACCCGGGCGTCCAGCCGCTGCTCCGGGAGGGCACGACCGACCGCCTGCTGCCGATGCTGGAGGCGGGCGACCTCGACATCGCGCTGGTCAGCACGCACAAGGTCCCCTCGATCGCCGCCGACGGCCTGGTGGCGCTGCTGGACGACGCGCTGCTCGTCGCGCTGCCGAGCGGCCACCGGCTCGCCGGGCGCGAGCGCGTCCCGTTCGCCGAGCTGGCGGACGAGCCGTGGATCGTCGCCGACGACCCGGAGGCGATCGCGGCGCTGCGCGCCCGGTGCGAGGCCGCCGGGTTCGTGCCGCGGACGCCGCTGCGGGTCGCTGAGTGGATCTCCAAGCTGGGGCTGGTCGCCGAGGGCTTCGGCGTCACGCTCGTCCCGGCGCTGGCGGCGTCCGCCCTGGCGCGGGACGGTGTCGTGCTGCGCGGCGTGGCGTCCGACCAGCCGCGCCGCGCCGTCTACGCCGCGGTCGGACGCCACGCGCGCAGGTCCCCGGCCGTCACCGCGTTCCTTGCGGACCTGCGCGAAGTGGCCGGGGACCTGCGCCCCGGCGAGGGGGCCGGGGAGCCGCGGCTCTAGGGCACCGCTGCGACGATCTCCACCTCCAGCAGGGCGTCGGGGTGGAACAGGCGGGACACCTCGACGGTCGTGCTGGTCGGCGGCGGGCCGGTGAAGTACCGCCTGCGGACGGCGCCGTACTCCCGCAGCCGGTCCATGTCGGTGATGAACGTCCGGATGTTGACCACGTCGCCGAAGCCCGCCCCGTGCGCGGCGAGGATCCGCTCCAGCAGCGAGAGGACCACCTCCGACTGGCGGGTCATGTCGCCGGGCTTGTCCACCTGGCCGTCCTCGCCCAGGGCGATCTGCCCCGACACGTACAGCATCGGACCCTGGGTCACGTACGCGGTGTGGGAGTAGGCGGGGTTCGGCGGAGCCGGAACGGTTTCGGGGTTGCCGAGCGTGAGGCGCATCGTTGGGGTCCTTCTGATGTGGTCGGTGAGTGCGACGAGGTCGTGGCCGCCCAGCCCGGCGGCGAGCGCTGCGTCCGTCCGCGCCCTGACGGCGGAGAGGACGCCCGCGGGCGGGGAGCCGTCCAGGGCCAGGCCGATGTCCTTGGCAGCCAGCGCGAGCGTGAAGCGCGGCGGCTCGCCGCCGGTGTGCTCCTTGAGACGGCGGGCCTGGGGGCTGATGCGCGCCAGCGCGTCGAGGGCGAGACCGGAGTCGACGCCGAGCCGGTCGGCCACGGCCAGCGCCTCGCCGAGGACGGCGAAGCTCCCGACGAGCGCGCCGTTCACCACCAGCTTGAGCGCCGCGCCCGAGCCGGGCGGGCCGACGTGCCGGACCTGTCCGAGGGCCGCCAGCGCGCTGGCGCAGCGGGCGAGATCGTCCTGTGCGGCGCCGGCGAGGATCACCAGCTCGCCCGCCTCCGCGTGCGGGACGCTCCCGGAGACGGGCGCGTCGACGTACCCGATCCCCTCGGGCAGCCGGCTCCGGACGCGGTGGACGGCGTCCGGCCCGATCGTCGACATGTCGGCGATCACGGCGCCGGGCGGCAGGGCGGGGGCGGCGCCGTCCGGGCCGAACAGCACGTCCTCGACGGCGGCCGCGTCGGTGAGCATCGTGACGACCAGCTCGCGGTCGCGGACCGCCTCGGCGGGCGTGCCGCGGACGGCGGCGCCGGACCCCGCGAGCGGCGCGGCCCGGGCGGGCGTGCGGTTCCAGACGGTCAGGTCGTGCCCGGCGGCGGCGAGCCGGCGGGCCATCGGGACGCCCATGCGTCCCAGTCCGAGAAAGGCGATTCGTGTCATGGCGCGATCGACGCTAGGCGCCGGACGGCCATGTCACCAGCGAAGACTTCGCACCTCAGCCATGCCGGGAACGCATGCCTCAGAACGCGAAGGCGGCGGCGACCGCCGCCAGCAGCACCGCCAGACCCGTCGTCATCAGGATCGAGGCCGGGTCGGCGGCGCCCGTCCGGGACGGGAGGCGCCGGTGGTGGAAGCTCATCCGGGTGCGGCGGAACATCAGCGCGGCCCCGCCGCACACGACCGCCGCCGCGAGCACCGTGCCCGTCGCCGACGGGGCGAGCCGCACGCACAGCAGCCCAGCGCCGATCAGCGACAGCGTGGTGCGCGACCACGCCAGCGCCGTCCGCTCCGGCTGCGCGCCCGGGTCCTGGAGCCTCACCGCGTCACCAGGACGACGACCAGCAGGACGACCGCGCAGACCGCCAGCCCGTAGGAGATGACAGGGGCCAGCGCGGGCGGCGGCAGCGTCTCGGCGCGGCGCAGGGCGCGCTCGATGCGCAGCCACCGGCGGAACGCGAGCACCGCGACCAGGGCGCCGCTCCCGGCGAAGGCGACCGCGAGGCCCTGCCGGAGCGGCGAGTCGATCAGCTCGCGGGCCAGCGCGAGGGCGATCCCGCCCGCGACCAGCGCCAGCGCCGTGCGGATCCAGGCCAGGAACGTGCGCTCGTTGGCCATGGTGAAGCGCGGATCGGGGTCGCTGCCCTCGGCGAGCAGGCGGTCGGTCCACCTGCCGGAGGACTTCGGAGATCGTGTCGCGGTCATCGCCTTTCATGTTAGGCGAGGACGTGAATTCCCTAATTTCGGGGCTTCAGCCGGGACATGAATGGTAATTCCGACTGTCTATCCCGGAAATGCCTGGTGGGAGGGGCGGTCACGGATGGGACGGCGTGCCGAACCGGCGTGCCGAGGCGTCCTCCTGGGCCAGCCTGTGCAGGGCCGTGAGGACCTGCTCGTAGAGGATGGTGGAGACGAGCAGGGAATGGACGGTCCGGGCCCGCGGGGCGCCCTCGCCGACCCGCCCGATCTCGTGCTCGGCGACCTCGGCGGCGGCCTTCACGTAGGGGCGCAGGTCCTTCAGGGTGATCGGGAAGCCGAGCCGGCGCAGCGCCACGAACGCGTGCGCCAGCAGGTCGCGGGCGGGGGCGCGGTCGCCGACGTGCCAGCCGAGCTCGCGGACGAGGGCGTCGACGTCCTCGCGGGCGGCCCGCCAGTGCGGGTCGTGCGGGGCGGCGACGTGCGGGCCGACCGCGTGCTGCGTGGTGGCGAACAGCTCGTGCATGCCGACCCGGTCGTCGTCGACGGCGCTGATGATCTCCTGGATCGCCGAGATCGGCAGGTCGCCCACCTCGCGCAGCGCGCTGATCAGCCGGAGCCGCTCCAGGTGCCGCACGTCGTACTCCGACCGCGTCGCGCTCACCATCGAGCCCTTCGGCAGCAGGCCCTCCCGGATGTAGAACTTGATCGTCTGGACCGTGAGTCCGCTCCGGTCGCTGAGCTCGGAGATCTGCACGTTGCACCCCCTTTACCGGAGGCCAACGCTAGCGAGGTCGGACGGGCGGAGACGGGCACACGCCGATGTCCGTCCGGCTTGTGGTGATTCGCGACACGGCCGGATCAGGACGGGCGATCAGGACGCCGTGCGGCGCATGCCCTCGGAGATCTTCTCGGCGGCGGCGGCGACCGGCGCGGCGTGCAGCCGTCCGGGGGAGCGGGTGAGCCGCTCCAGGGGACCGGACACCGAGACGGCGGCGATCACCCGTCCGCCGGCGCCGCGGATCGGGGCCGAGACCGACCCGACGCCCTGCTCGCGCTCGCCGACGCTCTGCGCCCAGCCCCTGCGCCGGACGGACGCCAGCGTCGTGGCCTCGAACTTGGCGCCGCGCAGCCCGCGGTGCAGCCGGTCGGGCTCCTCCCAGGCGAGCAGGATCTGCGCGGCCGACCCCGCCGTCATCGGCAGCGCCGCGCCGACCGGGATGGTGTCGCGCAGGCCGCTGGTGCGCTCGGCGGCGGCCACGCAGACCCGGACGTCCCCCTGGCGGCGGAACAGCGACGCGCTCTCGCCGGTGTGGTCGCGGAGTTGCGCAAGGATGGGCTGTGCGATCGCCAGCAGGCGGTCCTCGCCCGCCGCGACCGCGAGCTCGGCCAGCCGCGGGCCGAGGATGAAGCGCCCCTGCGTGTCGCGGTGGACGAGGCGGTGGTGCTCCAGCGCGACGGCCAGCCGGTGGGCGGTGGGGCGGGCCAGCCCCGTCGTCTGGACGAGCTGCGCGAGCGAGGCCGGGCCGGCCTCCAGCGCGTTCAGTACGAGCACCGCTTTGTCAAGTACGCCGACTCCGCTAGAGTTGTCCATGTCTTGATATTGCCGTCTCGTAATTTGAGATGCAAGTCGAGGTGACCGGGACCACGGCGCGCCGACGCGCCGACGACCAGCACAGGTGAGGTGGAGTGATGGGCCGAACACTGGCCGAGAAGGTGTACGACGCGCACGTCGTACGGCGCGCCGAGGGCGAACCCGACCTCCTCTACATCGACCTGCACCTCGTCCACGAGGTCACGAGCCCGCAGGCGTTCGACGGGCTGCGGATGGCGGGCCGCCAGGTCCGCCGCCCCGACCTGACGATCGCCACCGAGGACCACAACGTCCCGACCACCGACCTGCTCAAGCCGATCGCCGACCCGGTGTCGCGCACCCAGGTCGAGACGCTGCGCAAGAACTGCTCCGACTTCGGCATCCGGCTGCACCCGATGGGCGACGACGGCCAGGGCATCGTGCACGTCATCGGCCCGCAGCTCGGCCTGACCCAGCCCGGCATGACCGTCGTGTGCGGCGACTCGCACACCTCCACGCACGGCGCGTTCGGCGCCCTCGCGTTCGGGATCGGCACCAGCGAGGTCGAGCACGTCCTCGCCACGCAGACGCTGCCGCAGATCCGGCCGAAGACGATGGCCGTCACGGTCGAGGGCGCGCTGCCCGAGGGCGTGACCGCCAAGGACCTGATCCTCGCGATCATCGCCCGGATCGGCACCGGCGGCGGCCAGGGCCACATCGTCGAGTACCGCGGCGAGGCCGTCCGGTCGCTGTCGATGGAGGGCCGCATGACGGTCTGCAACATGTCCATCGAGGCCGGCGCCCGCGCCGGGATGATCGCCCCGGACGAGACCACCTTCGCCTACCTCAAGGGCCGCCCGCACGCCCCGCAGGGCGAGGACTGGGACCGCGCCGTCGAGTACTGGACGTCCCTGCGCACCGACGACGACGCGGTCTTCGACCGGGAGGTCGTGATCGACGCGGCCGAGCTGACGCCGTTCGTCACCTGGGGGACGAACCCGGGCCAGGGCCTGCCGCTCGGCGAGTCCGTGCCCGACCCCGCGTCCTTCGACGACCCCGTCCAGCGCCAGTCCGCCGAGCGCGCGCTGGAGTACATGGGCCTGACCGCCGGGACGCCGCTGCGCGACATCGCGGTCGACACCGTCTTCGTCGGCTCCTGCACCAACGGCCGCATCGAGGACCTGCGCGCCGTCGCGGCCGTGCTGGAGGGCCGCAGGGTCGCCGACGGCGTCCGGATGCTGGTCGTCCCCGGCTCCATGGAGGTCAAGAAGCAGGCCGAGAAGGAGGGCCTGGACGCGGTCATCTCGGCCTCCGGCGCTGAGTGGCGCGAGGCGGGCTGCTCGATGTGCCTGGCGATGAACCCCGACAAGCTCACGCCGGGCGAGCGCAGCGCCTCCACGTCCAACCGCAACTTCGAGGGCCGGCAGGGACCGGGCGGACGCACGCACCTGGTGTCGCCCGCCGTCGCCGCCGCGACCGCCGTCACCGGGCACCTGGCCGCCCCCAGCGACCTCGGCGAAGCCGCCGGGGGGCCTGGGGGGTCGTCCCCCCAGAATGACACTGACCTCTAAGGAAGCACGATGGAAGCGTTCACCACCTACACCGGGCGCGCGGTGCCGCTGCGCCGCAGCAACGTCGACACCGACCAGATCATCCCGGCCGTGTGGCTCAAGCAGGTCAGCCGCACCGGCTTCGACAAGGGCCTGTTCTCGGCGTGGCGCGAGGACCCGGAGTTCGTCCTCAACCAGCCGCGGTACGAGGGCGCGGGCATCCTGGTGGCCGGGCCCGACTTCGGCACCGGCTCGTCCCGCGAGCACGCCGTCTGGGCGCTGCAGCAGTACGGCTTCCGCGTCGTGATCGCGCCGCGCTTCGGCGACATCTTCCGCAACAACTCCACGAAGATGGGGCTGCTGCCGGTCGTCCTGACCGGCGAGCAGGTCGAGGCGCTGCAGGACGCGGTCGAGAAGGACCCCGCCCTGGATCTCACCGTCGACCTGCGCGAGCGCGAGGTCCGCTGGGGCGCGGACACCGCGTCCTTCGAGATCGACGACTACACCCGCTGGCGCCTCATGGAGGGCCTGGACGACATCGGCCTCACGCTGCGCCACGCCGACGCCATCGGCGACTTCGAGAACGCCCGCAACCCGCTGCTCCCCACCACGCTGTAGCGCGGAGCGGATCCGCGACACGCCCGTCCGCGGCGCCGGCCGTCCGGCGCCGCGGACGCGTCGCAACCTGCCCCGATCCTGCCCCGAACGCGCCGAATGCACCCCGGACGAGCCGGTCGGTGCGGGCACGAGGGAGAATTCTCCCAGTGTCCGAAGACCGCCGACCGTTTGGGGACTCCAGATGAGCACGGCCCCGTGGACCGGGCCACAGTGGGACGATCCGACGTTGACGCAGCTCGCATGCCAGTTGCGTGACGCTCATCGGGCCGTGGCCCCGCTCCCGCCGCAGGACCGGCAGCGGCTCATCCGGCACCTGCTGGCGATCACCGATCTGGCGAAACGGGACGCCGAACTGGCCGCTCGCAGGCTGGACGCGTTCCTCGCCGATTTCCAAGACGGCCCCGACGTCGGTTAGCGTGCGCAGTGGCCGGATCCGGTCCGGTCACCGGGCGAGACGGGGGCGAGACCGACAAAAACGCCAGCGACACGCCATCGTTTGCGTGCAGGTGATTGTGTCCATGGTGGAGGTCCCTTAGTTTCGTTCGGGCAAGGGGGGAACTAGAGGAGTAACCCATGAACAAGCGTGAGCTGGTCGACGCCATCTCTGACCGGCTGGGCAGCAAGAAGGCCGCAGCCGAGGCCGTCGACGCCATCCTGGAGGCGATCCAGACCGCCGTCGCCAAGGGCGACAAGGTCGCGATCACCGGGTTCGGTTCGTTCGAGAAGGCCGACCGGCCTGCCCGCACGGCCCGCAACCCCGCAACGGGCAAGACCATCGAGGTTCCCGCGACGTCCGTGCCGAAGTTCAAGGCGGGCGCCGACTTCAAGAACCTGGTGGCCGGCAAGAAGTAAGTGCTTCACCGTCTCAGCGCCCGGGTCCGCACGGCCCCGGGCGCTGATGCGTTTCCGGACCCGCCGATCGGCGCGAGGGGGCCGACGCTCAGGCGGGCGGGGCGGGCAGGGGGAAGGTCGACAGCGTCACCACCGAGATCCGGTCGCCGGCCAGCGCGAGGTTCACCCGCTGGCCGAAGCGCAGCAGCCGCAGGCCGCCCGCCGCGAACGCCTCGGCGTCGAAGGGCAGTTCCGTCCCGTCGTCGAGGAGCACGCTCCCCGAGCGGGTCTCCGCGTCGAACGCCTTCACCGTCCCCTGCATGCCCCAGACTCTAGGCCAACGAGGGCAGCCGGGACGCGACGGCCGTGGTGCGCGGACCGGCGCCGAGGGCGAGCGCCGCGCGGAGGTCGTCCGGGGTGTCGACGTCGCGGCGTACGCTGTCGGTACCCGGGAGGAGGATCTCCCGGGCGCCGCGGGCGCGGTGGGCGGCCCGCGAGTCGCCGCCGAACGCGGGGGAGAACGGGACGCCCGGGCGGGCCGTGTAGAGCGTCGTGCCGACTCCGGCGGCGTCCGGTACGAACGCCTCGGGCGCGGCGCCGGCGGCGTCCAGGACGCGAGCGAGTTCAAGTGGCCGCAAAGCGGGCAAGTCGGCTGAAATCGCTCCGACGCCCGCGGCGGCGGCCAGCTCGCGGCCCCGGCCGGCCCCGTAGACCAGGGCCGGGTTCAGACCGGCGTCCGGCACGTCCGGAACGATCCGGGCGCCGAGGGCGGCGAGCTCCGCCGCCGGAAGGGGATCGTCGGTGACTACGATCACGTCGCGGACCCGGTCGCAGCGCAGCACGGCGGCGACCGTGTCGGCCGCGACGGCGAGCGCGAGGGCCTCGCGGTGCGGCCCGGCCGCGGCCGACATCCGGGTCTTGGCCTTGGCGAGGACCTTCACGGGGACGACGAGCGACCACAGGAGCAGGGGCGTTCCGGACGCTTCCGCGGGGGGTGCAGGTGTAGACATGGCAACTCGACACTATGCGCCCGCAACCGCGACACTTGAGGACACCCCAGGTTCACCTGGGGGACGGATCGAGGGAGGGGCGAGATGAGCGCAGCGAAGCAGGGGGGCGCCCCCTCGCAGGAGGGACGCCCGGGCCACCGCTACTCCCCGGGGTGGCGCATGCTCACGATCGTCATCCTGCGGCCGCTGCTGTTCGGGCTGCTCAAGCGCGACTGGCGCGGCCGGGGCAACGTCCCGCGCAAGGGCGGCGTCATCATCGCCGCCAACCACATCTCCGAGTCCGACCCCCTCGCGCTCGCCCACTTCGTCTACGAGTCGGGCCGCTACCCCGTCTACCTGGCCAAGTCCACGCTGTTCGACGTCAGGTTCATCGGGGCGGTGCTGCGCGGCACCGGCCAGATCCCGGTCTACCGCGACAGCGCCGACGCCGCCCTCGCCCTCAGGGACGCCGCGCAGGCCCTGCGGGACGGCGAGTGCCTGATGTTCTACCCGGAGGGCAGCTGCACCCGCGACCCCGAGCTGTGGCCGATGACGGGGCAGACCGGCGCCGCGCGGATGGCGCTGACGACCGGCGCCAAGGTCGTCCCGGTCGCGAGCTGGGGCGCGCACGAGCTGATGCCCTACAAGAAGGGCGAGCAAACGGGCCTCCGGGGCAGCCTGAAGAAGGGCTTCCACCCGCTGCCCCGCAAGACGATGCAGGTGGTCGCCGGGCCGCCCGTGGACCTGTCGAAGTACGAGGGGCTCCCGCTCGACCGCGACACCCTGCGCGCCGCCACCGACGACATCATGGCCGCGATCACCGCCCTGCTCGGCGAGCTGCGCGGCCAGGAGCCGCCCGCCGAGCCGTACGACCACCACAAGGTGCTGGAGGAGCGCCGCCGCGCAGCCGAAGCCGCCGAGGCGGGCAGAGCCGCCGGGCCCGCGGAGGCGGGCAGAGCCGGCGGGGCCGCGGGCGCGGCCAAGGGCGCGGTTCCCGAGCAGGCGAGGCCTGCCGGGCCGGAGGCCGCCGGGCAGCGCGCCGCCGAGCCGAAGGCGGCCGACTCGTGACCTTCCGTACCGCGGTGATGGGCTCCGGATCCTGGGGCACGACGTTCGCGATGATGCTGCACGACGCCGGGGGCGAGGTCACCCTGTGGGGGCGCCGCCCGGAGGTCGTCGAGGGCATCAACGAACGCCACGAGAACACCGACTACCTGCCGGGCATCCCGCTCCCGGAGGCGATCCGCGCGACCCTGGACCCGGCGGAGGCCCTCCGCGGCGCCGACTTCGTGGCGCTCGCCGTCCCGGCGCAGACGCTCCGGCAGAACCTCGGCGGCTGGGTGCCGCTGCTGCCGCGCGAGGCGGTCCTGGTCAGCCTGATGAAGGGCGTCGAGCTCGGCACCACCCGCCGCATGTCGGAGGTGATCCGCGAGGTCGCCGACGTCCCCGAGGAGCGGGTCGCGGTCTTCAGCGGCCCGAACGTGGCGCGCGAGATCGCCACCGGCGAGCCCAGCGCCGCCGTCGCCGCGTGCGTGGACGAGGACGCCGCGCGGGGCCTCCAGGCCGCCACCATGACGTCCTACTTCCGCGTCTACACCTCCACCGACGTGATCGGCGTCGAGCTGGGCGGCGCGGTGAAGAACGTCGTCGCCCTGTGCGTCGGGATGTCGGTGGGGCTCGGGTTCGGCTCCAACACCCAGGCGCTGCTGATGACCCGCGGGCTGGCCGAGATCGCCCGGCTGGGCGCCGCCCTCGGCGCCGACGAGCACACGTTCGCGGGGCTCGCCGGGATGGGCGACCTCGTCGCCTCCTGCGTCTCGCCGCTCGCGCGGAACCGGACGTTCGGCGAGAACCTCGGCCGCGGCATGACCCTGGACGAGGTCATCGCCGTGACCAAGCAGACCGCGGAGGGCGTGAAGTCGGCCGAGGCGGTGCTGGAGCTGGCGCGCAAGCACAACGTGGAGATGCCGATCACCGAGGCGGTCACCGCCGTCCTGCACCGCGGCATGCCGATCAAGGAGGCGGCGATCTCGCTGATATCGCGGTCTCCGAAGCCCGAGCGGTACGGGGTGTGACGGCGTGACCGCGCCCCGCACCCGGTTCGCTCGTGGCCGACCCGTGCTGATCACCGGTAGGGTCGGGCGTCATGTCCCAGGTTTCTAGGATCCGCGTGGCCGTGGTGTTCGGCGGGCGCAGCTCCGAGCACGCGATCTCCTGCGTCACCGCGGGCGCCGTGATGGCCGCCATCGACCGGGACCGGTACGACGTGGTGCCGATCGGCATCGCCCGCGACGGGCGCTGGGTGCTCCCGCCCGGGGACCTGAGCCTCGCCATCGAGGGCGGCCGGCTGCCCGAGGTGACCGGGGAGGGCGGCGTCCTCGCGCTGCCGTTCGACCCCGACAGCCGCGGCCTGATGGTGATCGAGCCGGGCGCGGTGCCCGCGACCCTCGGCGACGTCGACGTGGTGCTGCCGCTCCTGCACGGCCCCTACGGCGAGGACGGCACGATCCAGGGACTGCTCGACCTCGCCGGCATCCGCTACGTCGGCGCCGGCGTGCTGGCCAGCGCGGTCGGCATGGACAAGGGGTTCATGAAGCTCGTCTGGCAGGCGCGCGGCCTGCCCGTCGGCCCGTACGTGCTGGTCGGCGACCGGGAGTGGCGGCGCGAGCGCAAGCGCAAGCTCGACGAGATCATCAGGGAGCTCGGCCTCGCCGGGGGGACGGCGGTGTTCGTCAAGCCGGCCCGCGCCGGGTCGAGCATGGGCATCACCCGCGTCACCGACGAGTCCGACCTGGAGGCCGCGGTCGAGGCGGCCCGCGAGCACGACCCGAAGGTCATCGTTGAGGCCGCCGTCGAGGGCCGCGAGATCGAGTGCGGCGTGCTGCAGGGCGTGGACGACGGCCCCGCCGAGGCCAGCCTGCCCGCCGAGGTGCTGATGGCGGGCGACCACGACTTCTACGACTTCGAGACCAAGTACCTCGACGGCTCCACCACCATGGCGATCCCGCCGGACCTGCCGCCCGCGGCGATCGAGGAGGTCCGCCGCATCGCCGTGCAGGCGTTCGACGCGCTCGACTGCGAGGGCCTCGCCCGGGTCGACTTCTTCCACACCCCGGACGGCCGGTGGATCCTCAACGAGATCAACACGATGCCGGGCTTCACCCCCGCGTCGGCGTTCCCGCAGATGTGGGCGGCGACGGGGCTGGACTACCCCGCCCTGGTCGACCGGCTCATCCAGACGGCGCTCCAGCGCTCGACGGGCCTGCGCTGACCGCTCTGCGGTGCGGTCGGCGGCGCCGTGTCGTCCGGCTCGGCGGTCGGGGCGCCTTGAGCGCGGTGCGTCAGTCGTAGGGGAGCCAGTCGCCGCCCTTGAGGGTGGACGCGTCGACGGCGTGCGCGCCGTCGGCTGAGAACGTCCAGAGGGTGCCGCCGATGACGAGCGATCGGCTGACGCCGCCCTGGAGCTCGCCCGGGTGCCGGACGGACCCGGCCTCGGTGATGTCGGCACCGGTCACCTTGAGGGCGAGGGCCCGGGGCGCGCCGCCGTCCCGCAGCGCCACCGGGATGACCGTGAGACCGGTCTTCGGCCAGTACAGGAACGCGTGCGGGTCGAACTCCGTCTGCGAGTTCGACCCGGGGAGCCTGTAGGCGCCGATCCGGCGGGGCTTGCCGGAGACGTCGAAGAGGGAGACCTGGAGGCCGCTCGTCCGGCCGGAGGGGTCGGCGTCCTGCCCCACGCCGAGCAGCTTCCCGTCCGCCGTGGGATGCAGGTACGCCGAGTATCCGTTGATCTTGAGTTCGCCGGTGGTGCGGGGGCGCCGGGGGTCCTTGAGGTCGACGACGTACAGGGGGTCGGTCTGCCGGAACGTCACCACGTAGGCGGTGGCGCCCATGAACCGGACGGAGTGGATGCGCTCGCCCTTGCCGAGGCCGTCGAGCCGCCCGACCTGGTCGAGGCGGGAGCCGTGCTGGGCCAGGACGTACACCGAGCTCTGCGACGCCCTGTCGCCGGGTTCGAAGGTGCCGGACGTCGTGGCGAGGCGGAGGTAGCCTTCATGCTCCGACATCGAGTACTGGTTGAGCAGGGAGCCTTTCACCGACCCGGAGGCCGCATACCGGGGGCGTCCGGCACCTCCGACGTCGAACTTGTGGACGTCCGTGCGCGGCTCGACAGCCTTCTTGCGCGGCGACGCGTAGAGCGCCGAGGGCGAGCCGGTGACGTAGAGGCTCTTCCCGTTGCCGTAGACGGTCGAGCCGTCGGCGGCCACCGCGACCGGCAGCGGGTCGGCGAGGCCCTTCGCCAGATCGAACGTCAGCACGGTCAGCATCGAGGAACCCGCGCCCGAGGCCGGGCGGCTGACCTGGTCGCACGGGGTCCGGTACGTCCGGCCGCCCTCGATCTCGAAGGACGGCAGCCAGGCGTCGAGCGGGGACTTCAGCACCGCCTCCCGGTTCGCCTCGGTGGACTTCTTCAGCCCGTTGCCGCCCGGGAAGTAGATGCGCGGCTCCGACCTCACCACCACCCGGACCGTTGAGCCGGTCTGCCGGGCGTCCAGGTAGTCGGCGCCGGCCGTCATCGTCCCGACGACCTTCGGCTTCCCGGACAGATCGACCAGGGTCAGGCGGCTGATCTGCATCGGCAGGGGCCCCGGGTCCGCGGCGCCCGGCACCGTCCCTCTGGGGGCGAAGGCCCTCGTCTGCCGTGTCAGCACGAGCACACGGTCACCGCTCAGCAGCAGCTCCCCGGTGTCGTACCGGGTGCCCTCCGGGATCTTCAGCGTGTGCGTCACCTTGCGCGACACCGGGTCGATGACCCTGAGCCTTCCCTGCGCGAACGCGACGATCCTGCGCCCGTCGGTCTTCACCTGGTCGGGCTCGTCCGCGCCCGGCTCGTGCGAGTTCGTGGCGGAGTGCTCGGGAGCGGGCGCGGAGGACCTGGACTCCCCGGGCGCCCCGCCGGCCATCGGAGCCTTGCCGAGCGCTGCGACGCCGTCGCGGGGCACGGCGCTGAGCCCGTACGGGCCGACCTTGTCCAGGGTGGCGCGGCGCAACTCGTCGTGGAGCGCTTCACAGTCGTCATAGGCGACGAGCCGCACCGGCGGCCTCTCGGGGATCCGGTCGGGGCCCCCTCCTGGCGAGGTGCACCCGGCGGTCGTGGCCAGCAGGAGCGTCGTCGCGACCGGGAAGAAGATGCGCCCGCGCATGGACGTTGGACGCTCGCGTCCGCCGCCCGGTTCCCATGTGCCGCGGGATTTCCGGTGATGGCCGTCTTACGCGGGCGTCAGCACACCGAAACCGTCCGGAAACAGCGGCCCGCCACGATCGGACCACCGCCTGATCCCTGCCGGAAGGAGCACTGCCCGATGCCCTCACCAGCCGTGTTCGACCTCGACGACCCCGGGATGCGGGATGTTCTCGGACACTCCCACTGGCACCCCGACATCGCGGGCGTCGCGGAGGTCATCACGGGCGGCTCCGTCCGGATGGAGTGCCCCGGCCGCGAGCCCGGCGGCGGCGCTCTGCTCTGCGGTCCGCTCGTCGTCGTCGGCGCGGAGCCCGGTGACGTGATCGTGGTGGACGTGCTCGCCGTCGGACGCCCCGGAGGCGGCCGCGACGCCGGCGGCCACCCCGGGATCATCGGCTGCGCGCCGTCCGACCCGGTGGCCGTGCCCGGCGACGCGCGCGGCCGCGACGTCGGCGGATGCCTCATCGCACCGCTCGCCGCCGGGTCGCGCCTCCTGCTGCCGGTGCACGTGCGCGGCGCGAAGCTGTCCGTGGGCGACCTGCACTTCCCGCGGCGCGGCGCCCCGGACTGCACCGAGGCCGGCCGGTCCGGCTGGATCGACCTGCGCGTCAGCCTCACCCGCCAGGGTGTCGAACGGTTCCGGGTGACCGGGCCGATGCTGATGCCCGCCCCGTCCCCGCGGCTCTGCTAACCGTCCCGCCGCGCGCGCTTCTCGTGCCTGGCGATCAGCGTGTCGATCTGGACGCACAGCTTCGAGCCGAGCGGCCAGCCGACGTAGTGGGTCAGGAAGACGCCGATCTCGCGCAGCTCGTCCGGCGACAGCTCCCCGTTGCCCAGCGCCGCCGGGATCTGGATGTCGAGGACGTCGTTCAGCCCCTGACCGGCGAGCACCCCGATGAGGAGGAGCCGCCGGTCGCGCATGCTCAACCCGGGACGCGTCCAGATCTCCCCGAAGAGGTGCTCGACGGTGATACCGAAGAAGTCACCGGGCCCGTCCGAGACCTCCCAGCCATAGACCTGCCGCATCATCTCCAACCCACGCTCACGGCGCCCCACCGGTTCACCGCGCTCACTCGCGTCGTCTGTGGGGGGACGATCCCCCACACCCGCCGACTCGCTTCGTTCACTCGCGTCGTCTGTGGGGGGACGATCCCCCACACCCCCCGACTCGCTTCGCTCACTCGCGTCGTCTGTGGGGGGACGACCCCCCACACCCCCCGACTCGCTTCGCTCACTCGCGTCGTCTGTGGGGGGACGACCCCCCACACCCCCCGACTCGCTTCGCTCACTCATTGGCCTCTCCCACCAGCCCCAACCCCGCGCCGAAGCGTTCGAGTGCGATCCGGGCGAGCGGGGTGTCGACGCCCAGTTCGTCCGCCAGCTCCAGCGCGAGGGAGAGGTCCTTCTCGCCGAGGTCCCGCGTGTGCCGCAGGATGTCGTACAGGTCGTCGTCCGGCTCCAGCGGCGCGGTCGTCGGCCGCAGCATGATCGAACCGGCGCCGCCGGTGATCGCGTCGGTGTGCCGGACGACCCGCCCGAGCTTGCGCAGCGACACCCCGGCCGCCTCCGCGAGCCGCTGCGCCTCGGCGGCGGCGGTGAACGAGATGAAGTGCAGCATGTTGCGGGCCAGCTTCGTGCGGGTGCCCGCGCCGACCGGCCCCATGTGCAGGACGAGGTCCGCCCAGGCGCCGAACGGCTCGCGGCAGCGGTCGAACGCCTCCTGCGTCCCGCCGACCATCACCGCGAGGCTGCCCGCGCTCGCCCCCATGAACCCGCCGCTCACCGGCGCGTCCACCACCTCGATCCCGTACCGCCGCGCCCGTGAGGCCAGGTCCTCGGCGGTCCGCGCGCGGATCGTCGAGTGGATCGCGAGGACCGTGCCCGGGCGGGCGCTCGCCAGCACCTCCTCGCCGACCTCCATCACCTGGGCGTCGTCCCGGACCATGACCGACACCAGGTCGCAGCGCGCGGCGACCTCCGCGACGCTCCTGGCCGCCCGCGCGCCCGCCTTCACCAACGGCGCCACCGCCTCGGCCCGCGCGTCGTACACGACCAGGCCGTCGCCGGCCAGGTGGGCCGCCATCGGCGCACCCATCTGGCCGAGCCCGACGAAGCCGACCGCCATGCGCTCGCCCTCCGGGGGGACGTGCACCTCCCCGCCCGCATCGCTCATGCGCGGAACACCTCGCCGCCGTCCACGTTGATGATCTGGCCGGTGATCCACGCTGCGTCGTCCGACAGCAGGAACAGGCACGCGCCCACGAGGTCCTCGGGCGACCCCATCCGCTTGAGCGCCATCTTGTCCCGGACGATCTTCTGCGACATGTTGCCCGGCACGACCGTCCGGTTGGCCTCGGTGTCGATCGGGCCCGGCGCGATCGCGTTCACGCGGATGTTCATGCCGCCCAGCTCGTGCGCGAGCTGCTGCGTGAGCCCGTTGACGCCGACCTTCGCCAGCCCGTAGAAGCCCGAATACTGCCACGCCGCCGTAGACGACTGGTTGACGATGGAGCCGCCGCCCCGCGCCTGCATGTGGGGGTAGCAGGCGCGCGCGCACAGCAGCGCGCCGTCCATGTTCACCGACATGAACTTCTTGTAGTAGTCCCAGTCGACGGTGAAGAGGAAGTCCAGCTTCATCGTCCCGAAGATGGCGGCGTTGTTGACGAGATGGTCGATCCCGCCGAACCGCTCCACGGCCTTCTCCGCCATGGCCTCGACGGACGCGGGGTCGGACACGTCCGTCCGCACGAACAGGCCCTTGATCTCGTCCGCGACGTCCCGCCCGCGCTCATCGACGTCCGCGACCACCACCTGGGCGCCCTCGGAGGCCAGCGCCCGCGCGTACGCCTCGCCGATTCCCTGCGCGGCCCCGGTGACGACCGCGACCTTCCCCTCGAACCTCATACGCCCTCCGCGATCGCCTTGGTCTCCAGGTACTCCTCGAACCCGGCCACGCCCATCTCCCGGCCGATGCCCGACTGCTTGTAGCCGCCGAACGGGACGTCCGCGCCGTACCAGACGCCGCCGTTCACGCTGACCGTCCCGGTGCGCAGCCTCTTCGCGACCGCGCGCGCCCGCTCGGCGTCGCCGCCGTGCACCGCGCCCGACAGCCCGTACGGCGAGTCGTTCGCGATCCGCACCGCGTCGTCGTCGCCGTCATGCGGCAGGATCACCAGCACCGGCCCGAAGATCTCCTCCCGCGCCGCGCGGGAGTCGTTGGTCAGCCCTGTGATCAGCGTCGGCTCGATCCAGAAGCCCTTGTCCCGGCCCTCCGGACGGCCGCCGCCGCACGCGAACGCGCCACCGTCCTTGACGGCCAGCTCCAGGTAGCCCTCGATCCGCTCGCGCTGCCGCGCCGAGATGACCGGGCCGCAGATCGTCCGGTCGTCCTGCGGGTCCCCGGCGCCGAGCTTCGCCAGCGCCCCGGCGGTGATCTCGACGGCCTCGTCGTGGCGCTCGCGCGGGACGAGGATCCGGGTCGTGATCGCGCATCCCTGCCCGGCATGGGCGACCCCGGCGAACGCCGCGTACGAGCACGCCGCCCGCAGGTCGGCGTCGTCCAGCACGATGAACGCCGACTTGCCGCCGAGCTCCAGGAACACCCGCTTGAGCGTCGCGGCAGCGCTCGTCATCACGTTCCGGCCCGTCGCGGTGGACCCGGTGAAGGAGACCAGGTCGACGCGAGGGTCCTGGGCGAGCTGGGCGCCCAGCGCGTGATCCGACGAGGTGACCACGTTGACCACGCCCGGCGGGATGTCGGTGTCGTTCGCGATGACCTCGCCGACCACCGCCGCGCACCAGGGCGTGTCGGGCGCCGGCTTCAGGACCACCGTGTTCCCCGCCGCCAGCGCCGGACCCAGTTTGGCGAGGTTGATCTGGTGCGGGAAGTTCCACGGGGTGATCGCGCCGACGACGCCCGCCGCCTCCCGGACGACCCGCCGGTGGCTGGGCATCCCCATCGGCTCCGCCCGCCCGAGGTCCTGCTCCCAGGCGTAGCCCTCGACCAGGTCGGCGAACCATCCGAGGTCGTCGACGGGCGCGTCCAACTGGGCCCCGTACGTCAGGAACCGCGGCGCGCCCACCTCCTTGATCGTGAGTTCGCGCAGCTCGTCGGCGCGCCGTCGCAGGCCCTCCCGGAGCTGCCGCAGGCACCGCGCGCGGAAGGCGTGGTCGGTCGCCCAGCCGGTCTCGTCGAACGCGCGGCGGGCCGCCGCGATCGCCCGGTCCATGTCGTCGGCGGAGGCGTCGGCGGCGGTGCCGAGCACCTCCTCGGTCGCGGGATTGATCGTCTCGAAGGCGCCGCCCGCCCCGGGGACGAGCCGCCCGTCCAGCAGAAGCAAGCGATCGGTTGTTCTGGACACGTGTCCAGACTAGCGTTCAGCCCCGGACCGCACGCAAGACGCCCCCACGAATTCGCCAAGTACGCCCGGATATGGAATGTGACCTGGGCCACAATCGTCGAACAATTCGGCGAATACCCAGTGTGATCATTCGATCGCTCATAGTGTCGAACGCATGCCGACACAGGAGCACGACGTCTCGGCAGAGCTGTTCCGCTGGTCCCCCATGCTCGCCGCGGAACTGCTCACCGAGATGGGCGTCCCCCTCGCCGAAGTCCGGCAGGCCAGGGACGTCTCAGAGTCCTTCACCGACCTCAAGACGAAGGAGTACACCGCCGACGCGGCGATCGTCCTCGAAACCACACGCGGCCGGACGGGCGTGGTGGTCGAGGTCCAGCGCAAGAGAGCCGAGGACAAGCGCTGGACGTGGCCGCTCTACCTCGCGACCCTCCGCAACCGCCAGCGCTGCCCCACCGTCCTCCTCGTGATCGCCCCGGACCCCGCGGTCGCCCAGTGGTGCGGAATCCGGATCGACACCGGCCACCCCGGGCACACCCTCACCCCGCTGGTCCTGGGGCCTGAACACGTCCCGCTCATGAAGGACGGCTCCCAGATCGCCGCCGACCCCGCCATGGGCGTCCTGTCCGCCTTATTCCACGGCACGGGCGAACACCAGGCCAACGTCCTGCGAAGCGCCTTCGACGGCGCGAACAAGCTGGCAGAGACCGACGAGGAACACGCCCATCGTTACTATGAGTACGTGCAGGCAGTCCTACCCGAGGCGGCACGCAAGACCCTGGAGATCATGATGCAAACCGAGTCGCCCTACTACGACTCCTTCCTGGCCCGCGCAGCAGTCAAGGGGGAGGCCAAGGGGCTGGCCCTTGCCGTGATCAGGAATCTAGAGAATCGGGGCATCGGGGTGAGTCAGGAGGAGCGGGAGCGGGTCCTCGGGTGCACCGACACGGCGCGGCTGGACGCGTGGCTGGAGCGGTCGCTCACCGTTCAGACCGCCGCGGAGATCTTTGGACGGGACGACGAGTGATCTCGTTCGGCGCATAGCTCTGCTCTGGGCCCTCGTCCGCTTCGGCGGGTGGGGGCCTTGCGGTCTATGTGGGACTGGGCAGCGCCGCTAGGGCGAGGGTCATTTCGTTTCTCAGGGCCTTGGGCTCGGGGAGGGTTTCCTGGGCCAGTAGTGAGGCTCGGGCTGCCTGGAGGGCGGGGGCGGGGAGGGACGCTATCCGGTCGGCCATGGTCTGGGCTGTCTGCAAGGCCTCGCCGGGTGGGGTGAGGGTTGTCAGCAAGCCCCAGTCCGCGGCTTCCCTGGCGGTGATCCGGCGGGCGGTCAGGACGGCCTCCAGGGCGCGTGCCGGGCCTATCAGGCGGGGGAGGCGGACGGTCGCGCCATCCAGGGACGGGAGGCCGTGCTCGAAGTTGAGCAGGCCGAACTCGGCGGTCTCCGAGGCCACGCGCAGGTCGCACCACAGGGCCAGTTCGAAGCCGCCGCCGAAGCAGTAGCCCTCGATCGCCGCGATCACCGGCTTGGACGGGCGGGTGCGCGTGACCGCCATCGGGGGCGGGCCGTCGGGGGTCGGGGCGGGGAAGTCGCCCGCGGCCATCGCCTTCAGGTCGTTGCCCGCGCAGAACGCGCCGCCGGCTCCGGTCAGCACGGCGACCTTCGCGTCGCCCTCCTCGAAGTCGCGGACGGCCTCGGCCAGCCGCCGGGCGGTCGGGCCGTCGACCGCGTTGCGGCGGGACGGGCGGTCGAGGGTGATGACGTGGACGGGTCCCCGGCGTTCGGTCAGCACGCTCATGAGGCGACTCCCTATCTAGATCGATCGTCATACTAGATAGATCGATCTAGCGAGGGCAACGGCTAGGGTGTCGGGCATGACGCGCGATACACGGACCCGGCTGTTGGAGGCCAGTGCCCAGCTGTTCCGCGAGCAGGGGTACTCGGGGACGGGGCTCAAGCAGATCACCGCTGCCGGCGGCGCGCCGTGGGGGTCGCTCTACCACTTCTTCCCCGGTGGGAAGGAGCAGCTGGGGGCCGAGGCGGTGCGGCATTCGGGCGACCGGTACCTGCGCCTGTTCGACCTCGTCTTCGAGAGGGTCGACCGTGATCTGGGGCAGTCGGTCCTCGACATGTTCCGGTTGAGCGCGGAGGCGTTGCAGAAGTCGGACTGGGGCGACGGCTGCCCGATCGCGACCGTGGCGCTGGAGGTCGCCAGCACGAGCGAGCCGCTGCGGCACGCGTGCGCGGAGGTGTTCGCGTCATGGGAGCTCTCGCTCGCGCGGAGGCTGGCGGGCGCCGGGATCGCGGAGGAGCGCGCGAGGGATCTGGCCACCTACGTGCTGAGTGCCTTCGAGGGCGCGCTCGTGCTCAGCCGGACGGCGCACGACGTCCGGCCGCTGGAGGTGACGGCCGGGGTGGTGGCCGGGACGGTGCGGGCCGAACTCGGCTGAGGCCGCGCCTGGATGATCGCGGAGTGTGGCCGCGTGAGCCGTGGGGATGTGCCAGGCTTGTACGGCCGTTCGCCGTCTCAAGGAGATTGTCCCGTGCCGTACGCCGCCCTGCCGGAGCGCATCGGCCCCTACCGGGTCGTCGACCGTCTCGGCGAGGGTGGCATGGGGACGGTGTACGCGGGTCTGGACGCGTCCGGACGCAAGGTCGCCCTCAAGGTGATCCGGCGGGAGTACGCGGCCGACCGGCAGTACCGCGCGCGGTTCGAGGCGGAGGTCTCGGCGGCGAAGCGCGTCCGCCCGTTCTGCACGGCGCCGGTCCTGGACGCCGACCCCGCCGCGGACCCGCCCTACCTGGTGACCGAGTTCGTCAACGGCCCGAGCCTGGACGCCGCCGTGGCGAAGGAGGGGCCGCTGCGCGGCGCCGACCTGGAGGCCGTCGCGGTCGGCATCGCGACCGCGCTGACCGCCATCCACGACGCGGGCGTGGTGCACCGCGACCTGAAGCCCGCCAACGTGCTGCTGTCCACGTTCGGGCCGCGCGTCATCGACTTCGGCATCGCCCGCTCCATGGACGGGACGCGCCTCACCGCGACCGGCGGCATCGTCGGCACGCCCGCGTTCATGGCCCCCGAGCAGCTGGACGGGCGCGGCGCGACCCCGGCGTCCGACGTGTTCGCCTGGGGCGCGACCGTGGCCTTCGCGGCGCGCGGCGGACCGTGCTTCGGCGGCGACTCGCTGCCGGCCGTCATCCACCAGATCATCAGCGGCGAACCCGATCTGAGCGGGCTCGCCGGCACGCTGCTCAAGGCCGTCCAGGCGGCGCTGGCCAAGGACCCCGCGTTGCGGCCGTCCGCCCAGTCGCTGCTGGACGGCCTGATCTCCAGCGGCGTCCGGCAGTCCGCGCCGTCCTCGCAGCACACCCAGGCGCCGGGCCGGCACCGTACGGAGGCGCCGTCGCAACCGCACACGCAGGCTGCGGGCCGGCACCGTACGGAGGCGCCGTCGCAACCGCACACGCAGGCGCCGGGCCGGCACCGCGCCGACGCGCCGTCCCACTCGCGGACGCAGGCGCCGGGGACGCAGGCGTCGGAGGTCGTCCCGCCGCTCGCCGCGGGGGAGGCGGCGGCGCTCGTCGAGGGGCAGTACCGGCAGGCCGCGCAGGCCGGCGACCCGGCCGCGATGCGCAACCTCGCCGTCCTGCTCAGCGGGCAGGGACGGACCGCCGAGGCGGAGAGCTGGAGCCGCTACGCCGACGCGATCGACGCCCGGCAGGCCGTCTACCAGCAGCCGTCCGGCTACCAGCGGCAGGCCGGGTACCAGCAGCAGACCGGGTACCAGGGCCAGCCGACGCAGGCGCCCCACCAGTACCCGGCCGCGCACCATCCGCACGGCAAGCCGCCCATGAACAGCCTCGCGATCTACGCGGTGTCCATGGGCGCGGTGGGGCTGATCACGTGCGGGCTGCCGTCCATCCCCGCGATCATCGCCGGGCACATGGCCTGGGTGCGGCTCCGGCGCTCCGGCGAGCGCGGGCTCGGACTCGCGGTGACGGGGATCGCGCTCGGCTGGATCATGGTCGCGTTCTGGGCGCTGGTCGCGTTCGGCGCGGCCCTGCCGGACGACGGCTGAGCCGAAAAACCCGTTGCCGCCGTCGCGCGGGCGATGGCACCGTGGACGACGTCAGCCCGTCGAAGACGGTGACGCGAGACGTTCGAGAGGAGGACCGGCCATGGCTCTGGAGCAGTATCGACTTCGACTGCCCTCGGCGTCGCACGCCCGCCCCGGCCGGTATCCCGTCTCCTAGAGGCCCCGGCCGAGCCGCCGCGAGCGACGCCCGCCCTTGCGAGTCACGCGCGGCTCTACTCCAACAGGCAGAGAGGCCACTCTCAGGAAGTGGACGTTCCGGGTTCGAATCCCGGGAGCCGCACGCATGCCTCCGTAGTCCAACGGCAGAGACGGCAGCATGAGGTGCTGTGCGCTGGGGGTTCGAATCCCTCCGGAGGTACGGGCGCGGGCCGGGCGGCCCGCGCGAGGGGCGGCGCCGACGTTCGGAGAGTCGGGCTTGGCTGTAACCCAAGTGTCGCTGACTGAGTGGGTTCGAATCCCACCCGCCTCACCCGGTGCCGCGCGCCGTCCGGGACGCCCGGACGTTGCGCGCCGCACTCTTCTGAACTAATGTCTGGACACGTGTCCGGAAAATTCGAGCCCATGACCGAGTCCACCCGGCGCCGCCTCACCGAGCGGCAGGCCGACACGGTGCGGCGGCTGACCGACGCCGCCGTGGTGGAGGTCGGTGAGACCGGCTACGAGGGCCTGACCGTCCGCAACGTGGCCCGCCGCGCGGGCGTGGCGCCCGCGACCGCCTACACCTACTTCGCCTCCAAGAACCACCTGATCACGGAGGTGTTCTGGCGGCGGCTCAGCGCCCTGGCCCCGGTGGAGGCGGACGGGACGCTGCGCGAGCGGGTCGTGGGGACGCTCCGCGAGATCGCGCTGCTGGTGTCGGACGAACCGGACCTCGCGGCGGCGTGCACCACCGCGCTGCTCGGCACCGACCCCGACGTCCGCGAACTGCGGATGCGGATCGGCTACGCGATCCGCGAACGGCTCCGCGCGGCGCTGCGCGAGCACGACGACCCCAAGATCCTCGGCGCGCTGGAGCTGGCTTACACCGGCGCGCTCGTGTACGCGGGCATGGGATACACGTCCTACGCCCGCATGGCCGACCGGCTCGCCGAGATGGCGGAGCTCATCCTCCCCGAGATCCCCGAGTGAGGTGACGGCCGTGGACCCTGCCGCGCAGGTCTCCTACAGCCCGTTCGACTACGCCGTCCACGAGGACCCCTACCCCCTCTACGCGCGCCTCCGCGAGGAGGCGCCCCTGTACCGCAACGACGAGATCGGCTTCTGGGCGCTGTCCCGGCACGCCGACGTGTCCGCGGCCTTCCGCGACCACGCGACGTTCTCCAACTCCCACGGCGTCTCGGTGGAGCCGAGCGCCTGGGGCCCGCACGCGCACCGGACGATGTCGTTCCTCGCGCTCGACCCGCCGCGCCACACCCGCATGCGCGCCCTCGTGTCGAAGGGCTTCACACCCCGGCGGGTGAAGGAGCTGGAGGACGGCATCCTCGACCTGACCAGGCGCCATATGGAACCGGCCCTGGAGAAGGGCGAGTTCGACTTCGTCGCCGACTTCGCGGGCCTGCTGCCCATGGACGTCATCTCGGAGATGATGGGCGTCCCCGAGGCCGACCGGGCCGAGGTGCGCCGGCTCGCGGACACGGTCGTCCACCGGGAGGAGGGCCTGAACGACGTCCCGCCCGCCGGGATGGACGCCGCGCTCACCCTCGTCGGCTACTACCAGGACATGGTCGCCGAACGGCGTCGCAAGCCGACCGGCGACCTGACCTCCGCGCTGCTGGACGCCGAGATCGACGGCGACCGGCTGACCGACGAAGAGGTCATCGCGTTCCTGTTCCTGATGGTGGTCGCCGGGAACGAGACGACCACCAAGCTGCTCGCCAACGCCCTGTACTGGGGGGCGCGCAACCCGGACCAGGCCGCCAAGCCGCTCCGCGACCCGGCCCGCGTGGACGACTGGATCGAGGAGACGCTCCGCTACGACACCTCCAGCCAGATGCTCGCCAGGAAGGCCATGCGGGACGTCGAGCTGCACGGACGGCGGGTCCGCGAGGGCGACCGCATGCTCCTGCTCATCGGGTCGGCCAACCGCGACCCGCGCGTGTTCGCCGACGCCGAGACCTACGACCTCGACCGCGACACCTCGCAGCTCGTCAGCTTCGGCGGCGGCCGGCACTTCTGCCTCGGCGCGAACCTGGCGCGGCTGGAGGCGCGCATCGCGCTGACCGAGTTCGTCCGCCGCGTCGGCTCCTACGAGGTCGACCACGCGAACGCCGAGCGAGTGCACTCGGTGAACGTCCGCGGTTTCGCGGCACTGCCCGTACGTGTGGAGGTGCGCTGATGCCCAGGTTCGAGCCCCATCCCGAACGGCGCGCGGCCGTGGTCGCCGGCGCCTCGTCGGGGATCGGCGCGGCGACCGCGACGGCGCTGGCGATGGCCGGGCACCCGGTCGCGCTCGGCGCCCGGCGCGTCGACAAGTGCGAGGAACTGGCCGCGACGGTCCGGGCCGGCGGGGGAGAGGCGTTCGCGCACCCGCTGGACGTCGCCGACTCCGACTCGGTCAAGGCGTTCGCCGCGGCGGCCGCCGACGCGCTCGGCCCCATCGAGATCGTCGTCTCCAGCGCGGGCGACCTGTCCGCTGGACGCCTCCACGAACTCGACACCGCCGAGTTCCTCGCGCAGGTGCAGGTCCACCTCGTCGGCGCGCACCGGCTCGTCTCGCATTTCGTCCCGCAGATGGTGGCTCGGAGACGCGGCGACATCGTGTTCGTCTCCTCCGACACCGTCCCCGCCCCGCGCTCCTGGACGGGCGCCTATGTCGCGGCCAAGAACGGCGTGGAGGGCATGGCCCGGACGATGCAGATGGAGCTTGAGGGGACGGGCGTCCGGGCGTCCATCGTCCGGCCCGGACCGACCGCGACCGGCATGGGCATGAGCTGGGACCCGGACACGACCGGCGCCGTCCTGGAGGACTGGGTGAAGTGGGGCCACGCCCGCCACCCGTACTTCCTGCGCCCGTCCGACGTCGCCGCCGCCGTCGCCGCGATCGTCGCGGCCCCGCGCGGCGCTCACCTCCGGCTCGTCGAGGTCCAGCCCGAAGCGCCGCTGGAGGAACCGTGAGCCCGTCAGCGGGGACGGTCGATCAGATCTGGCCCTCGGGCTTCGCGGGGATCGTCGCCTTGATCGCGGGGCCCAGCTCGATCAGCACGTCCCCGGCCGGGTTGTACTTCGGGGGCACGGTCACCTCGACGTAGGCCTGGCGCCCCACCGCGGTGAAGGTCACCGGGCGGCCGGCGGGCTGCCCGAACCAGTCGATCCCGTTGATGGTCACCAGCTCGGACGTCGGGCGCAGCGTGGGAGGCCGCGGGACCCCGCAGCGCAGCGCGATCGCGGGGGAACCCCAGGCGGCGGTCAGCGGCGAGTCCGGGGAGGTGTCGCGGCGCTTCTGCCCGTGCACCTTCTCGGGCAGCCGCAGCCCCTGGCACAGCCGCTGGATCGCCGCGTCCGGGCTCGGCACCGGAACCTGCACCGCCCCGTCCCCGCACGCCCCCGCGAGCAGCGCCAGCCCGCCGAGTACGACCGCGACCCGCACGGCTGCTGCCGTGGGGCGCTCAGATGTGGACGATCGGGCAGGTGAGGGTTCGCGTGATGCCCTCGACCGCCTGGATCTGCGCGACGACGAGCTTGCCCAGCTCGTCCACATTCCGCGCCTCCGCTCGGACGATCACGTCGTAGGGTCCGGTGACGTCCTCCGCCCGAGTGACACCCGTTATGCCGGAGATGTGGCTCGCCACCTCGGCTGCCTTACCGACTTCGGTCTGGATGAGGATGTAGGCCTGCACCATCACGTCCTCCCCAAGCGGAGAATCAACCGTCGGACGGTTCACCGTATCGTGTTACGCGCCGCCACGGGCGGTCGGGGTACGGCGTGCCCGGTGGGAACCGGGAGAAACGCGGGAAAACGGGGGAACGGCGCGGATGGGGACGATCGGCGAGCTGGGCGAGTTCGGCCTGATCGGCCGGTTGACCCGGCGGCTGCCGCAGGGGCCGGCGGTCCGGCTCGGCCCCGGCGACGACGCCGCGGTGATCGCCGCGCCGGACGGCCGCGTCGTCGCCACCACCGACCTCCTCGTGGAAGGACGGCACTTCCGCCGCGACTGGTCCCGCCCTTACGACATCGGGCGCAAGGCCGCCGCCCAGAACCTCGCCGACGTCGTCGCGATGGGCGCGCGTCCCACGGCGCTGCTCGTCGGTTTCGCGGCCCCGGCCGATACCGACGCCGACTGGGCCGAGCGGCTCTACGACGGGCTCGCCGACGAGTGCCGCGCCGCGGGGGCGTCCGTCGCGGGAGGCGACGTCGTCGCCGCGCCGCAGGTCACCCTCGCGGTCACCGCGCTCGGCGATCTCGGCGGCGCCGCGCCGCTCACCCGGTCCGGTGCGCGACCGGGCGACGTCGTGGCCGTCCGGGGCAGGCTCGGCTTCGCCGCCGCCGGCCTCGCGCTCCTGGACGCCGGCCTGGACGGGCCCGAGGAGTTGATCGCGGCGCACCGCCGCCCCGAGCCTCCCTACACCGCCGGGGAGGAGGCGCGGACGCACGGCGCCACCGCCCTGCTCGACGTGAGCGACGGGCTCGTCCAGGACCTCGGGCACATCGCCGAGGCGAGCGGCGTCCGGATCGACGTCGACTCCGCGTCCGTGCCCGTCTCGAAGATCCTCGGACCGAACGGGGCGAACTACGCGCTCACCGGCGGCGAGGACCACGCGTTCGCCGGAACCTACCCGGCGGGCGCCGTCCTGCCCCCATCCTGGACACGGATCGGGACCGTCGCCGAAGGGGCCGGCGTGCGGGTGGACGGAGGCGAACCGCCCGCCGGCGCGTGGGACCATTTCCCAGGCTGAACGCCCCGCGTACGCAGCGCGTACAGCCGTGTGCGTTGACGCATCCGGTAGGCATGCTTGGTGCGGGTTTGGTATACATCCTGTGATCGAAGAGGGATGGGATGGGACGACACTCCAGGCTTGAGCAACCGGACGACGACCCCGTACCGGGCGCCGAAGCGTCGCGAGGGCCGTACTACGGGGCCCCGGTCGACCCCTCTTACGACATCTTCTCCGGGCCGACCGACGACCGGGTGTACGTGTCGCCGCACGACCGGGTGAGGTCGGGTCCGCCGCCCGTCGCCGAACGCCAGCACGACCCGCCCTCGGACCCGTACCGGTTCGACCCGCTTCCCGGGGACTACCCCGGCGACTACCCGGGCGCTCCCACGGCGGCGTTCCCCGAACTGCCGCGCGAAACGCCGCCTCCCGAATTCGGGAACACGTCCGACCCGCTGGAACCCGAGGATCCGTCCGACTCCTCCGGCAAGCAGGGCTGGACGAAGCTCGTCTCGGTGCTCCCGCTCCCGCTGCTCCCCATCGTCGCGCTGGTCATCGCCGTCGGGATCGTCTCCTATGCGCTGAGCACCCAGCAGATCTCCCTCAACTTCGCGGGCGGCACCCCGAAGACCAGCCAGACCGACCCGCGCGACAACCAGGTCTCCCAGCGCGGCCCCGGCGAGCGCGCCAGCCGCGGCGCCGGCCGCCCCGACGGCCTCGTCATCGGGTTCCGCGTCGCCTCCCGGACGCCCGGAGGGTTCAAGGCCACCGCCACCATCGCCAACAAGAGCCAGGTCCCGGTCGGCAGGTGGGCGCTCGCCTTCAAGATTCCGAACGCGTCGGTCACCGCCGTCAGCGGCGCCACCGTCGTGCGGACCGGCACGGTCGGCTTCGTCCGCGGCCGCACCGGCATCGCGCCCGGCGGCACGGTGCGGATCGTGTTCACCGCCAAGGGGACCCCGGCCAAGCCGACCAGCTGCATCCTCAACAAGCTCCCCTGCACGCTGGTCTGAGCTCGCCGCTCCCGGCAGATCGCCATAAAGTGGGCGGTATGACGCGCTCCGCCCTCGCCCCGCCCCTCGTGCTCACCATCGCGGGCTCGGACTCCGGCGGCGGCGCCGGCATCCAGGCCGACCTGAAGACCATGCTCGCGCTCGGCGTCCACGGGATGAGCGTCATCGCCGCCGTCACCGCGCAGAACTCCCTCGGCGTCCAGGGCTACTGGGAACTGCCGCCCGAGGCCGTGCGCGCCCAGCTCGACTCGGTGCTGTCCGACATCGGCGTCCACGCGATCAAGACCGGCATGCTCGCCTCCACCGGACTGGTGGAGATCGTCGCCGAGGCCCTCGCCGCGTCCGACGCCCCGGCCGTCGTCGACCCGGTCGGCGTCTCCAAGCACGGCGACTCGCTGCTCGCGCCGGACGCGGTGGACGCCGTCCGCTCGGTGCTGCTGCCGACGGCGACCGTCGTCACGCCGAACCTGTACGAGGTGGAGCAGCTCACCGGCGTCAAGGTCGTGGACGAGTCGGGGCTGCGCGAGGCGGCCGAGGCGGTCAAGGCGCTCGGCCCCGCATGGGTGCTGATCAAGGGCGGCCATCTGCCCGGCGAACCCGCCGACCTGCTGTTCGACGGGGAGCGGGAGCACCGCTTCACCGCCCCGAGGCACGACAACCGGCACACCCACGGAACCGGCTGCACGCTCGCGTCCGCCATCGCCTCGTACCTGGCGCTCGGCGACGACGTCCCGGCGGCGGTGGCGAAGGCGAAGGAGTACGTGACGGGCGCGATCGCGGCGGGCTTCCCCCTGGGCGCGGGCATCGGGCCCGTCGACCACGCCTGGCGGAACCGCCACTGAGTGCTCTTCGGCAGCACGCGGGGTGGCACTGGAAGGGAACGCAAAAGTCGGCTCACCGGAAGATTCCGATGAGCCGACCGAAGCCGTGAAGCGGGACGAACCGATGGGCCGCCCCGGGAAGGCTCAGACCGTCGGCTTGACGACCTTGCCGGCCTTGATGCAGGACGTGCAGGCGTTGATCCGCTTGGTGCTGCCGTTCACGACGGCGCGCACGCGCTGGATGTTGGGGTTCCAGCGGCGCGGGGTGCGGCGGTGCGAGTGGGAGACGCGCATGCCGAAACCGGGTCCCTTGCCGCAGACGTCGCAGACGGAAGCCACGGGAAACTCCAAGTGGTGTCGATGCTCTGATCGGAGCGCCACCCCGGTGCCGCCGCGGGCGGGCCGGGCATCATGGGCGCTCACTGATGAGCGCCACGGAAGTGGCGCGTGGACCAGACTAGCCGACTGCCAGTCGGGTTAGCGAATCGGCGGCGCCGGGACACGGCGGCGCGGAAGGGAGCACGGTGGCCCTGGACGATGCGGCGGTCCTCGACGGCGCGGCGGTGCGGCGGTGGTGCAGGCTCGCGGCGGAGGCGCTCGGGCGGACGAGAGCCGAGATCGACGCGCTCAACGTCTTCCCCGTCCCGGACGGGGACACCGGCACCAACCTGCACCTGACCGTCATCGCGGCGGCCGACGCCCTCGACGAGCCGCCGGCCGGCGCGGACCCGTGGCGGACCCTGGCGCAGGGGGCGCTGCTCGGCGCGCGCGGCAACTCCGGCGTGATCCTGAGCCAGGTGTTCCGGGGGCTCGCCGACGTCCTCGGCCCGCTGGAGGCGCCGGACGGCGCGTCCTTCGCCGCCGCCCTCGACCACGCGTCCGTCCTGGCCCGGGGGGCCGTCGAGCATCCCGTCGAGGGCACGATCCTCAGCGTCCTCGCCGAGGCCGCCGCGGCCTCCGCGACGGTTTCCGGCGCCGGGCTCCCCGAGACCGCGAGGGCCGCGGCCACGGGCGCCCGGCAGGCGCTGGGCCGCACCACCGGCCAACTGGACGTGCTGGCCCGCAGCGGCGTCGTGGACGCCGGCGCGGCCGGGCTGTGCGTGGTGCTCGACGCCCTCGTCGCCGTGGTCACCGACGAGTACCCCGAGCGGTACGAGATCCCGGCCCGCACCGCCGGGACGCCCCCGCCCGCCGGAGAGCCCCCGGCGCCTCAGGGCTCCGGCTACGAGGTGATGTACCTGCTGGACGCGCCCGACGGCGCCGTCCACACCCTGCGCGAACGCCTCGACGGCCTCGGCGACTCCCTCGTCGTGGTCGGCGGCGACGGGCTGTGGAACGTCCACGTCCACGTGGACGACGCCGGAGCCGCCATCGAGGCGGGCATGGCCGCGGGACGCCCGCACCGGATCCGCGTCACCTACCTGCACGCCGCCGAGGGCCCGCACGCGCCGCACACCGGCCGCGCGGTGATCGCCGTCACCGCCGCCGACGGGCTGGCCGCGCTGTTCGAGGAGTGCGGGGCGCGGGTCGTGCGGCGCGAGCCCGGCGCCGTCCCGCCGCTCGCGGTGCTGGCCGAGGCCGTCCTCGCCGCCGGCGACGAGGTGGCCGTCCTGCCGAACGAACCCGAGGTCCTCGCCCTCGCCGAGGCCGCCGCGGAGCGCGCGCGGGACGGCGGGGCGCGCATCGCGGTGGTCCCGACCAAGGCGTCCGTCCAGGGGATGGCGGCGCTCGCCGTGCACGACCCGCTGCGCCGCTTCGACGAGGACGTGATCGAGATGACCCGCGCCGCCGGCGCGACCCGCTTCGGCCATCTGGAGGTCGCCGCGCAGGAGGCGGTGACGAGCGCGGGCCTCTGCCAGCCGGGCGACGTCCTCGGCCTGATCGAGGGCGACGTCGCGATGATCGGCGCGGAGCTCGCCGCGGTGGCCCGCGACGTCCTCGACCGGATGCTGTCGGGCGGCGGCGAACTGGTGACGCTGATCGCCGGCCGGCACGCCCCGCCCGGCCTCGCCGCGGAACTGGAGGACCTGCTGCGCGTGCGGCACCCCGACGTGGAGGTCGGCGTGTACGCCGGCGACCAGGAACGCTACCCCCTGCTCATCGGCGTCGAGTGAATCCCGTCGCCCCCATCGGCTAGAAAAGACCCGTGGCTAACCTCGACGAGCCGTTGCGCAAGGTCCTCGGCGACAAGACGGCCAACGCGCTGAAGAAGGGCCTCGACCTGCACACGGTCGGCGACCTCCTGCACCACTACCCGCGCCGCTACGCCCACCGCGGCGAGCTGACGCAGCTCAGCGGCCTGCAGGACGGCGAGCACGTCACGGTCATGGCGGAGGTCGTGAAGGTGCAGGGCCGCACCCTCACCCGCAGCCCCGGCTACGTCCTGGAGATCACCGTCACCGACGGCACCGGCCTGCTCAAGCTCAGCTTCTTCGGCCGCAAGGGCTCCTACCGGCCCGAGAAGGAGCTGTCGCCGGGCACCCGCGGCCTGTTCGCCGGGAAGATCAGCACCTACGTGCCCCGCAGCGGCAAGACCGTCCGGCAGCTGACCCATCCGCAGTACAAGGTCGTCCACGAGAAGGGCGCCGAGGAGGCCGCGCAGGAGTGGGCGGACGAGATCATCCCGATCTACCCGTCCACCAAGTCGCTGCCCATCGAGGCGATCAGCACCTCCGTCGAGACCGTCCTGGCCCAGCTCGACCTCCCCGACGACCCCGTGCCCGAGGCGCTCCTGCGCCGCCGCCGCCTGATCGGCCTGCGCGAGGCGTACGAGGGCATCCACCGCCCCCGCACCTGGGACGAGCTGGGCCGTGCCAAGGCGCGCCTCAAGTGGGACGAGGCCTTCGTCGTCCAGATCGCCCTCGCCCAGCGCCGCGTCGCCGCCGCGGCCCTCCCCGCCAAGCCCCGCCCTCCGTCCTTCGGCGGCATCCAGGCGGAGTTCGACGCGCGCCTGCCCTTCGAACTCACCAAGGGCCAACGCCAGGTAGGCGACGAGATAGCCGCCGACCTGGCGAAGAGCCACCCCATGCACCGCCTCCTCCAAGGCGACGTCGGAGCGGGCAAGGCCCAGCCGCTAGACTCCGAGGTGCTGACGCCGAGCGGCTTCCGGCGGATGGGGGACCTGGCGCCGGGAGACGAGGTGATCACGCCCGGCGGCGAGGTCACCGTGGTGACCGGGGTGTTCCCGCAGGGAGAGCGTGACGTCTACCGGCTGGTCATGTCCGATGGCACGTCGGTGGAATGCGACGACGAGCACCTCTGGGCCGTGAAGACGGATACAGGATGGCACCGGGGAAGCCCGCTCAAGGTGTTGACGACGAAGGAACTGCGGGAGGACCTCCTGCGCAGGTCCGGGGGCAGCAAGTGGTACGTCCCCCTGGTCGAAGCGCCCGAGTTGGACACGCCCGCGGACCGTCCGGTCGACGCGTACCTCTTGGGGCTCCTGCTCGGCGACGGATTCATGAAGTACGGGCGGGTGGAGATCTCGACCCGCGACCAAGAGGTCATCGACGCGGTCGCCTTGCTCGTCCCGGACGGGTGCAGGCTGCGCCGCAGGCAGGACCGCCCGCTCGACTGGTCGATCCTCGGCGAGCGTCGCGGGGCCGGGAACCCGTTGATCGCTGCGCTCCGCGACCTCGGCGTCTACGGGAAGGGGGCTTGGGACAAGTTCGTCCCCGCCGCGTATCTGAACGCTCCGATCAAGCAGCGGCACGCCCTGCTGCAAGGTCTGCTCGACACCGATGGGACGCTGCGGGCCGAGGGCAGGGACGTCAGCCTGCTCTCCGCGTCGAAGCACTTGGCCGAAGCAACCGCATGGCTGACGCGCTCACTGGGCGGCTACGCACGGTGCCGGGAGGTCCATAAGGCGGGCAAGCGGTACTGGATGACCAGCGTCGCGTTGCCGAACGCCTACCCGCCTTTCAGGCTGCCCCGCAAGGCCGAAAGGCTCCGGCCCCGCACGAAGTACGAACGTCGGCGCAAAGGTATCCGCGCCATCGAGTACGCGGGCCGCAAGGACGTCCAGTGCATCTCCGTCGCCCACCCCGGGCGCCTCTACGTCTCCGATGGCTGGACCCCCACCCACAACACGGTGGTCGCGTTGCGGGCGATGTTGCAGGTGGTGGACGGGGGAGGGCAGGCGGCGCTGCTGGCGCCGACGGAGGTGCTGGCTCAGCAGCACTACCGGTCGATCACCGGGATGCTCGGCGATCTGGCGCAGGCGGGGCAGATCGGCGGGGCCGAGCACGCCACCCGGGTCGCGCTGCTGACCGGATCGCAGGGGGCGAAGGCCCGCAAGGAGGCGCTGCTGGACGCGGCGTCCGGCGCGGCGGGGATCGTCGTCGGCACCCATGCGCTGCTGCAGGAGACCGTCCAGTTCGCCGACCTCGGGCTCGTCGTGGTCGACGAGCAGCACAGGTTCGGCGTCGAGCAGCGCGACGCCCTGCGCGAGAAGGTCGACGGCGGCCGCCCGCACGTCCTGGTCATGACGGCGACGCCGATCCCGCGCACGGTGGCGATGACCGTCTTCGGCGACCTGGAGACCTCGGTGCTCGGGCAGCTCCCGGCGGGGCGGTCGCAGATCCAGACGCACGTCGTCCCGCCCGAGAAGCCGGCGTTCCTCGCCCGCACCTGGGAGCGGATCAAGGAGGAGGCGGCGAACGGCAGGCAGGTCTACATCGTCTGCCCGCGGATCGGCGAGCAGGAGGGCGACGAGGGCGACGCCGTCGTCGCCGAGGAGGGCGACCGCCGGTCCCCGCTCGGGATCATGGAGGTGCTGCCGAAGCTGGAGGAGCTGCTCTCCGGGCTGCGCATCGGCGTCCTGCACGGCAAGCTGCACCCGGACGAGAAGGACGCGGTCATGCGCCGCTTCACCGCGCGGGAGCTGGACGTCCTGCTCGCCACCACGGTCATCGAGGTCGGCGTGGACGTGCCCAACGCCACCGTCATGGTGATCATGGACGCGGACCGGTTCGGCGTCTCCCAGCTCCACCAGCTGCGCGGGCGCGTCGGCCGCGGCTCGCTGCACGGCCTCTGCCTGCTCGTCACCGACGCCGCGCCGGGCGGCAAGGCTCGCGAACGGCTGGACGCCGTCGCCTCCACCACCGACGGGTTCAAGCTGTCCCGGCTCGACCTGGAGCAGCGCCGCGAGGGCGACGTGCTCGGCGCCGCGCAGGCGGGGCGCGCGTCCAGCCTGCGGCTGCTCACGCTCCAGCGGGACGAGGACGTGATCCGCGACGCCCGCGAGGAGGCGACCGCGCTCGTCGAGGCCGATCCGGACCTGTCGAGCCACTCCGGCCTGGCCACCGTCCTCGCGTCCCTGCTCGACGAGGAGCGCGCAGACTTCCTGGAGAAGACGTGATCGATTGCATTTCTCTCCTCCTTCGGGCCTGGCGGCCCTCCATCGTCGAGAAACGCGGGCGATCGCTGGCATCGCTCCGTCTCGCCTTGCGGCTCGCTGCGCGATCAGATTCTCGCTTCGCTCGAATCTGCCTTCGGACGCGATCGCGGGCCCCAGGTTGTCGCGTGGTGCTGTGGTGGCTGAGGTCGTCGCAGTAGACGGTTCCTGCCGCGGTGGTGCTTGGGGGTGAGCTCACACCGCCGGTCCTCCGGGCCGCCGGTGAGGTCGTGGCGCGAGGCTCGCTGCCCGCCTACCATGCTTAGACATCCGTGTTCATCCGAATCCTCTCCGTGCAGGCCTCAGCCCCTGGTCCAACCTCCAACGACCTGAATGGTCGCGATCGCGTCCGAAGGCGGGTTCGAGCGAAGCGAGAACCTGATCGCGCAGCGAGCCGTCAGGCGAGACGGAGCGATGCCAGCGATCGCCGCAGTGTCCGACGATGGAGGGCCCCTCAGGCCCGAAGGAGGAGGGCACTGCGATAGGCACAGCAGGGCCGCCAGGCCCGAAGGAGGAGAGAAAGGCAATGGAACTGCTGCCTGGGGATCCTGCTTGGCTTGGGCGTTATGAGCTTGTTGGGCGGTTGGGGGAGGGCGGGCAGAGCGTCGTCTATCTCGGGCGGCGCGAGGACGGCGGGCAGGCGGCGGTGAAGCTGCTGCGCGACCAGCTCAGCCGCAGTCCCGAGTGGCGGGCGCGGTTCGAGCGCGAGATGCGGATGATCGGGCGGGTCGCGGGGTTCTGCACGGCGCAGGTGCTGGACGCCGACATCTCCGGCGACCTGCCTTACGTGGTCAGCGAGTACGTGCCGGGGCCGTCGCTCAGCGGGCTCGTGAACGAGCGGGGGCCGCGCACCGGTACCGACCTCGACCGGCTGGCGATCGGCACCGTGACGGCGCTCGCGGCGATCCACCGCGCGGGGATCCTGCACCGCGACTTCAAGCCGTCCAACGTGCTGATGGGGCCGGACGGGCCGCGCGTCATCGACTTCGGCATCGCGCGGGTCGTCGGCGCGGCGTCGGCTAAGGGGAGCGGCGTCGTCGGGACGCCGTCCTACATGGCGCCCGAGCAGGTCACCGACACCGAGCTCGGCACCGGCGTGGACATGTTCACCTGGGCGGCGACGATGCTGTTCGCGGCGACGGGGCGGCACCCGTTCGGCAACGACACGATCTCCGCGGTGTTCCACCGGATCCTGAACTACGAGCCCGACCTGTCGCCGCTGCCGGAGTCGCTGCGCGGCGTCGTCGCGGCGTGCCTGGCCAAGGACCCGGCGAGGCGTCCCGAGGCGGAGCAGGTGCTCCTGGACCTGCTCGGCGGGCAGTCCGTTCCGCAGGACGAGGGGGCGCTCAGCACCGGCGCCCATTTCGCCGGGGACGCGCGCGTGCCGGTGACCGTGGCGGGCCCCGAGCGGCCGATCGGCACCGGTTCGGGCGGGACGCGCCCGCCCGAGCCGGTCCGCCCCCGGCGGCGCCGCGGGCTCGGGATCGCCGCGGCCGTCGCGGCGCCGCTGATCGCGCTCGCCGCGGGCGGGACGGCGTGGGTGCTGCTGGCGGACGGCTCCGACACCGACCACGCGGAGGCGGGCACCGGCTCGGCGGCCCCGCCTCCCGCGGCGGCCGAGGCCGTGGGGCCGGCCGCCCAGGCGATCGAGGCGGTGCTCGGCTTCGACCACGCCCGGTTCGAACAGAACGTGGCCGCGGCGCACCGGGTCTCCACGCCCCGGTACGGCGCCGACTACGACCGGCAGCTCGCGACGCGCAAATACCGCGACGAGCTCACGGCCAAGAAGGGCTCGGTGACGGCGGACGTCGTCGACGCCGCCGTCGTGTCCGCCGCGTCCGGGAAGGTCACCGTGCTGTCGTACGTCAAGCGGACGGTCCGCGCCGAGAACGCCGATCCGTCCCGGCTCCAGGACCCGATGCGCGCGACCATGGTGAGGCAGGGGAGCGGGTGGCTGCTCGACAGCCTGTACTCGCTGAAGGCGGGCTCTCCGCGCGCCGACACGTCGGGCGCGTCCTGGCCCGGCAAGGAGGCGCGGGCCGCGTTCGACGCCGTCTCCCGCGACCCGTCGGTCGCGCGTGGGACGCCGCTGGAGGTCGGCCTGCGCGGGGGCGGGACACGGAACGAGATGACGGCGCTGGTTCTGGTCGGCGAGTGCAAGGGCGGGTGCACCGACGGTGATGCGGTCGCCGTTCGCCGACTCCTGCTGGAGCGGGCTGGGAGCGGCTGGAAGGTCGGGCGGTCCGAAGGACTCTGAACGGCGGGCCTCTGAACGGCGAAAGGGGCGCCTCCGCATGGAGGCGCCCCTTCGGTGAGCGGCTCAGGACTCGCGGGCGTGGCGTCTGCGGGTCGCCGCGACGGCGGCGCTTCCCGCGGCGATGGCGGTCAGGCCGAGCGCCACGAGCGGCAGCGCCTCGGTGCCGGTGAAGGGAAGCCCCTTGGGCGGCGTGAACCCGGCGGCGGCCGTCGGGTTGCCGGGGCCCATTCCCGGAGCGGACGGGATCTGCGGCAGCAGCGGCGAGGAAGGCAGCGACGGAGGCTCTGGGGAGGGGCTCGGAGGCGTCGGCTCGCCGGGCGGCGGGGGCGGGGGAGTCGGCGGGGTCGGAGGCGTCGGGGGAGTCGGCGGCGTGGGCGGTGTGGGAGCCTCGCAGCCTCCGCCCACGCAGACGCCCGCGGACACGTTGGCCGAGACGGGCGTTCCTCCCGCGGGGGTCACCGACGCGCCCAGTTCGGTGCGGGCGCTGAGGAGCCGGTTGCCTCCCGAGACCGCGGCTCCCGTCTTGAGCGAGAGGGCGGTGCCGCCCGCGGGCGACGCGGCGCGAGCGTCGAGCCGGGTGGCCGCCTTGACCGTGGCGTCGTCCAGCGACGCGGAGGCGCCGGTCCGGAGCCGGACGCCCGCGCCGGCCTTGGGGGTGCCGACGCCCGCGCCGACGTCGAGGCCCGCGCTGGCGGTCCTGGTGCGCTCGTCGTACTTCAGCGTGGCGCCGAGCCGGAGCTCGACGGCGGGCTCGGCCTTGCCGGCCCTCGGCGCCTTACGGGCCTTCTTGAGGGTCGTCGGGCTCTTCGGAGTCTTCGGCCCGGCGGTCTGCGGGTGGGGCGCGAGCCGGGCGAGGGGCTGGGAGGTCTCGGCGTGCGAGACGCCGCTCATCGCGGCGATGCCGAGCACCGTCGCACCGGCCGTCACCGCCAGTCTCCTACCGTGATGCACTGGTGCTCCTGGGTCACTGGGTTGCACAACCTGCGAGCACGTTTGCACGTGAAGTAGTCGCTGTGAACCGCGTTCGTGTCATTTGGGTAGAGGTTCACAAGCGGTCGGTAGTTGGATTGTGCAACATTCTTGGGAATCGTCCGGGGGTGAACCGGGCGAGGCGCGAGCAGCGGGGGCCGCCCCCGATACTGGGACGGTGAGCAGGGTCATCGCGGGCATCGCGGGAGGGCGGCGGCTGGCCGTCCCGGCGGGACGGGACACCAGGCCGACCAGCGACCGCGCCAGGGAGGGGCTCTTCTCCACGGTGCTGGCCCTGCTCGGCCCGCTCGACGGGCTGCGCGTCGCCGACCTGTACGCGGGCTCGGGCGCGGTCGGGCTCGAAGCACTGTCCCGGGGCGCCGCCCATGCGCTGCTGGTCGAGTCGCATCCGCGCGCGATGAAGGTGATCCGGCAGAACGCCGAGTCTCTCGGGCTGCCCGGCGCCGTCCCCTGCGCGGACAAGGTGGAGCGGGTCGTCCGGAAGAAGCCGGACGAGCCCTACGACCTGGTCTTCGCCGACCCGCCGTACGCGCTGGCGGACGCGTCCGTCACCGCCATGCTCGAGGATCTGCGTGACAACGGGTGGACGTCCCCGGACGCGCTCGTCGTCGTGGAGCGCGCCGCCCGCGGCCCGGCGCTGGAGTGGCCCGGCGGCTACGAGGCCGAGCGGGAGCGGCGCTACGGCGAGGCGGTGTTCTGGTACGGCCGCGCGGTCGCGCTTTGAGGCCGCATCGGGCAGCGGTATTCGGGTAGAGGGATCCGCATGAAGCCCGGGATCGACCGCGCGGTGGCGCGCACCTGGGTGCTCAGCCTGCTCCTGATCCTCGCGCTCCTGGTGAACGTCACCTACGTCCAGGGCTTCCAGGCGCAGGAGCTGCGGGACGACTCGCTCAACGCCCGCCAGTTCGAGGACCGCTTCAAGATCGACCGGGGCCCCGTCGTCGCGCGCGGCGAACGGCTCGCCTGGTCCGAGCAGGTCGGCGGCGACCGCTTCCAGCGCCGCTACAAGGACGGCGCCGCGTTCGCGCCGATCACCGGGTACTTCTCCGTGTTCTCCCAGACCGGCCTGGAGGAGGCGGAGAACCACTTCCTGGACGGGACCGACGCCCGCCTCGCCACCTCCAACCTCGTCGACAAGCTGATCGGCAAGCACGTCCCCGGCGGCACGGTGGAGGCCACCGTCGACCCCGACGCGCAGCGCGCCGCCTACGAGGCGCTGAAGGGCAGCGGCGCCCGCCGAGGGGCCGCGGTCGTCCTGGACGCGCGCACCGGCGCGGTGCTGGTGATGGCGTCCACGCCGTCCTACGACCCGAACGAGGTGTCGACCCTCGACCGGGACAAGGCCGCGAAGGCGTTCGCCCGCCTCGGCGACCAGCCGCGCAAGCCGCTGCTCAACAAGGCCGCGTACGAGCTGTTCCCGCCCGGCTCCACGTTCAAGACCGTCGTCGCCGCGGCGGCGCTGAGGGCCGGGACGAGCGAGGACACGCGGGTCAAGGCCGGACGCAGCTACCGCCCGCCGGGCGCCGGGCAGGCGATCAACAACGACGCGGGTGACATCGGCGGATCCTGCGACCTCGCCCGGATCCCCCTGATCGAGGCGTACGCGCAGTCCTGCAACACGACGTTCGCCTACATGGGCGCACAGAAGCCCGGGAACGACGCCGTCAACGCGCAGGCGGGCAGGTTCGGGTTCGGGGAGCGGATCGAGTTCGCGGACGGCCTGAAGAGCGCCCCCAGTTCGTTCCCCAAGACCGACCAGCCCTCGCTCAGCGCGCTCGGCTCCATCGGGCAGGGCAGCACGGTCGCCTCGCCGCTGCAGATGGCCATGGTCGCCGCCGCGGTCCTCAACGACGGGGAGGTCATGCGTCCCCGCCTGGTGGACAGGCTCCGCGCCCCGGACGGCTCGACGGTCGACAAGATCTCGCCCCAGCGGATGTCCCGCGCGCTCACCGGCGACCAGGCCGAGCAGATGCGGGACATGATGGAGGCCGTCGTCGAGCGGGGCACCGGCAAGTCCCTGCGGGGGACCTCCGTCCTCGGCGGCAAGACCGGCACCGCCGACGTCGAGGGCGCCTCCTACAACGACCGCTGGTTCATCGGGTTCGGCCCGCGCAGAGACCCCAGGTACGCGGTCGCGGTGATGACGGAGGCGTCCGGGTACGGCATCGAGTCCGGCCCGATCGCCGCCGGGATCCTGGACGCCCTGGGCGGCTGAGGACGGCCCCGGCGAGCCCGGTGGAAACCCTGCCGAATGCGATTTGGTACGTTCACGCCGCAGGTCAGAAACCGGGACCGAAGGGGTTCGCGCCGTGCGCCGTGTCGTCTGTCCGGGATCGTTCGACCCCGTCACCAACGGGCATCTCGACATCATCAGCCGCGCCTCCCGCCTCTACGACGAGGTGGTCGTCGCCGTGCTGATCAACAAGAACAAGAAGAGCCTGTTCACCGTGGACGAGCGCGCCGACATGATCTCCGAGGTCACCCGGGAGTACGGCAACGTCACGGTCGACACCTTCTACGGGCTCACCGTCGACTACTGCAAGGAGCAGGACATCCCGGTCATCGTCCGGGGTCTGCGGGCCGTCAGCGACTACGAGTACGAGTTGCAGATGGCCCAGATGAACCACCGGATCGCCGGGGTGGAGACGCTGTTCATGGCGACGAACCCCGAGTACGCCTTCCTGTCGTCCAGCCTGATGAAGGAGGTCGTGCGGTTCGGCGGGGACGTGTCCGGCCTCGTCCCCGACAGCGTCCACGACCGGCTGGTGCAGCGGCTCCAGCACGAGGGCTGACCGTCCGGCGGCGGGCCCGGCCCTGGTGGCCGGGGCCGCGAGTTGGGTCAGCGGCCCGTGTTCGGTACCCTGGGACATCGGCCATCACAGGCGGCCGCCGTTCACCATGCCTCACGAAAGCAGGAATCCGCTGACACGCCACGACCCCAGCGCCCCTCTCAAGCTCGACACCCGAGCTCTGGGCAGGCAACCCGGGTCGTCGCGGGAGGAGCACCTGTCCGTGCCGGCACCGGAGAATTTCGGCGTCGAGATGGTGGGCGTCCCCGAGGGCGCCGCGATCGAGCTGGACCTCCGGCTCGAAGCGGTCCTGGAGGGGGTGCTCGTCACCGGCACGGCGACGGTCCCCCTGAAGGGGGAGTGCTCCCGCTGCCTCGATCCGATCGCCTCGACCTTCGAGGCGGACTTCCAGGAGCTCTTCGTCTACGACGACACCCGCTCCGGCGGGAACGCCGACGACGACGAGCTCCGCCTCGAGGGCGACATCATCGACCTCGAACCGGTCCTGCGGGACGCGGTGGTGCTCGCGCTGCCGCTGTCCCCGCTGTGCCGGGACGACTGCCCGGGCCTGTGCCCGGACTGCGGTGCACGGCTCGCGGACGTCGGGCCTGACCACCACCACGACGTCGCCGACCCCCGGTGGGCGGCGCTGCGGGACCTGGCCGGCGACATGGCGCCGGCCGCCCCCGACCGGGGGAACGGGAGCTCCGGCTCCCGTGCTTCATCGGACCGACGAGAAGGAAAGCAGGAGGGCTGACGTGGCCGTCCCGAAGCGGAAGAAGTCGCGCAGCAACACGCGGCACCGGCGCGCGCAGTGGAAGACCGCCGCGCCGAACCTGGTCGAGTGCCCGACGTGCCGCGACCACAAGCTGCCGCACACCGCGTGCGCGACATGCGGAACCTACGACCGGCGGCAGGTCATCGCCCCGTCGGCCTGAGTCTTCTCGCATCATGGGGGGCGGATCCGCGCGAGCGGCCCGCCCCCCACGGTGCGGCAGGACAAGCACCCCGACCACCCGGCGCGCGACGTCGGCGTGGTGACCGGCGCGGAGACATGCGCCCGGAGCCGTGGTGCACGCCGGGATCAAACCGACCGGCGCGCACCTCGTCTTCGCGGACCCTCCCGCCGAGCGTCCTCGCCGTCCCGGCCACCGGCCGCGCGCCGCAGAGGCGACCGCGCGCTGCGCGGTGCACGGCCTGCGAGGAGGGCCTGTGAGCGCTAAGAAGAACGAACCCGCGCCGGACCGCGCGGAACTGACCGGCGCCCTCGGCGTCGAGGTGGGCGACGAGCTGCTCGAACGCGCCCTCACCCACCGTTCCTACGCCTACGAGAACGGCGGCCTGCCCACCAACGAGCGCCTGGAGTTCCTCGGCGACTCGGTGCTGGGCCTCGTCGTCACCGACACGCTGTTCCGCGGCCACCCCGACCTGCCCGAGGGGCAGCTCGCCAAGCTGCGCGCCGCCGTGGTCAACATGCGCGCCCTGGCCGGCGTCGCCCGCGGCCTCGGCGTCGGCGCCCACATCCGGCTCGGCCGCGGCGAGGAGGGCACCGGGGGCCGCGACAAGGCCTCGATCCTCGCCGACACCCTGGAGGCGCTGATCGGCGCCGTCTACCTCGACCGGGGCCTGGAAGAGGCGTCCGCCCTGGTGCACCGGCTCTTCGACGGGCTGATCCAGCGGTCGGCCGGCCTCGGCGCCGGCCTGGACTGGAAGACCTCGCTGCAGGAGCTCACCGCCGTCGAGGAGCTCGGCGTCCCCGAGTACCACGTCGCCGAGAGCGGCCCCGACCACCAGAAGACCTTCCGCGCCTCCGTACGGGTCGGCGGCCAGGCCTACGGGTCCGGCGAGGGCCGAAGCAAGAAGGAGGCCGAGCAGCACGCCGCCGAGGCCGCCTGGAACGCCATCCGGGAGATCGTCGTCCAGCGCGAGGCGGAGGCTCAGGCCGAGGCGGTGAAACAGGCGGGGGCGCAGGCCGGGCCGCCGGCGCAGGGCGCGGACGCGGCCAGGGAGGCCGGGCAGGCGGCGCAGGCCGGTGCCTGAGCTCCCCGAGGTCGAGGTCGTCCGGCGCGGCCTCGAGAGCTGGACGACCGGCCGCACCGTCGCGTCCGCCGAGGTCCTGCACCCGCGGTCGGTGCGCCGGCACGCGGCGGGCCCCGCCGACTTCGCCGGGCGCCTGGCCGGACGCACCATGCTGGCCCCGCGGCGCCGCGGCAAGTACCTGTGGATCCCGCTCCAGGGCGAGGAGGGCGGCGACCCCGGCGAGGCGGTGCTCGCGCACCTCGGCATGAGCGGCCAGCTGCTCGTCGGCGAGCCCGACCGCGAGCGCGAGAAGCACCTGCGGATCCGCGTCGAGTTCGACGACAAGGGCCACGACCTCCGCTTCGTCGACCAGCGGACGTTCGGGCACCTCATGGTCGCCGACCTCGTCCCCGACGCCTTCGACGCGCGGACGCTCGTCCCCGAGCCGATCGTGCACATCGCGGCCGACCCGCTTGAGGACGCCTTCGACGCGGAGGCCTTCTACCGCGCCCTGCGCCGCCGCAAGACCGGGATCAAGCGGGCCCTGCTCGACCAGTCCCTCATCAGCGGGGTCGGCAACATCTACGCCGACGAGGCGCTGTGGCGCGCCAGGCTGCACTGGGCGCGGCCGACCGACACGATGACCCGGGCCGAGGCCGCGCGCGTCCTGGAGGCCGCACGAGAGGTCATGGGGGCCGCTCTGGCGGTCGGCGGGACGTCCTTCGACAGCCTCTACGTGAACGTCAACGGCGAGAGCGGCTACTTCGAGCGGTCCCTGGACGCCTACGGCCGGCGGGACGAGCCCTGCCGCCGCTGCGGCACCGCGATCCGCCGCGACGAGTTCATGAACCGCTCGTCCTACAGCTGCCCGGTGTGCCAACCGCGCCCGAGGCGGGCACGGTACTAGCGGCGCCGAGGGGGGAGCGATGAACGGCGACGAGAACGACGACGAGATCGTCCGGCTCACGGCCTGGGTGCGCGGGCGCGTCCAGGGTGTCGGGTTCCGCTGGTGGGTGCGGTCGCGGGCCCTCGAACTGGGCCTCGCCGGCAGCGCCACCAACCTCCGCGACGGCCGCGTCGAGGTCGTCGCCGAGGGCCCGCGCCGCGGCTGCCGCCGGCTCCTGGAGCTGCTGGACGGCGACGTGCCCGGCGGCGTTCCGGGACGTCCCGGCGCCGTCACCGGCGTCACCGACCGCTGGAGCGCGCCGCGCGGCGAGGCCGCCGGGTTCCACGAACGGTGACCGGGTAGGGAGTACCGGTTTGTACCTGCTAAACTAGTAGAGGAAGGTTGTTACTGGCCTGTGATGTGCGCCTTGACCGGCGCAGCGGCCGGTGCGACTCTAGACGGTACGCGCACCGACTTGAGCAGTTTCCCGTGCGCGATCCCTGCTGGTTACTCAGCGTGGAGGACCCTTAGTCATGGCGAAGGCTCTACTCGGCCACGTCGGCGGTCCCGACCCCCGGATGGTCGCGGAGATGCGGCGCCTTCAGCAGCGCGTACGTGACCTGGAGGCCGAGCTCGTACGGCTCCAGGCGGAGAACGACGCGCTTGCGACGGCGACGGACGACGAAGTGATGTCGCTGCCGGTGAAGGAACGCGAACCGGCTCTTACTTGATTGCTTTTTTCTCCTCCTTCGGGCCTGGCGGCCCTCCATCGTCGTAAAAAGCGGGCGATCGCTGGCATCGCTTCGTCTCGCCTTGCGGCTCGCTGCGCGATCAGGTTCTCGCTTCGCTTGAACCTGCCTTCGGACGCGATCGCGACCATTGAGGTCGTCGCGTGGTTGCGGCGGTGGTTGAGGTAGTCGCGGTGCCTGTTGTTTGCAGTGCTCTC
>NZ_JBEUPD010000020.1:47097-155623 GCF_040492135.1 Actinomadura sp. NPDC000600
CGTTCTCGCCTTGCGGCTCGCTGCGCGATCAGGTTCTCGCTTCGCTCGAACCTGCCTTCGGACGCGATCGCGACCATTGAGGTCGTCGCGTGGTTGCGGCGGTGGTTGAGGTAGTCGCGGTGCCTGTTGTTTGCAGTGCTCTCCTCCTTCGGGCCTGGCGGCCCTCCATCGTCGGGCACTGCGGGCGATCGCTGGCATCGCTTCGTCTCGCCTTGCGGCTCGCTGCGCGATCAGGTTCTCGCTTCGCTCGAACCTGCCTTCGGACGCGATCGCGACCATTGAGGTCGTCGCGTGGTTGCGGTGCGGGCTGAGGTCGGTGCGGTCGGAGACTCGTCCTCGGCCCTTCGGCCCTCGGGGCGCCGTGGTCTACGGGCGGGCGCCTGCACCGCTCTGGTCGTGCGCGACCAGGTTTTCGCATTGCTTGAACTTGCCTTCGGACGCGAGCGCGGGGCCCGAGCAGTCGCGTGGGGTGGCGGTCGTTGTGGTGGCCGGGGCCCGTCAAGGTGCGCGGCTCGGTGGGTGATCGGGTGTCCGTCTCTCGGGCGGTGTTGTTCTGATCGCCCTGTTCTCCTTTCTCCGGTCTCCCGGTCACCGTTGTGGGGCGCCGCCTTGGGCTGGTGGGCGAGTGCCGTGCTCGTGGGTGGTGCTCCCGGTATTGTTCGATGTTCTCGGTGTGGGCACTGGAGGGGGACGGCTAGCGCGTGTATCTCAAGACTCTGACGCTGCGCGGCTTCAAGTCCTTCGCGTCCTCCACCACGCTCAAGTTCGAGCCGGGGATCACCGCCGTCGTGGGGCCCAACGGGTCCGGCAAGTCCAATGTCGTGGACGCGCTGGCGTGGGTGATGGGGGAGCAGGGCGCCAAGTCGCTGCGCGGCGGCAAGATGGAGGACGTCATCTTCGCCGGGACGGCCAACCGGGCGCCGCTGGGGCGCGCCGAGGTCGTGCTGACGATCGACAACTCCGACGGCGCGCTGCCGATCGACTACACCGAGGTCACGATCAGCCGGCTGATGTTCCGGTCGGGGTCGAGCGAGTACGCGATCAACGGCGACTCGTGCCGGCTGCTGGACATCCAGGAGCTGCTGTCGGACTCCGGCATCGGCCGCGAAATGCACGTGATCATCGGGCAGGGGCAGCTCGACCGCGTCCTGCACTCGGGGCCGGAGGGGCGCCGCGCGGTGATCGAGGAGGCGGCGGGCGTCCTCAAGCACCGCAAGCGCAAGGAGAAGGCCCTCCGCAAGCTCGACGCGATGCAGGGCAACCTCACGCGCGTGCAAGACCTGACGGGTGAGCTGCGGCGGCAGCTGAAGCCGCTCGGCAAGCAGGCCGAGATCGCGCGCCGGGCCGCGGTGATCCAGGCCGACCTGCGGGACGCCCGGCTGCGGCTGCTCGCCGACGACCTGGTCACCCTGCGGACGAGGCTGGAGCAGGAGGCCGCCGACGAGGCCGCGATCCGGGAGCGGCGCACCGAGACCGAGCGGGCGCTGGCCGAGGCGCAGGAGCGCGAGGGCGTCCTGGAGGCCGAGGAGGCGGAGCAGGCGCCCAAGCTCGCGCAGGTCCAGGACACCTGGTTCCAGCTGTCGGCGCTGAAGGAGCGGCTGCGCGGCGTCGCCGACCTCGCCGCCGAGCGGCACCGCAACGCCGCCGAGGCGCGCGAGGAGGAGCGGCGCGGGCGCGACCCCGAGGACATGGAGCGCGAGGCCGCCGAGATCCGCGAGCAGGAGGAGATGCTCCGCGCCGCGCTGGACGAGGCGCGCGACGGGCTGTCCCATGCCGTGGACGAGCGGTCGGCGGCCGAGGAGGCCCTCGCCGCCGAGGAGCGCCGCCTGCAGTCCGCCGCCCGCGCCGCCGCCGACCGCCGCGAGGAGCTGGCCCGGCTGCGCGGCCGGGTGGAGGCGCTGCGCAGCAAGGCGCAGGCCGGGCGGTCGGAGATCGGGCGGCTCGCGCAGGCGCGGGAGGAGGCCGAGCAGCGCGCCGAGTCCGCGCAGGCCGAGTTCGAGGCGTTCGAGGCCGAGGTCGTCGAGGACCCGGCGCTCGCCGCCGAGCACGAGACCGCCCAGGAGGCGCTCGCCGCGGCCAAGGAGGCCGCCGAGTCCGCCCGCGCCGCCGTGGACGGCCCGCGCCGCGCGCTGAAGGAGGCCCGGACGGCCGCGGGTGCGGCCCGCACCGCCGACCAGGCGGCGCAGAAGAAGGTCGCGGCCCTCCAGGCGCGCATCGAGGCCCTGAACCTGACGCTCGCCAGCGCCGCCGACGGCGGGGAGGCGCTGCTGGCGGCGGGCTCCGACGGCTCGCTCGACGGTGTGCTCGGCACGGTCGCGTCGCTGCTGAACGTCCGGTCCGGATACGAGACCGCCATCGCCGCCGCGCTCGGCAACGCCGCCGAGGCCATCGCCGTCGGATCGCTGGACACCGCCGAGGCCGCCCTCGCACTGCTGCGCTCCCGCGACGCCGGACGCGCCGGGCTGGTCGTCGGCGGCGGGGCGCCGGCGCGGGCCGAGCGGGTCGCCGGCGTCGACTACGCGGTCGACGCGGTCACCGTCCCGGACGCCGTGCGGCCCGCGTTCGAGCACCTGCTGCGGGACGTGGTCGTGGTCGACGACGTCCCTGCCGCGGCCGCGCTCGTGCGCAGGGAGGCGTCGCTGCGGGCCGTCACCCGGGACGGGGAGCTCGTCGGGGCGCACTGGGCGCAGGGCGGCGCCGCGGGCGGCGGGCAGAGCCTCCTGCAGATGCGCGCGACGCTCGACCAGGCCACCGAGGATCTCGCCGCGGCCGAGACGGCCGCCGCCGTCGCCGCCGACGGCCTCGCCGCGGCGGTGGAGCACGAGCACGCCGCCCAGAGCGCGGTCGAGGCGGCCGAAGCCGCCGCCGGGGAGGCCCGGTCGGGCGTCGACCACGCGCAGGCCGCGCTCGACCGCGTCCGCGCGCGGCTGCGGGAGTACGACGCGCAGGCCGCGCAGGAGGCCAAGCGCGCCGCGCGCCTGGAGGCCGACGTCCGGGCCGCGCGGGGTGAGGCCGAGCGGCTGACCAAGGCCCTCGACGCGGCCGGGGAGTCCCTCGAACGCGACACCGAGGCGGCCGAGGAGCTCGCGGTGCGGCTCGCCGAGGCGGAGGAGGCCGCCGAGGTCGCCGACGAGGCCGGGCACGACACCGAGGCCCGCGACGAGCTGAACGCCAGCTGCCAGGAGCTGCGCAGCGTGGAGATGGAGGCGCGGCTCTCGGTCCGAACCGCCGAGGAGCGCGTCCAGGCCATCGCCGGACGCGCCGACGCGCTCGAACGCGGCGCGCGCCGCGAGCGCGAGGAGCGCGCCCGTGCCGCCCAGCGCCGCGCCCGCCGGGAGGAGCAGGCCAGGGTCGCCAAGGCCGTCCTGCGGGGCGCGCGGGCGGCACTGGAGCGCATCGAGCACTCCCTCGCCGCCGCGGTGCGCCGCCGCGAGGCCGCGGAGCAGGCCAAGGCGGCGCGCGAGGCCGAGCTGAAGGTCGTCCGCGGGCAGGTGCGCGAGCTGTCCTCCACCCTCGAACGCCTCGTCAACGTCGTGCACGGCAACGAGGTCGCCCGCGCCGAGCAGCGGCTGCGGCTGGAGCAGTACGAGCAGCGGGCCCTGGAGGAGTTCGGCCTGGAGGTCGAGGCGCTGGTGTCGGAGTACGGGCCCGACCAGCTCGTCCCGGCCGACCCGGAGAAGGGCGAGGACGCGCCGCCCCTCCCGTACGAGCGCGCCGTCCAGGAGAAGCGCGCCAAGACCGCCGAGCGGCAGCTCAACCAGCTCGGCAAGGTCAATCCGCTCGCCCTGGAGGAGTTCGCCGCCCTGGAGGAGCGGCACGCGTTCCTCACCTCCCAGCTGGAGGACCTCAAGAAGACCCAGCGCGAGCTGCTCGGCCTCGTCAAGGAGGTCGACGACCGCGTCCAGCAGGTGTTCGCCGCCGCCTACGACGACACCGCCCGCGAGTTCGAGCGGATCTTCGCGCGGCTGTTCCCCGGCGGCGAGGGCAGCCTCTCACTGACCGAGCCGGGCGACATGCTCACCACCGGCGTCGAGGTCTCGGCCCGCCCGCCCGGCAAGAAGGTCAAGCGGCTGTCGCTGCTGTCGGGCGGCGAGCGGTCCCTGGTGGCCATCGCGTTCCTCGTCGCCGTGTTCAAGGCCCGCCCGTCCCCCTTCTATGTGCTGGACGAGGTCGAGGCCGCGCTCGACGACACCAACACCCAGCGGCTCATCACGGTGTTCGAGGAGCTGCGCGAGTCGTCCCAGCTGATCGTCATCACGCACCAGAAGCGCACCATGGAGGGCGCCGACGCGCTCTACGGCGTCAGCATGCGCGGCGACGGCGTCACGCAGGTCGTCAGCCAGCGCCTGCGCGACCTCGACTGACCGCGCGCCGGGCGGGCTACGGCGCCGCGGCGGGCGAGAAGAGGTAGCCGCGCACGCCGGACCGGGCGCACGCGGTGTGGATCGCTTCCAGCGCCCCGACCTCCCGGACGCCGATGCCCACGCACATGCCGTCGCCGCCCGTCGCCTGCGGGACGATGCGGAACAGCGGCCCGCCCTTCACCGGCCCATCCACCGGCGCCAGCCCGAACCGCTGCCGCGGATCGTCCCCGCACTTCTCCAAGGGCAGCGGGGAGCGCTCGGCGGGGGTGTCGAGCGTCGCGCACCGCAGTTGGCCTTCCGCCGTGTACGCCCTCAGCTGGAACGTCCCGGCGGAGGCGGGGACGGCGGCGAGCCGGATCCGCTGGAGCGGGTCCTCCGCCACGCACCTGTCCTGCGCCAGCCGCGGCTTCATCCGGTCGTCCGGCAGGATCGACAGGCAGTTGCCGGTCCGGTCGCCGTAGGCCAGCGGCATGACCGTGTACCAGCCGGGCGGGGGCGGCGCGGCCCTTCCGCCCGGGGGCGGCGCGGTCTCGCCGGACGTCCCCGGGGCGGTCCGCGGCCGGTGCGGCTCCGCCCCGCCGCCGAACACCCCTGGCAGCGTCGAGGCCACCACGGCGATCGTGATGATGGCGGGCGCCGCCACGAGCAGCGACACCCGGCGCCGGCCGCCGGACGCGCGTGGAGCCGACCTGCGGTTCCACGGACGCGGCGGCGGCGCCGCGCGGTGCTCGGAGCCGTTGCCGGGAGCCGGTGTGGGCGCGGTGGGCACCGCTGCGGCCGCCAGGTCCAAGTTCATCGGGGGCAGCTCGGCGAACCACTTCTCGTTCCCCACGGCGGCGGAGGGGCCGCAGAGGCGGTCATAGGCCAGCAGCCAGCGCTCGCGCTCGTCCGGCGGAAGGCCGCATGCGGTCACGAAGGAGGCCGTCAGGTCCCGGCTCGGCGGCGTGCCGCCCTGGAGGAACCCCTCGATTCCGGACGGGGTGACCGCGCCGTCCGCGCGCATGCGGTCCTCGAGCTCGGAAAGGGGCAGGCCGGACCATTGCCGCAGACGGCGCATCAGGTCGAGGAAATCGGCGGGGCCGCGGGCCTCCTCCGGCCGCGGAACCGCGCTCGGAGCCGGCACCGGTGTCCTCCCGCGAACGGGAACGCTTGTTCTCGGGGGCATCGTAGCGATCTTCTCCGCCGGAATGACTAATGTTCCCTATGTGGTCTTTGACCAGATCCATGGCGTCATGAGTTCAGCGCCGGTCATGAGCTCGGCGCTCGTCCAGAGTTCGGCGCTCGTCAACGGGAGGGGCCGCCGCGATGCCGCGCTCCGGTGTACCGGTTCCACCTGATTTGCGGCGTTCTGTGGAGAGCAGGATCGGTGCCACGTTCGTCCTTCTGACGCAGCTGCGCGTCCTCGTCATCGGCGTGACCGTGGTGGTGGACGGGCAGGTGCGCGGCGACCCCTGGGCGCTCGGCGTGCTCGTCCTCGCGGCCGTCGCCTCCGGCGCGGTGCTGGCGGGCTGGGAGAAGGTCGTGCCGCGGCTGCTCGCGCAGCCCGCCCTGCTGGCCTTCGACGTGCTCGCCGGCTACGCCGTGCTGCAGGTGGGCGGGATCTTCGGCCCCTACTTCCTCGTGACCGTGGTGACCGCGGGTCTCGCCGGCCTGCTGTACCGGTGGCCGGTCACCGCGCTGCTGTGCGCCCAGCAGGCCGTCCTGTACTACACGGCGCTCTACCGCAACGCGCCGTCCGAGGAGGACGGCGGCGCCACCATGCCGCTGCTGGTCATGCTGCCCGTCTTCTACGGGGTCGCCGCGCTCGCCGGGGCGGTGCTGCGCCGCCTGTTCGACGAGCACGCCGCCGCCGAGGAGGCGCGCTGGCGGGCGGAGGCGCAGGCGATGGCCGCCGAGGAGCGGACCCGGCTGGCCCGCGACATGCACGACTCGCTGGCCGGGACGCTCTCGGGCATCGCCATGTCGGCGAACAGCCTGCCCGCCTGGGTCCGCAGGTCCCCCGACCGCGCCGAGGCCGAGGCGCGGCGGATCGCCGACGCGGCCCGGGTCGCCATCCGCGAGGCGCGCTCGCTCATCGCCGGGCTGCGCGACGACCCGGCCGGCGTCTCGCTGGGCGACGCCCTGCGGAGGCTGGCGGGGGAGTGGGAGGACCGCACCGGCGTCCCGGTGCGAGTGGACGCCGAAGCGGGCGCGGACCTCCCGGCGCCGCGGCGGCGCGAGATGGTCACGATCGTGAGAGAGGCGCTGGAGAACGTGCGGCGGCACGCGCACGCGTCCAGCGTCGCCATCGTCGCCGCGGTCGTCGGCGGCGACCTGGAGGTGCGCGTGCGGGACGACGGCAAGGGCATGCCCGAACGGCCGGACGACCCCGGCCGGCTGGACGTACTCTCCGGCGGCGGCCATTACGGCCTCGTCGGCATGCACGAGCGGGCCGCGCGGGCGGGCGGCCGGCTGGCGGTGCGCTCGATCCCGGGCGGCGGCACCGAGATCACGGCGTCGATGCCGGCGGCGGACCCGGACCCCGAGCCCGCGCGGGCCGCGCTCGGGGGTGGCTGATGGACGAGCCCGTCGAGGGCGAGCCCGGCCGCTACCGCGTCATGGTCGTGGACGACAACCCCTTCATCCGCGCCGGACTCACCTCCGCGCTGGAGGCCGCCGGCGACATCGAGGTGGTGGGCGAGGCGGGCGACGGCCACGAGGCCGAGGAGCTGGCCCGGCGGCTGGTGCCCGACGTGGTCCTGCTCGACGTCCGGATGCCGCGCTCGGACGGGGTGAGCGCCGCCGCCGCGCTGAGCCGGATCAGCCGCGTGATCATGCTGACCCAGGTGGAGGAGCCCGAGGTCGTTCTGTCGGCCGTCCGCAACGGCGCCGTCGGCTACCTCGTGCACAACACCTTCACCGTGGACGAGCTCGCCGCGGCGATCCGGGACACCGTCCGGCACCGGGCCCACCCCCTCTCGCACGCGGCCGGCGCCGCGCTCATCGACGCCGTGCGGGCCGACACCCCCGCGGCGCGCGCGGCCGATCCGGCCGAGCAGCGTGCGCGTTTCGGCCTTTCCTCCCGCGAGGCCCAGGTCATGAATCTGATCGTGCGCGGGCACCCGAACCAGGAGATCGCGGCCACGCTATTCGTCACCGAGAAGACCGTCAAGAACTACATCAACCGCATTTATGCGAAGCTCGGCGCGCCGAACCGGGCGACGGCCATCGTGACCTGGCTCGGGCTCCCTCCCCCTGGCTGAGCTGCACGTTCGTGGTTGGGGTCCCCGGCCGCCTCCGGTTGGGCCCTAGGGCCCTAGGGGTGCCCGCTGAAGATCGAATAGCGTTTCCGGCGAACGGATTCCATGAATGACGGCGCATTTCCGGCGGCTCTTCCTCCGGTGCGCCGTCCGAAGGAGATCATGCTTTTGCCGGCCTTGACCAGTGCGGCGCCCGATGTCATTCGACGATCTGCCAGACCTCTCCGTTGCGGCGCAGGGTGAACTCGCCTTGAAGGGTCCTCTCCGTCATGGAGCCGCTCGTCCAGTGCAGGGCGGAGAAGGGGATGACCGCCCTGCCGCCCGACAGCCGCCCGCCCTTCACGATCACGGTGCGGAGCGCCTCCCGCTCCCGCGGCCGGAGCCAGTGCGGCGTGCTGCGCACGCCGGCCGGGCAGTCGCCGCGGAGCGCGGGACCGCGGAGGAAGTCGCCGCCCTGCGCCACGTAGCGGCACACCGCGTCGTCACCGGCGGCCTGGCCGCGCAGGAACGCCTGGAGCGCGGCCCGCGCGCCCTCGATCCCCTCCCGGGCGCTCGGGTCGGACTCCTGCGCGGTCTCCGAGGGCGACGGGGACGGCGGCCGGGACACCGCGCCGCCGTCCCCGCCGACCTCTCCGTCGCCGTTCTCGCCGCCGCAGCCCGCCGTGAAGAACGCCGCCGCGAGCGCCGCGGCGGTGAGCGCGCCGCCGGTGCGGGCGGTGAACCGGTGGGTCATCGGGTGCCTTCCTCGGGTGTGGGTGTCGGCTCATCGTCAGAGCGCCGCCGTTCCGACAGATCAGACGGCCAGCCGAAGATTAATGCCTTGACCGGAGATCGGCCAGTGGACACGGCGTCGTCCGGTCAGGGAATCTGGACACCCGTCCGGACTGCTTTCCAAGGCGCGACCGCCATTTTCTCGGTCGAATTCCTCGGGTCGTGCGGGCGGAAGAAAGCGGCCTTGCGACCCCGGATCGAGTCGAAGGAAAGCGGGGCGGTCCGGCGAATCAATTTCGCGCGAGAAAGCGTGAGATCGATGGCGGCCGAGCATCGTCCGCGACGCTGAACATCCGCCGCTTCAGGGGCGGTCGGCCGGTCCAGGCGACCTGCCGAACCCTCGCCGAAACCGCCGGAAACCGTCCGCCGGCGGCTGGAGGGGCGCGCCGGATGCCGCGGGAACAGGGGCACGCGGCACCCGGCGCCCCCGAGGTCCCGCTGCCCGGCGCGGGACCGAACGCCATTCACCGTGATGCGCGTCACATTCTCCCATGGAACGTGACATCGCCCAGCGCTCACATTTCGGGCGGAGTGCCGGATCCGATCCCGGGCTTCTTCCCCCGACCTATAGCCGATTGGCGACTTCGCATCCGCGCCGGTGACGCGTAATCGGCGGGATCGACGTGCACCGACCGTGATGATCCGGCGACGCTGGCGGACTTGTGTGCCCCCGGCCAATCCACTACCCATATGCACCTGCGGTTCTCCGGCTCCCACATCGGACTCCCCTCGTCCGTACCGAGAACCGCCGGAGAGGTGCTGCCCGTGGATCCGCGGAAACTCAAAGACAATTTCGCCCTGGTGGCCGCGAACGGCCTGGACGTCGCCGAATATTTCTACGCCGACCTTTTCGCGCGGGATCCCCAGCTCAGGCCGATGTTCCCCGCCGCGATGGCCAAGCAGCACGAGGTGCTGCTGGCGGCGCTGTCCCAGATCGTCTCGACGGTGGACGACCCCGACGCGCTCGTCCCCTTCCTCACCGACCTCGGACGCCGCCACCACGGCTTCGGCGTCCTCGCCGAGCACTACGCCCCCGTCGGCGCCAGCCTGCTCGCCACCCTCGCCTACTTCAGCGGCCCGCAGTGGAGCCCCGAGCTCGAGAGCGACTGGACGGCCGCCTACGGCGTCGTCGCCAAGGTCATGACGGAGGCCGCGGCGGAACCCGTCGCCTGATCCGTGGACGCCCAGCGACTCAAGGACAGCTTCGCGCACGTCGCCGAGCAGGGCGACGCGGTCGCGCTGTTCTTCTACTCCGACCTCTTCGTGCGCAACCCCCACCTGCGCGACATGTTCCCGATCGGGATGAGCGGCCAGCGCGACAAGCTGCTGCGCGCCCTCGGGCACATCGTCTCCCAGGTGGACGACCTGGCCGACCTCGTCCCGTTCCTCCAGCAGCTCGGCCGGGACCACCGCCGGTTCGGCATCGTGGCCGAGCACTACCCGCATGTCGGGGCCAGCCTCCTGACCACGCTGCGGCACTACTCCGGGCCGGCCTGGAACGACGACCTCGAAAGCGACTGGAACGCCGCCTACACCCTCGTCGCCAAGGTCATGCTTGAGGCCGCCGACGAGAACGCCCTCAGCACGCCCGCCTGGTGGAACGGCCAGGTCGTCGCCGTCGAGCGGCGCCGCTTCGACATCAGCGTCCTGCGCGTCCAGCCCGACCGGCCCCTGCCGTACGTGCCGGGCCAGTCCGTCGCGCTGGAGGTGCCGTCCCGGCTGCGGCACTGGCGGTACTACTCGATGGCGAACGCGCCTCGTCCCGACCACACCGTCGACTTCCACGTCCGGCTGGTGGACGGGGGACCGGTGAGCCCCGTGCTGGTGCGCGGCACCCAGACCGGCGACCGCGTCCGCATGGGCGCCCCCATCGGCACGCTCACGCTGGACGAGAGCTCCCCGCGGGACGTCCTGCTCGTCGCGGGCAGCACCGGCCTCGCGCCGCTCAAGGCGATCCTGGAGCAGATCTCCCGCCGGACCGTCCCGCCGCGCGTGCACCTGTTCTTCGGCGCCCGCAGCCGCGACGGCCTCTACGACCTCGAGGACCTGACCAAGCTGGCGGGCGGGTTCCCCTGGCTCACCGTCGTCCCGGCCGTCTCGGACGAGCCGGGCGGGCACGGGTTCTCCTCGCTGCTCCAGTCGGGGGACGACGGGGTCGAGCACGGCAACCTGTCCGACGTGGTCGCCAGGCGCGGCCCGTGGGACGGCCACGACGCCTACGTGTGCGGGCCGTCGGTCATGGTCGGGCACACCGTCGAGCAGCTGACGCGGCTCGGCGTCCCCCGTGACCGCATCCGCCTCGAAACCTTCGCCGACGCACAGAGGTGAGCGCCTTGAACTCCCCGAACCTTCCGGTCGTCTCCGAGGGCTCGCGGCTGACCCCGGGCGAGCTCCACTCGGTGGTGTTCGCCCGGGCCGCCCTCGGGCGCCGCGGGTACGACGAGGAGCAGGTCCGCAACTTCCTGCAGTACGTGGAGCGCGAACTCGTCCAGATCTTCAACGACAAGGCCGCGCTCGCCGAGGAGGTGAACCGGCTGCGCGCCCAGGCCTCTTCTGGCTCCCGCGGCGTGATGGCGCCCGAGGACGCCCACTTCCAGGCCGTCCGCATCCTGTCGCAGGCTCAGCAGACCGCCGACCTGTACGTGGCGGACGCCGAGCGCTACACCAGGGAACTGGCACACGAGGCGAGGCTGCACCGGGAGGCGATCCTGTCCGACGCCAAGGGCCGCGCGGAGCAGATGCTGGAGGAGGCCCACCGCAAGGCCGCCGCCGTGGCCGACGCGGCCGTCCGCGCGGCCGAGTCGAAGGCCGCGCCCGCGCCCGCGTCGAGCCCGGCGCCCCTCCCGGACGACGAGCGCCTCGCCATGGAACGCGAGATCGCCTACCTGCGCACCTACAGCGACGTCTACCGCACCCACCTGCGCTCCTATCTGGAGGCCCTCCTCCGCAACGTGGACGAGTGGGAGTCGTCCGAACGGGCATCCCTTCCTGGGGGTAATGCCTGATCTACCGTCCCGGTGCGGGTACCGGGGCACCCCGGCGTCTCGCGCGGTTGCGCGCCCGGCCGGGCTCGCCGCATGATCGGCGGGCCCGGCGCAGCGTGTTCGCGCGGGAGTGCTCGTCTGGAAAACTGGGGGCGTTATGGAATTTGTGATCGTCATCGTCGCGCTGGCCGTGCTCGCGCTGATCATCGGCGGCGTCACGCTGCTGCGCCCGCGCCGGACCCGTCCGCGCCCGCCCGTCGAGCGCCCCTCCGAACGGACCGGCGGCGCCACCGCCGCCGACGTGGCGGAGGCCGGCGCCCCCACGATCGAGAAGGCCCCGCCGACGGAGGTCCCGCCGCCGCGGCCCACGGTGGAGATCGAGAAGCCGCCGCCCGGCGCGGGCCGGCTCGTGCGGCTGCGGGCGCGGCTCGCCCGCTCCCAGAACGCCTTCGGCAAGACCCTCCTCGTCCTGCTGTCGCGCGAGACGCTCGACGAGGACGCCTGGGAGGAGATCGAGGACACCCTGATCACCGCCGACATGGGCACGGCGGTGGCCCGGCAGGTCACCGACGACCTGCGGACGCGCGTCCAGGTCCTCGGCACGCGCAGCCCTGAGGAGGTCCGCGCGCTGCTCAAAGAGGAGCTGGTCAAGCAGATCGGCCCGGACATCGACCGCTCCCTGCACACCGAGGCGCACGGCGACCGCCCCGCCGTGCTGATGGTCGTCGGCGTGAACGGCACCGGCAAGACCACCACGTGCGGCAAGCTCGGCCGCGTCCTCGTCGGCGACGGCAACACGGTGCTGCTGGGGGCCGCCGACACGTTCCGCGCCGCCGCCGCCGACCAGTTGGAGACGTGGGCGACGCGGGTGGGCGCGCAGGTCGTCCGCAAGGACGAGGGCGCCGACCCCGCCAGCGTCGCGTTCGACGCCGTCAAGCAGGGCATCGAGACCAAGGTCAACGTGGTGATCGTCGACACGGCGGGCCGGCTGCACACCAAGACCGGGCTGATGGACGAGCTCGGCAAGGTCAAGCGGGTCGTGGAGAAGCAGGCCACGGTCGACGAGGTCCTGCTCGTCCTGGACGCGACGACCGGCCAGAACGGCATGCAGCAGGCCCGCGTCTTCGCCGAGGTCGTCAACATCACCGGGGTGGTGCTCACCAAGCTGGACGGCACCGCGAAGGGCGGCATCGTCGTCCAGGTGCAGCGCGAGCTCGGCGTCCCGGTGAAGCTGGTCGGGCTGGGGGAGGGGCCGGACGACCTCGCTCCGTTCGAGCCCGAGGCGTTCGTGGACGCGATCCTCGGCGACTGATCCGGTGCCGCGAGACCGGCCGGTCCGGCCTCGCGGACCGGTTGGTTCCGGCCTCGCGGGCCGGTGGAATCGGCTCCCGAACCGGCTGAAAAAGGCCTGTGAGGATTCGGAAACAGCGGTGAAACACGTCCGGGACGGTTTTCACACCGCGGAAACTTAGCGGCATACCGGGCGAAACGGCCGCGCCCGAGTCTCTGAGCATTCGAGGTTCCTGGCGAGGAGGGACACGCTCAGAGATGAAGATCGATAGCGGTAGTACCGCCTGGATGTTGACGAGCACCGCGCTCGTCCTGCTGATGACACCGGGCCTGGCCTTCTTCTACGGAGGGATGAGCCGGGCCAAGAGCGTGCTCAACATGATGATGATGAGCTTCGTCAGCATCGCCGTGGTGGGCATGGCGTGGGTCGTCTACGGCTACTCCCTGACGTTCGGCGACGGCGGGCCGCTCAGCTCGTTCATCGGCGGGTTCGGCGACTGGGGCCTGGTCGGCCTGGAGAACGCGGCGACGGCCGACGACGGGACGGGCATCCCGCAGCTGGTCTTCGTGGCCTTCCAGGCGACGTTCGCCATCATCACCGTCGCGCTGATCAGCGGCGCGGTCGCGGACCGTGCCAAGTTCGGGGCGTGGGTGGTGTTCAGCCTGGTGTGGGCGACCCTGGTGTACTTCCCGATCGCCCACTGGGTGTGGTGGTCCGACGGCCAGGACGGCGGCAAGTCCGGGTGGCTGTTCCACCTCGGCGCGCTCGACTTCGCGGGCGGGACGGTCGTGCACATCAACGCCGGCGTCGCGGCGCTCGCCCTGGTGCTGGTGCTCGGCAAGCGCAAGGGCTGGCCGAAGGAGCCGATGCGGCCGCACAACCTGCCGTTCGTCCTGCTCGGCGCCGGGCTGCTGTGGTTCGGCTGGTTCGGCTTCAACGCCGGGTCCGCCCTGTCGGCCGGCTCCACCGCGGCCGTCGCGTTCATCAACACGCTCGTCGCGACCTGCGCCGCCGCGTTCGCCTGGATCGTCGTCGAGAAGCTGCGCGACGGGGCGTCCACCACGCTCGGCATCGCCTCCGGCGTGGTGGCGGGACTGGTCGCGATCACCCCGGCCTGCGCGTTCGTCACCCCGCTCGGCGCCCTCGTCCTCGGCCTGGTCGCCGGTGCCGTGTGCGCGTTCGCGGTCAGCCTGAAGTACAAGCTCGGCTACGACGACTCGCTCGACGTCGTCGGGGTCCACATGGTCGGCGGCATCGTCGGCGCCCTGCTGATCGGGCTCCTGGCGACCACCGCCGTCAACGACGCCGGCGCCGACGGGCTGTTCGCCGGCGGCGGGCTCGCGCTGCTCGGCAAGCAGGCCGTCGCCGTCCTGGCGACGCTCGCCTACTCCTTCGTCGTCACCTACGTGATCGCGAAGGTGATCGACCTGGTGATGGGCTTCCGGATCAGCGAGGACGACGAGGCCGCCGGCATCGACAGCACGGCGCACGCGGAGACCGCCTACGACTTCGGCACCATCCGCGCGGGCATCGGTTCCGGGGCGACCGCGGCGGCGCCCGCCCCGCCCGCCCCGGCGAAGAAGGTGGAGGCGAAGTGATGAAGCTCGTCACGGCGGTCATCAAGCCGTTCAAGCTGGACGAGGTCAAGAAGGCCCTGGAGGCCTTCGGGGTCAAGGGGATGACCGTCAGCGAGGCCAGCGGCTACGGGCGGCAGAAGGGCCACACGGAGGTCTACCGGGGCGCCGAGTACCAGGTCGACCTGGTGCCCAAGCTGCGGGTCGAGGTCCTGGTCGAGGCCGAGGACGCCGACGACATCATCGACGTGATCGTCAAGGCGGCCCGCACCGACAAGATCGGCGACGGCAAGGTGTGGGCCGTGCCGGTCGACACCGTCGTCCGGGTCCGCACGGGCGAGACCGGACCGGAAGCCCTCTAGGGACCGCCACGGTGACCCTCGCCCACCCGCCGGCCGGAGGCCGGGCCCCCGTGCCCGCTCCGGCCGGCGGCGCCCCGAGCCGAGAGGCGGCCCGCGCCGTCCTGGCCGCCGCCCGCGCCTCCCGCGCCGCGGCCCTGGACCGCTGGCTGGCGTCCCTCCTGGCCACCGCCCCGCCCCACTCGGCTCCCGCCCCCTCGCCGCGAGCGGCCGCCCCGCGCGGTGGTGCCGCACCCGATGGCGCTGAGCAAGGTGACGCGGAGGCCGGCGCCTCGCACGACAAGACCTCACGCGACGACCTGCCCAGCGCCGGCCCTGCAGGCGGCTCCCCGAGTGGAAGCTCGCAGACGGGCGGTTCGCAGAGCGGCGCTTTCCTGACCGGCGACGGGGGGATGCCGGAGGGGGTGGCGCTCGTCGCGGTGGGCAGCCACGCGCGGCGGGAGCTGACGCCCGGCGGCGACCTCGACCTCGTCCTGCTGCATCGCGGCCTGGCCGGCGTCGCGGCGATCGCCGACCGCGTCTGGTACCCCGTGTGGGACTCCGGGCTGCGGCTCGACCACTCCGTCCGCACCGTCGCCGAGGCCCGGACCGTGGCGCGCGGCGACATGAAGGCCGCCCTCGGCCTGCTGTCGGCCCGCCGCGTCGCCGGGGACCACGCCCTGGTCGACGAGCTGCGCGCCGCCGTCCTCACCGACTGGCGCGCCGACGCCCCCGTCCGGCTCGCCGAACTGTCGGCGATGTGCCGCGAACGCTGGGAGGCCCAGGGCGAGCTGGCGTTCCTGCTCGAACCCGACCTGAAAGAGGCCCACGGCGGGCTGCGGGACGTCCACGTCATGCACGCGGTCGCCGCGTCCTGGGTGGCCTCCGCCCCGGACGCCCGTGTGCGCGCCGCCCACGACCTGCTCCTCGACATCCGCCACGCGCTCCACGAGGTCACCGGGCGCTCCACCGACCGGCTCGTCCTCCAGGAGCAGGCGGCCGTGGCGCGCGCCCTCGGGCTCCTGGACGCCGACGTCCTGCAGCGCTCGATCGCCGAGGCCGCCCGCACGATCACCTACGGGGCGTCCCACCTGTGGCGCCGCGTCGACAACTTCACCAGGGCCAAGCACCGGCAGCCGCCCGGCGATCCGCAGGGGACGGGACGGCGCGGCGTGGAGCGCAGGCCGGTCGGGGACGGCGCCGTCGAGCACGAGGGCGAGGTCGTCCTCGCGCGGAACGCCGATCTGAGCGACCCGGCCCTCGTCCTGCGCGTCGCCGCCGCCGCGGCCCAGACGGGCCTGCCGCTCGGCCTGGCCACGGTGGCCCGGCTCGCCGAGCACGCCGCCCTGCCGCGCGTCCCCTGGCCCGCCGCGGCCCGCGACGCGCTGGTCTCCCTGCTCGGCGCCGGGCCCGCCGCCATCGCGGTCTGGGAGGCCCTCGACCAGGCCGGGCTGGTCGTCCGGCTGCTGCCCGACTGGGAACGCGTCCGCAACCGCCCGCAGCGCAACCCCGTCCACCGCTTCACCGTCGACCGCCACCTCGTCGAGACCGCCGCGGGCGCCGCCGCACTGACCCGCGAGGTGGCCCGTCCCGACCTGCTCCTGATCGGGGCCCTCCTGCACGACATCGGCAAGGGCTGGCCGGGCGACCACTCCAAGTCGGGCGCCGTCGTCGCTCGGGACATCGGCGCCCGCCTCGGCTTCCCGGAGGCGGACGTCCGGGTCCTGGAGACCGTCGTCCGGCACCACCTGCTGCTCCCCGAGACCGCTACCCGGCGCGACATCGACGACCCGGTGACCGTCCAGACGGTCATCGCCGCCGTGTCCGAGGCGCCCGGCCGCGAGCGCGAGGTCCTCGACCTCCTCGCCGCCCTCGCCGCCGCGGACGGCGGCGCCACCGGCCCCGCCGCCTGGGGCGCCTGGAAGGCCGGGCTCGTCGCCGAACTCGCCCGCCGCGCCGCCGCCGCGCTCTCCGGCGGCACGCCCCCGCCGGCCCCCGCGCTCGCCGCCGACCACGCCGCCCTGGCGCGCCACGACGGCGCCGCCGTCCGCGTGACGGGCTCCCGGATCACCATCGCCGCCCCGGACCGGCCGGGTCTGCTCTGGCGCGCCGCCGGCGTCCTCGCCCTGCACCGCCTGGCCGTCAAGACGGCGCGGGTGGTCTCCTCTCCGTCCGTCTCCGGAGCGTCGGCCCCGTCCGCCCAGACGGCGGTGCTGGACTTCACGGCCGTCCCCGAGTACGGGACGCCGCCGGATCCGGCCGGCCTGGAGGCGGACCTGCGGCGGATGCTCGCCGGCCGCCTCGACGTGGCCGAGCGGCTCGAACGGCGGGCGCGGTCGGTCCGGATCCGGCCCGGAGTCACGGTGCCGCCGCCGCGCGTCACGATCGTGGACGACGCGTCGCGGACCGCCACCGTCGTCGAGGTCCGGGCCCACGACCGCCCCGGCCTCCTGTGGCGGGTCGGGCAGGCGCTCGGGTCCTGCGGCCTCCAGGTCCGCGCCGCCCAGGTGGACACGCTCGGCGCCGAGGCGGTGGACGTCTTCTACGTGGTGGACGCCCAGGGCCGTCCGCTGGACGCCTCCGACGCGCTGGACGCCGTCCGGGACCGGGTCCTCGAAAGCCTTCACTGACCGGATCATCGGAGGGGGCGGGGCTCACCCGGTGACCCGATACGCTGATAGGCGATCCCAGAAGCTTTCCAAGGACGGTCCAGACACGTGTTCGAGACGCTCTCCGACCGGTTGACGACGGTCTTCTCGTCGCTGCGCAGCAAGGGCCGGCTCTCCGAGGCCGACATCGACGCGACCGCGCGCGAGATCCGGATCGCGCTGCTTGAGGCCGACGTCGCGCTCCCCGTGGTCAAGGCCTTCATCGCCCAGATCAAGGAGCGGGCGCGCGGCTCGGAGGTCTCGCAGGCGCTGAATCCGGCGCAGCAGGTCGTCAAGATCGTCAACGAGGAGCTCATCGCCATCCTCGGCGGCGAGACCCGGCGGCTCCGGCTGGCCAAGACCCCGCCGACCGTGATCATGCTCGCCGGCCTCCAGGGCGCCGGCAAGACGACCCTCGCCGGCAAGCTCGCCCGCTGGCTGAAGCAGGAGGGCCACACGCCGATGCTGGTGGCCGCCGACCTCCAGCGCCCGAACGCCGTCCAGCAGCTCCAGGTCGTCGGCGAGCGGGCCGGGGTCCCGGTGTTCGCGCCCGAGCCGGGCAGCGGCGTCGGCGACCCGGTCGACGTGGCGCGCCGCTCGATCGACCAGGCCAGGCACGCCCAGCACGACGTCGTCGTCATCGACACCGCAGGCCGCCTCGGCATCGACGCCGAGATGATGCAGCAGGCCATCGACATCCGCGACGCCGTCCGCCCCGACGACATCCTGTTCGTCGTCGACGCCATGGTCGGCCAGGACGCGGTCAACACCGCCCAGGCGTTCATGGACGGCGTCGGCTTCGACGGCGTCGTCCTCACCAAGCTCGACGGCGACGCGCGCGGCGGCGCGGCGCTGTCGGTCCGGCACATCACCGGACGCCCGATCATGTTCGCCTCGACGGGCGAGAAGCTCGAGGACTTCAGCGTCTTCCACCCGGACCGCATGGCGGGCCGGATCCTCGACATGGGCGACATCCTCACCCTGATCGAGCAGGCCGAGCAGGCGTTCGACGCCGAGCAGGCCGAGAAGATGTCCTCCAAGTTCGCCTCGGGCGAGGACTTCACCCTCGAGGACTTCCTCGAGCAGATGATGATGATCCGCAAGCTCGGCCCGATCGGGAACCTGCTCGGGATGATGCCGGGCATGGGCCAGGTCCGCGACCAGATCAGCCAGATCGACGACCGCGACCTCGACCGCATCGCCGCGATCATCCGCTCGATGACCCCGCAGGAGCGCGCCCAGCCGAAGATCATCAACGGCTCGCGGCGGGCCCGCATCGCCAAGGGCTCCGGCGTCGGCGTCGGCGAGGTCAGCAGCCTGGTCACCCGGTTCTTCGACGCGCAGAAGATGATGCGGCAGATGGCCGGCGGCATGGGCCTGCCCGGCATGCCCGGCGGCCGCCGCAAGGCGACCAAGGCCGCGAAGGCGGCCAAGAACAAGAAGGGCAAGCAGCGCAGCGGCGACCCCCGCAAGCGCGCCGCCGGCAAGGGGCCGCAGGAGCAGGCGCCCGCGGCCGACGGCATGCCGAAGGGCCTGCCGCCCGGCCTCGGCGGCGGCGCCCTCCCGCCGGGCCTCGGCGGCCAGCTCCCGCCCGGCTTCCAGATGCCCGACCTGAACAAACTCCAGGGCCGCAAGAAGAAGTGACCCGCACGCCCCGACCGCATGGCTTGAGCGCCGCTCGACGCGACACCCGGGCGGCGCGATTGCGCTTTCGCGGCGAACGTCTGGCAGAATGACAGGCTGGAAACCCGGAATCGCGAGGCGCCCTCTCTCGTCCTGCGCGACCGGAGTCCATCGGACGGCCGTGAGCCGGTGTTCCCCACCTGGCACGGGCCCGTCCATCCCGTGATGAAGTTGGAGTACACCACACCCGTGGCAGTCAAGATCAAGCTCAAGCGTCTGGGGAAGATCCGGAACCCGCAGTACCGGATCGTCGTCGCCGACGCCCGCACCAAGCGCGACGGGCGGGCCATCGAGGAGATCGGGCTCTACCAGCCCAAGCAGGAGCCCTCGCTCATCAAGATCGACTCTGAGCGCGCGCAGTACTGGCTCGGCGTGGGCGCGCAGCCGACCGAGCCGGTCCTCAACCTGCTGAAGATCACCGGCGACTGGCAGAAGTTCAAGGGCGAGCCGGGTGCCGAGGGCACCCTCAAGGTCGCCGAGCCGAAGGCCGACCGGAAGGCCGCGTTCGAGGCCGCCGTCAAGGAGTCGCTGGGCGACGACGAGGCCGCCGGCACCGCGACCCGTGGCAAGAAGAAGGCCGAGCCGAAGAAGTCGGAGGCGAAGGCCACCGAGACCGACGAAGCCAAGAGCGAGGGCTGACGTGCTCGAAGAAGCGCTCGAGCACCTGGTCCGCGGGATCGTCGAGAACCCGGACGACGTCCAGGTCCGCGCCCGCCGGATCAGGGGCGGCCGGGTCCTCGAGGTGCGCGTGCACCCCGAGGACCTCGGGAAGGTCATCGGCCGTAGCGGTCGCACCGCCAAGGCCCTGCGCACGGTGATCAGCGCCCTCTCCGGAGGCCGCTACGTGCGTGTCGACCTGCTCGACGTCAACGAGGTCCGCTGAGTGGCGTCCCGATGAGCGAACCGCTCGTGGTGGGACGGATCGGGCGGCCGCACGGGGTTCGCGGCGAGGTCGCCGTCGACGTCCGCACGGACGAGCCGGAGTCCCGGTTCGCCCCGGGCACGGAGATCGCCACCGACCCCGTCACCGCCGGTCCGCTCACCATCGAGCGGAAACGCTGGCATTCGGGACGCCTGCTCGTGCGCTTCGCCGGGATCGGCGACCGCGACGCCGCGGAGGAACTGCGCGGCACGTGGCTCGTCGTCGACCCCGGTGACATCTCCCCGTCCGCCGACCCGGACGACTTCCACGACCAGGAACTGCTCGGACTCGCCGTGGTCACCACGGACGGGACCGAGGTCGGCCAGGTCGCGGACGTCCTGCACCACGGCCAGGACCTCCTGGTCGTGCGCGGGGCCGGAGGCGAGACGCTGGTCCCCTTCGTGGCCGCGCTCGTCCCCGAGGTGGACGTTCCCGGGGGGCGGCTCGTCATCGATCCGCCCCCCGGTCTGCTCGACGAATCATGAAACTCGACATCGTCACGATCTTCCCCGAGTACTTCGCCCCCCTGGACATCTCCCTCCTGGGCAAGGCTCGGCGCGCCGGACTGCTGGACGTCCGCGTCCACGACCTGCGCGACTGGACCCACGACCGGCACCGCACCGTCGACGACACCCCCTACGGCGGCGGCCCCGGCATGGTCATGAAACCCGACCCCTGGGGCGAGGCCCTAGACACCCTCGTCCCCCCCACGACCCCAACCGCCGAGCCCGATCCCGAGCCCGGAACCGACGAGTCCGGGGCCCGTGAGTTCGGCGCCGGGGCGGCGCCCGCGACGGTCCCGCGGTTGATCATTCCGACGCCGAGCGGGCGGCCGTTCACGCAGGCGGACGCGGTGCGGTACGCGGCCGAGCCGTGGCTGGTCTTCGCCTGCGGACGCTACGAGGGGATCGACACCCGCGTCGCCGAGGAGGCCCGCACCCGGATGCCGGTGGACGAGGTCAGCCTGGGCGACTTCGTCCTCGCCGGCGGGGAGGTCGCCGTCCTCGTCATGGTGGAGGCGATCGGCCGCCTGCTGCCCGGCGTCCTCGGCAACGCCGACTCCGTCGCCGACGACTCCTTCGCCCCGGGCGCCATGGAGTCGCTGCTGGAAGGACCCGTCTACACCAAGCCGCCCGTCTGGCGCGAGCGGCCTGTTCCGGACATCCTCCTCTCCGGCCACCACGGCGCGATCGCCCGCTGGCGGCGCGACGAGGCGCTGCGCCGGACGGCCCGGCACCGGCCCGAACTGCTCTCCCACCTGGCGCCGGAGGCCCTCGACAAGCACGACCGCGCCGTGCTGCGCGAGGCCGGTTTTCCGGTTGACGGCGAAGGTATGGCAGACTAAAGCGTCCGTGCGTCCAGACCGCACGGCACCCGAAGACCACTCTCCGCGGCGCGACGCCCCCACGAAGGACCCACCGGGGCCTCTCGACGCCCGCGTTCGACCATGAGGAACCGCTGCGATGCACACCCTGATCCAGGAGATCGAGAAGGCCGCGATGCGCGCCGACGTCCCGGACTTCCGTCCGGGCGACACGCTGAAGGTGCACGTGCGTGTCACCGAGGGCAACCGGAGCCGTATCCAGGTGTTCCAGGGCGTGGTGATCCGGCGGCAGGGCGGCGGCGCCCGCGAGACCTTCACCGTCCGGAAGGTCAGCTACAGCGTCGGCGTCGAGCGGACGTTCCCGCTGAACAGCCCCTCCATCGACAAGATCGAGGTCGTCACCCGCGGCGACGTCCGCCGCGCCAAGCTCTACTACCTGCGCAACCTGCGCGGCAAGGCCGCGCGCATCAAGGAGAAGCGCGAGCACTGAGCCGATGGACCACGACGCCCCGGGAACCCGCGACGGTGCCCGGGGCGTTGCCCGTTCTGGACCGAGATGATCAACTTGGTCGTCGGCGACACGCCCGCGCGCACCGTCCCACGGGCACACCGCCGCTAGGCTTTTGCTCTGATGACCGACGAGGACGATCGGAGAGACGTGCGATCCGAAGCCGAGGGCGCGGCGCCCGAAGAGAAGGAGCCCGTGGACTCGGCCGATGAGACGGCCGACGAACCCGAAGAAGACGGCAAGCGCAAGAAGAAGCAGGGCTCCTTCTGGAAAGAGCTTCCCGTCCTCATCGTGGTCGCCGTCGTGCTCGCCCTTGTCATCAAGGCGTTCGCGGTCCAGGCGTTCTACATCCCGTCGGGCTCCATGGAGAACACCCTCCAGGTCGGCGACCGCGTCCTCGTGAACAAGATCGTCTACCACACCCGGGACATCGCCCGCGGCGACGTCATCGTCTTCAACGGCCTCGACTCCTGGGACCCCGAGGTCCAGGTCAACGAGCCCAGCAACCCGGTCTCCAAGGCCCTGCGCGCCGTCGGCACCGCCTTCGGCGTCGCGCCCAACGAGAAGGACTACATCAAGCGCGTCATCGGCATCCCCGGCGACCACGTCAAGTGCTGCGACGCCAAGGGCCGCGTGACCGTCAACGGCGTCCCACTCGACGAGAAGTCCTACCTCTTCACCGATCCGATCACCCACGAGCAGAACAAGCCCTCCAACGACCCCTTCGACGTCACCGTGAAGCCGGGTCAGCTCTGGGTGATGGGCGACCACCGCGAACTGTCCTACGACTCCCGCTCCCACCGCGGCGACCCGGGCGGCGGCACCATCCCGGTCGACCGCGTCATCGGCCGCGCCTTCGTGATCGTCTGGCCCCTGGACCGCCTCGGCACCCTGCCGATCCCGGACACCTTCAAACAACCCGGCCTGACGAAGACCGGCGCCGCCGCCGCACTTCCCGCCGCTCCCTACGCCCTGGGCATCCTCTGCACCCTGCCCCTGGCCTACCTGAGACGCCGGCACCACCGCCACTGACGCCCGCCCAGCGCCGCCGACCCAACCGAAAGCCGCCCGACCGCTCCGGGAACGGAGCCGAGGTGGCCGCTCAGATCGGTGCGATGGACACTCACGGTAGGCGTGCCCATCCGAGCCTCCCGGGTCCTGGCCCCAGGCCGGCCGCGCCACATGAAGGTCAGCCGCTCGCCAAATCCTCGACAATTAACTCCTCTAGGTGACCTTCCAGCCGCGAGCGCGCGTTCCAGCGGCAAGAAGAAGATTCCTGGCCACCCCGACGTAGCCGCCCAGAGCCCAACCGACCGCAACAGGCGCCGCCGAACCGCAGCGGCCCACCCGGCGGAGAAGACCCCGCCCGGTGCAGGACGGGGCTCAAACCGCGCCCCCACCTCGCTGCGCCCAAACGAAGACCGTCTCGGTCAGCAGGCCTGGCAACTGCATGCCCAAGAGCTTTGGACGCGCACCTGGAGCAGCCAGGTGGGGGGCCTTGGCCCGTGACTGCTGGGCTGCGTCCTTGCGCGGTCGGCTCGACGGTAGGTCTGTCCGCTGCAAAAGCCGGGTTTCTGGAGGCGGTGCCTGGGGGTGGCCGGGTGGCGCGGGGGCCTTGGCCTGCGGCTGCTGGGCTGCGTCGTTGCGCCGGTCGGTTCGACGGTGGGTCTGGCCGCTGCATAGCCCGGGGTTCTGAGCGCGGCGCCTGGAGGCGGCGGGGTCGGGCGGGGGCCTCGGGCTGTAGCTGCTGAGGTGCGTCCACGTGGCGCGGCTTGACGCAAGGTTTTGCCACCGCGTGATCGGGAGGTCTGGACGCGGCGTCTGGGGTTCGCTGGGTCGCTCGGCGGCTCCGGCCAGTGCCTGACTCGGGCCCTGGTGCCTGAGGTCGGCGGCCCGTTCCGCGTCCACAGGATCGCGTTGCTCCGGCGACGGTTTGCCGGGTGCGGGGTTATGGAGTGCTGCTCGCGTTTTGATCTTGACCCCTGGGGCGGGCTGCGTTCTGGGTTGGGTGGATTTCGGTGGGGTGGGGCATACGCGAGGAAGGGGCGCGTTCGGGGAGCGGTCGGGGCATGGTGGGACGTACGCTGCGGAGCATGAACGGTCGTCCACTCCGCTTCACGCCGCGCCGGGACGCAGGGCTGTTCGCGTACGAGCGGGCTCTCGGTCACGCCGGTTTCAGCCCCGTCGCCGGCGTCGACGAGGCGGGGCGGGGGGCTTGTGCCGGACCGATGGTCGTCGCCGCGGTGATCCTCCAGGGCGGACGGGGCAAGATCGAGGGCCTCACGGACTCCAAGCTGCTCACCCCCGCGCGCCGGGAGCGGCTGTACACGGAGATCACCGAGCGTGCCTACGCGTGGAGCGCCATCGTGATCCCGTGCCACGACATCGACCGGATAGGCCTGCACCGGTGCAACGTCACCGGGATGCGGCGGGCGCTTGCCGCCCTCGACAAGCGTCCCGCGTATGTGATCAGCGACGGTTTCCCGGTGCCGGGGCTGGACGTCCCCGGGCTTCCGATGATCAAGGGCGACCAGGTCGCGGCCTGCGTCGCCGCGGCGTCCATCGTCGCGAAGGTCACCAGGGACCGGATCATGGTGGATCTCCATGAGCGGTATCCGGAGTACGGCTTCGACGTCCACAAGGGCTATGTGACCCGTGCGCACGGCAAGGCGCTCGCCGCGCACGGCCCGTGTCCTGAGCATCGGTTCTCCTACGTCAATGTCGGGCGTGCCTTGCGCAACAATGGAGATGTGGTCCTGGAGGAGGAGACCGAGGGGGAACTCCCCGACCAGGACCGCACGGAAGGGGCACGAGCGTGAGCGCGGAGGATCTCGAGAAGTACGAGACCGAGATGGAGCTGCAGCTCTATCGCGAGTACCGCGACGTCCTCGGGCTGTTCAGCTACGTCGTCGAGACCGAGCGCAGGTTCTACCTCACGAACTCGGTCGACCTCCAGGTGCGCAGCGTCGACAACGGCGAGGTCTTCTTCGAGGTCACCATGCAGGACGCGTGGGTCTGGGACATGTACCGTCCGGCCCGCTTCGTCAAGAACGTCCGCGTCGTCACGTTCAAGGACGTCAACGTCGAGGAACTGGCGAAGAGCGACTTCGAACTCCCCGCCGACCAGTAGCCCGCTTCGACGCCCGACGGCGTCCCGGGCGCATGCTGTGGCGGTCTCCCGACCCGATCGCGATGAGATCCTCTGCGGTCCGTTCCGTGTTCGACGGGGTTCCGGGCGCGTGCTGTGGCGGTCTGCCAACGTGATCGCCATGAGATCCTCTGCCGTCCGGTCCCGTGTGGGGGCGGCCATCACCTGCGGATTTTCGGGCCCATGCGTTTGGTGGGTGGGGCTTTGTGCTGCTTCCTCTGACGGCTTCGGTCCGCTCTTGGCGGGTGAGCATGGGGGATCGGGGTGGCTCATGGGGGCTCCTGGGAGGGGGCGTTGCCGGCGTCCGAGCGAGCGGGTGGGGGCGGTTCGGGTGGGCTGTTCGACTTGCCGGACTTCGTCAGGCGCCAGCCGGAGGGCGTGCGTTCTATGAAGCCGCCGGCGGCGAGGAGGCCGAGTTTGGCGTTGACGGTGTTCAGGTCCACGCCCGCCTTGACGGCGAGCTGGGCGGGGCCGGCGGTGCCGCGGGCCGGGAACGCCTCCAGGACGGAGCGGGTGACCGGTTCCAGGCGGTCGCGGGGCAGGACGGGGGTGGCCGGGGGAGGGGCCAGGTCGGCGCCGATGCGGCCGACGGCCTCGATGATCTCCTCGGGGCGGGTGACCAGGGTGGTGGCCTCCTCGCGCAGGAGGCGGTGGCAGCCGACCGAGGAGCGCGAGGTGATCGGGCCCGGGACGGCCATCACCACGCGGCCGAGCCTGGCGGCCCAGCTCGCGGTGTTGAGGGCGCCGCTGCGCGCCTCCGCCTCGACGATGACGGTGCCGCGGGAGAGGGCGGCGATCACCCGGTTGCGGACGAGGAAGCGGAGGCGGTGCGGGTGGGTGCCCGGCGGCGACTCGCTCACCAGCAGTGCTCGCCGCGCCATCTCGGCGAAGAGCCCCTCGTTGGACGCCGGATAGGGGACGTCCACCCCGTTCGCCAGGACCGCGACCGTCGGGCCGTCGGCGGCCAGGGAGCCGCGGTGGGCGGCCGCGTCGATGCCGAGGGCGCCGCCGGAGACCACCGTCCACCCCCGGTCGGCGAGCTCGGACGCGAAGTCGGCGGCGGCGCGCAGACCGTAGGGGGACGCGGCGCGGGAACCGACGATGGCGACCGAACGCAGGCAGCTGTAGCGCAGGTCGCCGGGGCCGCGCAGCCACAGGGCGTACGGGCGCCCGAGGCCGAGGTCGTCGAGGGTCGTCGGCCATTCGGGCTCTCCCGGGCAGATGAGGCGGCCGCGGAACCGGGCGCACACGGCCATGTCCTGGTCGGGTTCGGCGGCGATGAGGCGGATCCGCCAGGTGTCGAGACGCCGTGCCTCCTGGGGTGTGGCCGGCACGCCGGGCGGGACCCGCGTGGTTCGGATCGCCTCCAGCGACTCTTCGGGGCCGCAGTGGTCGATCATGCGGTTGAGGAAGGCGTCGCCGGGCTCGGCGACCGCGGTCAGGGTGGCGCGGGCGGTTCGCTCGTCGCTCATTGGCGCCCCGCCGACCAGAGGGTGAGCGCGCCGCCGACGTCGTCGGGCCCGGGTTCGTCGTGGCCCGCGAGGTCGGCGATCGTCCACGCCACCCGCAGGACCCGGTCGAGGCCGCGTGCGCTGAGGGTGCCTCGTTGCAGGGCCTCGTCGACCCCCTGCATCGCCTCCTGGGCCGGGGTGAAGCGGCGGCGCAGCTCCGGCCCGGGGACCTCGGAGTTGGACCGCCACGGGGTGCCGGCCAGGCGCCTCATCGTTCGCTCGCGGGCCGAGATGACCCGTTCGGCCACGACCTTGCTCGACTCGGCGAACTCCAGGTCGTAGCGGAGCTCGGCCCGGCTGGCCGGGGTGAGCTCCAGTTTGAGGTCGATGCGGTCGAGGAGGGGGCCGGACAACCGGCTGGCGTACTTGCGGCGGACGCCCGGGGCGCAGGAGCAGTCGATCTGCTTCGCCGCGGCGCACGGGCACGGATTCGCCGCGAGGACGAGCGTGAACCGTGCGGGGAAGTGCGCCATGCCCTCGATGCGGCTGATCCGCACTTCGCCCTCCTCCAGCGGCTGCCGGAGGGCGTCGAGCGTCCCGGCCATGAACTCCGGGGCCTCGTCCAGGAACAGGATCCCGCGGTGTGCGAGGGACACCGCGCCCGGCTGGAGCACGCGTCCCGAACCGCCGCCGACCATCGAGGCGCGGGAGGCGGTGTGGTGCGGCGCGTAGAACGGCGGCTGCGTGATCAGCGGCTGGCCCGGCCGGAGGGTGCCGGCGACGGAGTGGATCGCGGTGACCTCCAGGGCGACCTCCGGTTCGAGCGGCGGCATCAGCGTCGGGAGCCGTTCCGCGAGCATGGTCTTCCCGCACCCGGGAGGGCCCGCGAAGAACAGGTGGTGCCCTCCCGCGGCGCTGATCTCCAGGGCGCGGCGCGCCTCGGCCTGGCCTCGGACGTCGGCCAGGTCGAGGTCGGGCGCGATCTCCTGCTGCCGCAGGGCGAACCCGTTCGCGGGCTCGGAGGCGCCCTCCTCCTCCCCGTCCTCCTCGATGGGCGGCGGTTCGTCGCGCAGTAAGCACAGGAGTTCGCGCAGGGTGCCCGCCGGCACGACCTTCATGTCCGGGACGAGTTCGGCCTCCGCGGCGTTGGCGCGCGGGACCACGACCGTGCGGCACCCGCGGTTGGCGGCGGCCAGCACCGCGGGCAGCACGCCCTGGATGGGACGGATGCGCCCGTCCAGGCCCAGCTCGCCGACCAGCACCAGGTCAGCGCACCCGCGCGGGGGCACGACCTCCGCCGCTCCGAGCAGCGCGATCGCTATGGCCAGGTCGAAGGCCGAGCCCTTCTTCGGCATGCTCGCAGGGAACAGCGAGACCGTGACGTGGCGGTTGGGCCAGTCCTCGCCCGAGTTGAAGATCGCCGCCCGGACGCGGTCGCGGGCCTCGCTGAGGGCGGTGTCGGGGAGGCCGACGAGGTGCAGGCCGGGCACTCCGCTGGTGATGGCCGCCTCGACGTCCACGACGAATCCGTCCACACCGACCAGGGAGACCGAGCGCGTCTTCGCCAGCGTCATTCAGCACACCTCCCGGAGGTGGTCGATCGAGAAGTCGTCGCCGTCGCCGATCAGGCCGAGCACGTCGACCCGCATCTGTGCGCCGCGGACGCCGTGCGCGGCCGCCCACCGCCATGCCAGCCGCCGCAACCGGGCGGCCTTGTCGGTGGTGATCGCTTCGAATGGATCACCGAATCGGGCCGACCTGCGGGTCTTCACCTCGCATGCGACGTGTCTTCGCCCGTCGTGGGCGATGATGTCCAGCTCGCCCTCGCTGCACCGCCAGTTGCGGTCGAGGATCGTCCAGCCGAGCCCGGCCAGGTACGCGGCCGCGGCGTCCTCGCCGCGGCGGCCGAGATCGATGTGGGTGTTCATGGGCCTCACCTCCGGCCTTCGACGGTGCCGGAGCGTGGCGGAGAGTAGTCGTAGAACTGCGTTCTGTGGATAACGTCCTGCGGGCATTCCGGGTGATTCGCTCGAAACCGGGGTCGGTGCTTGCTTCGGCCGTGACCTTGGCGCAGCGTGGCGCCTGTGACCAACGCGCTGGAGGACGCCGTCGCCGAGTTCGGGCGCCATCTGCGCGCCGAACGGGACGTCTCGCCCCATACCCTGCGGGCCTATCTCGGCGACCTGGCAGACCTCTGCGCCTATGCCGCCCTTGCCGGTCTGACGGAGCCTGCGGAACTGGACGTCACGGTCCTGCGGGCATGGCTCGCCCGTCAGCACGCTCTCGGCCGTTCCCGGGCGACCTTGGCTCGCCGGACGGCCGCGGTCCGCGCCTTCACCCGCCATCTCCACCGGCGGCGGCTCCTTGAGGACGACCCTGGCCTGCTCCTAGGCACACCCAAGCGGCGGCGTGACCTGCCCACAGTCCTCACACAGGACGATGCGGCACACCTCCTCGACACCGTGGACCCCGAAGGCCCCTTGGGGCTCCGCGATCTGGCCGTCCTGGAGGTCCTCTACGGGACGGGTGTCCGCGTGAGCGAACTGTGCGGGCTCGACATAGACGACCTGGACACCGGTCGCAGGACCGTGCGAGTGCTGGGGAAGGGCGGGCGTGAGCGCACGGTCCCTCTAGGAGAGCCCGCTGCCCGCGCCGTCCAGGACTGGCTGCGCGCAGGGCGCCCCGCGCTCGCGACGGACAAGAGCGGCCCGGCCCTCTTCCTCGGCGCACGCGGAGGCCGCCTGCACCCGACGAGCGCCCGGCGGATCGTCCACTCGAGGATCTCGGAGGTCGGACGGATCCCGGACCTCGGCCCGCACGGTCTGCGCCACTCCGCCGCCACCCACCTTCTCGAGGGCGGTGCCGATCTCCGGAGCGTCCAAGAGATCCTCGGCCACGCGTCCCTGCAGACGACCCAGATCTACACGCACGTATCGGCCGAGCGCCTGAAGCAGGTCCACCGTCAAGCCCACCCCCGGGGAACCCGCTCCGACTAGCCGCAGTACTCCTTCCGTCGATTCGGCCGTAAGCGCTAAGGGGCTGGAGCAGAGTTGCCGCCCGGCTGGCGGAGCCGGGCGGCAGGAGCGAGGGGCGGGTCAGGGAGTGCGCCGCAGGCGGCGTTCCTGGGAGAGGTTGATGACGCCCGGTGGCTGACGGCGGCGGCGGTGCAGGCGGAAGCGGATGCGGGTCCGGTGCCAGGCGAAGACCAGGGCGAAGGACAGGGCCATGCCCGTGAGCGCGCCGCCCGTGGCCGTGGCAGCGCTGCGCAAGGCCATCCTTGGCTGCGGAGACGGCGGATCGACCGCGCGGGGAGCCGCCGCCCGGGAGGGCCGCTGCCAGAGAGGCAGGAGGCGGACCTGATGCTGGACGAGGTTCAGCGGGTTCAGGTACAGGGCGCCGCGGCGCAGGCCCCAGTGCAGGCACGTCGTGGGGCAGTGGAGCGTCCCGCGCTGCAGGACGCCGATCCGCGTGCCGGACGTGACGCGGCGGCCGACGTGGACGCTGGGCCGGACGGGCAGGTAGGTGGTCCGCAGGGCGCCATGGTCGATCGCCACGACGCCCCGTCCGGCCAGATCGTCGGCGTACGCGACGCGTCCCGGCCCGGCGGCGTAGACGGTCTGGCCCGGACGCGCCGCAAGGTCGACGCCGCGGTGGCCCGCGCCCCACGGGACGGCCGGCGGCGAGAAGCCCCGGACCACCCGGGGAGCGGGCGGCCCTAACGGCCAGCGCCAGGCGTCCAGGCCGGGCGAGCCGATGGCGATCATGCAGGTGAGGAGCAGCGAGAACACGGTCATGGACCGAACCCTGCCCGGCGGCGGACCACCGCGTCGACATGGTCCGCCAACTGTGGATAACCGCGGGGATCGATGAGGCCCGGACACCTTCGCGCCCTGATAATCTGTAGGGGTGTCCGAAAGGACATCGGTCAGGGCCAGGCCGTCGTCGTCCCGCTCCTTGGCGGGCAGGCGAGAAGCCGCTCCCAGAGCGGGCGGGGCCCAGACCCGGAGACGGGTCACAGCCGCCTGGAGGTATCCCGGCGGCTGATTTCACGCGTCCGCATGCCACCGCAAACCTGGTGGGGCGCAGTCCCTCGGTCCGTCGCCTCGGCGACGGTGGGGCAGCACCCGGGCGCAGGCAGACAACCAAATGCGGCCCGGCAGGGCCAGAGAAGGAGAACACGGGCAATGGCACCCGTCGTCACCATGCGGCAGCTCCTTGAGAGCGGCGTCCACTTCGGCCACCAGACCCGCCGGTGGAACCCGAAGATGAAGCGCTTCATCCTCACCGAGCGCAACGGCATCTACATCATCGACCTGCAGCAGTCGCTGTCCTACATCGACCGCGCCTTCGAGTTCGTCAAGGCCACCGTGGCCCACGGCGGGACGATCCTGTTCGTCGGCACCAAGAAGCAGGCCCAGGAGTCCATCGCCGAGCAGGCCACCCGGGTCGGCATGCCCTACGTCAACCAGCGCTGGCTGGGCGGCATGCTCACGAACTTCTCCACCGTCCACAAGCGGCTCACCCGGCTCAAGGAGCTGGAGGAGATCAACTACGACGACGTGGCCGGCTCCGGCATGACCAAGAAGGAGCTCCTCGGCCTGCGCCGCGAGAAGGACAAGCTGGAGCGCACCCTCGGCGGTATCCGCGACATGGCGAAGGTTCCGAGCGCCATCTGGATCGTGGACACCAAGAAGGAGCACATCGCGGTCAACGAGGCCAAGAAGCTCGGCATCCCGGTCGTCGCCATCCTCGACACCAACTGCGACCCCGACGAGGTCGACTACCCGGTCCCGGGCAACGACGACGCCATCCGCAGCGTCAGCCTGCTGACCCGCGTCGTGGCCGACTCCGTCGCGGACGGCCTCATCGCCCGCGCGGGCGCCGCGTCCGGTGGCGACGAGAAGCCCGCCGCGGCCGCCGGCGGCGAGGAGCCCCTGGCCGAGTGGGAGCGCGACCTGCTGAAGCCCGCCGAGGCCGAGGACGCCGCGCAGGCGCCCGCCGAGGCTCCGGCTGAGGCCCCCGCTGAGGCCCCGGCCGAGGCCCCTGCTGAGGCCGCCGCCGAGGCTCCGGCCGAGGCCCAGGCCGACGCCGCCGAGGCCGCCCCGGCAGAGGAGGCCCCGGCCGAGGAGGCCCCGAAGGCCGCCGAGGCCGAGCAGGCTTGATCCCGCGGTCCCGGCGGCTCCCGTGCGGAGCCGCCGGGACCGTCGCGGGTCCCACGACCAACGACGAGAGAAGCGAAGAGAGCGATGGCCAACTTCACCGCCGCTGACGTCAAGCGGCTGCGCGACCTGACCGGCTCCGGCATGATGGCCGTGAAGAACGCCCTCACCGAGGCCGACGGCGACTTCGAGAAGGCGACCGAGCTGCTGCGCCTCAAGGGCGCCAAGGACGTCGGCAAGCGCGCCGAGCGCACCGCCGCGAACGGACTGGTCGCCGAGCACTTTGCGAACTCCGGTGACGGGGCGCTGCTGGAGCTCAACTGCGAGACCGACTTCGTCGCCAAGAACGCGCAGTTCATCGAGCTCGCCCAGCGCCTGGTCGAGTTCGCCGCCGGCAGCGGCGCCGCCGACGCCGACGCCGTGCTGGCCGCCGAGATCGAGCCCGGCAAGACCGTGCAGGCCCTGATCGAGGAGAACAGCGCCAAGATCGGCGAGAAGCTGGAGCTGCGCCGGTTCGCCCACTTCCAGGGCGCCTACGTGGCCAGCTACCTGCACAAGTCCGACCCGTCCCTGCCGCCGACCACCGGCGTGCTGGTCGAGCTGGACACCGAGAACGCCGAGGTCGCCAAGGACGTCGCCCAGCAGATCGCGGCGATGGCCCCCAAGTACCTCACCCGCGAGGAGATCCCCGCCGAGGCGATCGAGAAGGAGCGGGCGCTCGCCGAGCAGCTCACCCGCGACGAGGGCAAGCCCGAGAAGGCCATCCCGAAGATCGTCGAGGGCCGGGTGAACGCCTACTTCCGCGACTTCGTGCTCGTGGAGCAGGCGTTCGTGAAGGACAACAAGAAGACGATCGCCAAGGTCCTCGACGAGGCCGGCGTCAAGGTCGTCCGCTTCGCCCGGTTCAAGGTCGGGCAGGCGTAAGGGCACTCTGGAGACGAGTACCCGTCAGAAGCAGCGACGCAACGAGGAGGCCGCCGACGTGCCGGACAAGACGACCAGTAGCGCGACGGCGGCCTCGTCGTCCCGCCAGCACGCACCCCGCTCGGGCTGGAAGAGGGTGCTGCTGAAGCTCTCGGGCGAGGCCTTCGCCGGACGCGACCCGCTCGGCATCGACCCGGAGGTCGTCCAGCACGTCGCCGAGGCGATCGCCGAAGCCGTCCGGGACGGCGTGCAGGTGGCGGTCGTGTGCGGCGGCGGCAACATGTTCCGCGGCGCCGTCATGGCCGAGCGCGGCATGGACCGCGGCCGCGCCGACTACATGGGGATGATCGGCACCGTCATCAACTGCCTGGCCCTGCAGGACTTCCTGGAGAAGCTGGGGCTCGACACCCGCGTGCAGACCGCCATCACCATGAGCCAGGTGGCCGAGCCGTACATCCCGCGCCGCGCCATCCGGCACCTGGAGAAGGGCCGCGTGGTCATCTTCGGCGCCGGGCTCGGCCAGCCCTTCTTCTCCACCGACACCACCGCCGCGCAGCGCGCGCTGGAGATCGGTGCGGAGGCGGTGCTGAAGGCCACGCAAGTGGACGGTGTCTACGATGCCGATCCCCGAAAGAATCCAGACGCGGTCAAGTTCGACCGTTTGGAATACGGTGAAGTTCTACAGCGGGGCCTGAAGGTCATGGACGCCACGGCCATCAGCCTCTGCATGGACAACGCGCTCCCCATAGTGGTCTTCGACCTCATGGGGCAGGGCAACATCGTCCGGGCCGTCCGGGGTGAGAAGATCGGCACGCTGGTCAGCCCGGCGGAGGGCTGACCGCAGCCCCGGACCGCGCCGGACGCGGCGCGGAACCGCAGGACCAGGGCCGACCAGATGACACGGGAGTCACAGTGATCGACGAGACCCTCCTCGAAGCCGAGGAGAAGATGGAGAAGGCGGTCGCGGTCGCCAAGGAGGACTTCCAGGCCATCCGCACCGGCCGGGTCACCCCCGCGATGTTCAACAAGATCACCGCCGAGTACTACGGGACGCCGACGCCGGTCAACCAGCTCGCGTCGTTCACGCTGCCCGAGCCGCGGATGGTCATCGTCCAGGTCTTCGACAAGTCGTCCATGCAGGCCGTGGAGAGGGCCATCCGCGACAGCGACCTCGGCGTGAACCCCACCAACGACGGCAACGTCATCCGGGTGGTCTTCCCCGAGCTGTCGGAGGAGCGCCGCAGGGAGTTCATCAAGGTCGCCGGAACCAAGGCGGAGGAGAGCCGCGTCTCCATCCGCAACATCCGGCGCCGCGCCAAGGACGCCCTCGACAAGCTCGCCAAGGACGGCGAGGTCGGCGAGGACGAGGTCAGGCGTGCCGAGAAGGAACTCGACGACACGACGCACCGCTACGTGGCGCAGATCGACGAGCTGCTCGAGCACAAGAAGGCCGAACTGCTCGAAGTCTGATGGAACTCGACGACGCCGGGGAGCCCTCGGGCTCCCCGGACGAGCCGGAGGTCGACATGGCCGGCCCACCCCCCGGAGAAGCACTGGACTCGCCCCCCGGGCAGGGGCCGGACGGCTCCGGCGACTCCTCTCCTCCTAGCGGCGCGACTCCTTCCGGTGGCGCGACGTCCGCCGGAAAGCCTCCGAGCAGGACAGGGCGAAACCTCCCGATCGCCATAGGCGTGGGCGTCGCGCTCGGCGCCCTCGTGCTGGTCTCGCTGTACACGATCAAGGAGATCTTCCTTGGCGTGATGGTCGTGTTCCTGTTCCTCGGCATGCGGGAACTGACCGAGGCGCTCAAGAGCCGCGACATCCGCGTCCCGTTCATCCCCGTCGCGACGGGCATGGTCGGCACGCCCGTCGTCGCCTACGTGTGGGGCGCGACGGCGACCGTCGCGGCGGTCTCGCTGACGGTCCTGGCGCTGCTGATGACGCGCATGGCCGAGGGCGCCTCCGGATACGTGCGGGACGTCACCGCCGGGTCGCTCGTGGCCGGCTACCTGGTGCTGATGGGCGGGATCGTCGCGCTGCTCATGCGCCCGGCGGACGGTGACCACCGCATCGTCATCTTCATCGCCACCACCGTCGCCAGCGACATCGGCGGCTACTTCGCCGGGTCCTTCCTGGGCAGGCACAAGCTGGCGCCCACCATCAGCCCGAAGAAGACCTGGGAGGGCGTCACCGGGTCCGCCCTCACCTGCATGGCCGTCGGCGGATGGCTGGTGTGGTGGCTCCTGGACGGCGGCCACGTCTGGCAGGGCGTGATCATCGGGCTCGCGGCCGTGGTCACCGCGACCGCCGGCGACCTCGTCGAATCGATGATCAAGCGGGATCTCGGCATCAAGGACATGGGAACGCTCCTGCCCGGACACGGCGGGGTGATGGACCGCCTCGACTCCCTCGTCGCGACGGCTCCCGTCGTCTGGCTGCTGCTGGAACTGTTCGTCCCCAGCTAAAAGCGACCCCAGGGGACGAGCGTCCCTGGCCCGGCTGCGGGCCGTTTTCTGGGGCGTTCCCAGAGACGAGTCGCCTAGGAGACGATCCAGGAGCGGCCCTGCTGGGCCAGGCGCCGTATGAGCGCGTCCGACCCCTCGCTCTTGGCGAAGCGGTGCTCCTCGCCCGTGATGGGGACGAGCCACAGCCATCGGACGGCGTCCCCGTTGAGCGTCAGCCCGGTCATGGCAGGCGCCCCGGGACCTGCTAGACGGTTCGGGTCGTCCAGGAGGAGCACACCTTCCCAGGACGTCTCACCGGTGCTGAGCGGGAACGTGCGCGCCTCGTGGTACCACTTCACGACGTCCCCTGGGGCGAACCAGGTCACCGACCGCCACGGGTACTGCGCCAGCCACGGGAAGATGCTCCCCGCGCGCTGGCTGGGCAGGGTGCTGGCGACGGCCAGCTCGATGCGTCCGTATGGGGCGACGTCGTCCTCGTACAGCTCGACCGTGGGCATCCGCTGGCGGCTCATCCCGACCGTGCTCAGAACCGTGAACTCCCGGCCGCCCCTTGCGGGCCGCTCCGACACACCTACGGTCGGGGCCACGCTCGGCCTGCCCCTCGCCAACTGCCGTCCGACGTCGTGCCAGTAGTGGCCGCTGGGGCCGAGACGTTGCAGCAGGTGGCCGAGCACCGACTGCTGGAACTCCGCCCAAGAGCCGTCTGCGCGGCACCTCTTCCAGTGCTCGCGCGCTAGCTCGATGCGCGGCCCGAAGTCCTCGATCTCCTCGTCCAAAGGGAAGGCGAAGGGGCTCTGCAGCGTGGCGTCGCGCGCGTAGCCCGGGATGCCGCGGCCCATGTCCGACCAGCCGGGGATCACCAGCAGCGGGTCGCCCGCCTCCAGGACGGCGACCCCGTCGCCCTCCTCGAACCACACGACCTCCAGCGCCTCGGCGTCCAGCGGGGGGCGTCCGGCGGGGTGGCGCACATGGGTCTCCGGGAGGAGCGGTGTGAGGCCCGCGTCGAGCCGCGCCACGTCCAGCTCCTGCGGGGCCTCACGGTGGTTCGCGACCCAGACCGCCCCGACCACCGAGTCGCGCGCGTCCTTCAGGTAGGCCGCGGTGACCTCGCCGTCGGTCTCGACGGTGAGCCGCCGGCTGCCGTACGGGCTGGCCGCCGCGTGGACGACCGTGGCCGCTGACCCCCGGGGCGAGGCCGCGCCCCTGCGCAATACCGACATGATCGAGACCTTAGCCGCAGACAAGGCCGTGTGCAGGGATGTCGCCGTTCGGGAATGGCGGTGCTGGAAGCGTCCCCTGCCGCGGGAGCGGCGCGGTCCGGGGATGGCGGGAGTCCCGGACGGACGATGCACGCGCGGGTGTTTGCGACACTGGAAGGACCATGTCTACCACCCAGCCCGCCGCGACCGGCGCCGCGTCCGAGAAGACCCCGGCGAAGCTCGTCTTCGCCGCCCCCAGGCGCGGCAAGCCGCCGAAGCACCTCGCCGACCTCACCACGGCCGAGCGCCGCGAGGCGGTCGCCGCGCTGGGGGAGAAGCCGTTCCGCGCCGACCAGCTGTCGCGCCACTACTTCGCGCGCCTCGTCGACGATCCCGCCGAGATGACGGACCTGCCGGCCGCTGTCCGGGAACGCCTCGTCTCCGAACTGCTGCCGTCGCTGCTGACCCCCGTACGCGAGATGGACTGCGACGGGGGGACGACCCTCAAGACCGTCTGGAAGGCCTTCGACGGCGTCCTGTTCGAGTCGGTCCTGATGCGGTACCCCGACCGGGCCACGATGTGCGTCTCGTCCCAGGCGGGCTGCGGGATGAACTGCCCCTTCTGCGCGACCGGTCAGGCAGGGCTCACCCGCAACCTGTCCACGGCCGAGATAGTCGAGCAGGTCGCCGCCGGCGCGCGCGCACTCGCCCGTGGACGCATCCCAGGCGGGCCCGGACGCGTCTCCAACATCGTCTTCATGGGTATGGGCGAGCCCCTGGCCAACTACAAGGCCGTGATGGGCGCGGTCAGGCGCATCACCGATCCGGCGCCCGCCGGCTTGGGCATCTCCCAGCGGTCGGTGACGGTCTCCACGGTCGGGCTCGTTCCGGCCATCGAGAAGCTCGCCGCGGAGGACATGTCGGTCAGGCTGGCGGTGTCCCTGCACGCGCCCGACGACGAGCTCCGCGACGACCTCGTGCCCGTCAACAACCGGTGGAAGGTCGCCGAGGTGCTGGACGCGGCCTGGGCCTACGCCGACCGGAGCGGCCGCCGCGTCTCGATCGAGTACGCCCTCATCAAGGACGTGAACGACCAGGCGTGGCGGGCCGATCTTCTCGGAAGGCTCTTGCGCGGGCACCTCGTGCACGTCAATCTGATTCCGTTGAACCCAACGCCGGGTTCCAAGTGGACCGCCTCACGGCCCGAGGACGAGCGCGAGTTCGTCCGCCGCCTGGAGGCCCACGGGGTCCCGGTCACGGTGCGCGACACTCGGGGCAGGGAGATCGACGGGGCCTGCGGGCAGCTGGCCGCGGCGACCAAGGACTGAGCGCGCCGCCGGTGCGTTCCTGGCGCCGCGCGGGGCGCAGGGGACACGGCTGAGGAGCGCGGTGCCGGTGAAGACGGGTACACGGCTGCCGGTGGTCTTGCGGGGCTACGACCGGGACGAGGTCGACGCCCTGCTGAAGCGGGTCTCGCAGGCGCTGAGCGGCGGACCGCCGATGTCCGCGGACGAGGTGCGCCAGGCGCGCTTCACCACCGTCCTTCGCGGCTACGAGCATCGCGCGGTGGACGAGCTGCTCCGCGAGTGCATCAGGGAGCTCCAGGCCATGGCGCCGTTCGGGGAGCGCCCCGGCCGCACGCGCGCCCAGCCGGCCTGGCTGATCAACTGGATCCAGAACGCGCGGTTCTCGGGCGCCGGGCTGCGCCCCGGCTACGACGTGCGGGACGTGGACGCGTTCCTCGACCGCGTGATCGCCGGGCTGCGCGGCGTCGCCCCGCCCGTGACCGCTCGCGACGTGCGGGAGAGCGCGTTCCGCACCGTCCGGCTCGGGCCCGGCTACGACGAGCAGGAGGTCGACCGCTTCCTGCTGCAGCTGTCGGCCGCGCTCGAACGCTGACGCGGTTATCCACAATTTCACGGGATGCTGCGCGCCGGGTGAGGGCCGCGCCACGCTACGTGCATGGACCCCTTCGCCGCACAGTACCGACGGCTCCGCGCCCTGTTCGACTCCTTCCTCGCCCCCGAGATCACGGCCCTCCTGCTGCCCCTGGTCAAGCCGGCGCTGCGCCTGTCCGGCCATGGCGAGGTGCCCGTCCGCCTCGGCGGCGCGCCGCTGCTGCCGCCGGGCGAGCCATGGCCGACGTGGAAGGGCCGCCCGCTCGACTTCTTAGGTGCGATCGACATCGCGGGCCTCGCCCGCCTCGCCGAGATCCCCGGCCTGCCCGCCTGCCGCGCCGCGTTCTACTACGCGAGCGAGATCCCCCGCCCCTGGGGCGACGAGCCCGGTCACCGCGGCGGCTGGCGCGTCCTCACCGGCGACCTCCGCCCTACGGCCCCGCCTCCGGGCAGCATCTCCTACCCGGAGACCACCTTGGGCGCCGCTCCGTTCCTCTCCCTGCCCTCTCCCCAGGAGGCAGCCGTCCAGCGCCTGGAGAGCGTCTACGACGGCATCGTGGCCGTGTACGAACAACTGCACGCCGCCTGGACCCGCCACACCTGCCCGGACGACGCACCCGCCCACCAGTTGGGCGGCTGGCCGACGCTCGTCCAGCGTCCGCTCGGCCCCGACTGCCTGTACGCCTCGACCGGCCGCACCCTGAACTCCCTCCACCCCCCAGCCCTTACCCCGGATGAGCGGCGCGCGGTCGAGGAGTGGCACCTGCTCCTCCAACTCGACTCCGACGATCGCCTCGGCTGGTACTGGGGCGACCCGGGCCGCGTCTATTTCTGCAACCGCCGCGACACCCCCTTGGAGCAGGCATGGCTGACCGTCCAAGCCGCCTGAAACACGCCACACCGCCCCTGCAGGGGCGAGTTCCCCCCGGCCCCCGCCTATGAGCCGTCGTGGCGTCGTGGTGAGGGGGCGGGGGGACGGCGTGGCGGAGCGACGTGGCAGCGGCGTGGGCGGAAGAGGCCGGTATCACCACTCCTGGGCCCGTACTCCTGGGCCCGTCCTGCGGACGACCACCCCGCACGGGGCTCTCAGAGGGTGCGGCGGGGGACGGTGAGGAGGTAGGCGGCGCCGACCACCGCGGACCAGACGAGCACGTGGAGGGCGGTCGCGGGGAAGTGCGAGACGAAGGCGCTCGGGCCGTCGTGGGCCGCGTGCATCCAGCCGATCATCGGGATGGAGAGCCAGGAGAGCCGTCCCATGCCGAGGAGAAGGAGCGCGGTCGCGCCGCAGAGGAGCGCCAGCAGCGAGACGCCGGGATCGGGGATGAGGGCGCGGCTGGTCCATGCCCCCAGCAGCGTGCCCGGGACGGCGACGAGGAGGTTCAACGCGCACCCCGCCAAGACGGCTCGCCCTGGCGAACCGACCAGGAAGGCCTGAATGAGAGGAACGGCCAGTGCCAGCGCGCCCAGTGAGACGTTCACGCAGTAAGCGGCGAGCAGACCGGCCCATGTGGGTGCTGACGGGTGGCGGGCCGCAGTGGCGGTCAAGGCGCGCTGCTCGTCGGGCTGGGTGTCGAGGAGGGCGCGGGCCGCCCACGCCCACACGGGGAACAGGATCGCCGCGACGTCCGCGAGCGTCCGCACGGCGAGGGCGGCGGCGTCCGGGCCGCTCGGCCCCTGTGAAAGGACCAGCGCGACGACCAGCGCCACGACGATCAGCGGCTGCAGGACGCGCAGCGAGCGGAGGTATCCCGCCACCTGGAACCGGACGAGCGCGATCACTCTGCGGGCCTCCGGACCCGGTAGCCGTCGGCGCGCAGCTTCGTCTCCACGGTGTCGGCCTCGTCGGCGGGCACCTCGACCTCCAGGACGGTCCAGGCGCTTCCGCCCCCGGCCGACAGCGGGGTCACGGAGCCGTCGGCGACGTGCAGGCGGTCGACGCCGGGCATCGCCTCGATGCAGCGCTGGTGGTCGCTGACGACGACGGTGGAGCCGCGCGCCGCGAACTCGGAGATCAGCCCGGGGAGCGCGTCGCGTGTGGCGGCGTCCAGGCCGGCGAAGGGCTCGTCGAGGACCAGCAGTTCGGGGTCCGCCATGAGCGCCTGCGCGATCCCGATCTTCTGGGCGCTGCCCTTCGACAACTCGGCAAGCCGGACATCGAGGAGGTGGTCAAAGCTCAACCGCTCCGCCCAGGCGTCGCAGGCGGCGGCGGGGACGCGCCGAATGGCCGCCATGTGGCCCAGGTACGCGCGGACGCTGAACGGCTGGTCCACCGGGAACCGCTCAGGCGCGTAGCCGACCCTCGCGGGACGGCCCTTGACGGCGCCCGCACGGGGCCTGCGCAGGCCGGCCATCACGCGGAGAAGAGTGGACTTCCCTGCGCCGTTATGCCCGGTCACCTCGGTCACACTTCCTTCCGGCAGCGACAACGAGACGTCCCGGAACACCCACGGATCCCGCCGACGGTAACGAAAGGCGACACGCTCCAGCCGCATGACAACCAGACGCTAGAGCCCACCGCATAAGGAGGCCGTTAGACCCGCCACCAAGAGGCGCCCCCGAACCGCAGCGTCCCCTCACCCACCGAGCCGTGCTGTCGTATCGCCCGCAGGGTTGTTAGGTGGGGGTGGTGAGGGCTTTTGAGAGGCGGGTTGCGTAGGTGGCGGCTTCGGTTTCGGAGGCGTATTTCTGGCGGGGCCAGAAGAAGCCGCGGAGGCCGTCCTTCGGGTTGCGGGGGACTACGTGGACGTGCAGGTGCGGGACGCTTTGGCTGATCCGGTTGTTCATGGCGACGAACGAGCCGGCTGCTTCGAGCGTGTCCTCCATCGCCTTCGCCAGGCGTTGGGCCTGGGCGAAGAACGGTCCGAGGAGGTCTTCGGGCAGGTCCGTGAGCGTCTCGTAGTGCGTCCGGGGGACCAGGAGGGCGTGCCCCTTGAACAGTGGCCGAGTGTCGAGGAACGCCATCGCGTCCGGTGCGTCGAGCACGATGTGCGCGGGACGCTCACCCTTGATGATCTCGCAGAACAGACAAGCCTTGCTCGCAGCTTCAGCCATCCCCCCATTCTCCAGCCCCGCGCACCAGCCGGCCGGGTGGGGTCATCAGGGCCAGGGTCGTGTCGAGGATTTGCGCGCGGTGGGGACGGGGGGTGGTCGGGTCCCACAAGCGGATCGCGGCTATTTCGTCGGTGGGGGTGAAGTTGCTGGGGCGGGTGGGGGATTCGCCCGTGTAGAGGGCGGCGTACTCCTCTCGGGGCGGCGAGACCAGGCGGAAACGGGCGTAGCCGGCGAGGGTGAGGGCGGGAAGGTGGAGGCCGGTCTCCTCGTGAAGTTCGCGGACCGCCGCTTCCAGGGGCGACTCGCCCGCCTCGATCACTCCGCCCGGGAGTTCCCATTGGCGGCGGTGGCGGTCGTAGACCAGCAGGAGGTGATGGTCGTGCCAGACCGCCGCCAATGCCGCGGGCATCGGGGCGTCACCGGGGACGGGATGGGCGGCCGGGAGGAAGTCCGTGAGCGCGTTGCCTTCGCGGTCCTCCGCCAACGGGTTCCCTCGGCCGGGCATGGCGGGTCAGGTCAGGGCCAGCAGAAGGGCCGTGTAGGGAGGGATCGGGTCGGGGGCGGGTGCCGCCGCCTCCTGTGCGGCGGCGTGTTCGTAGAGGTCGCGTTCGGCGCGGTCCAGGGCGGCTGACAGGACGTAGTCGGTGACCGTCCAGCCGATCAGCTCGGCCGCCGTGCGGATCATGAGGAACTGCTCCGCGGAGGTCCGGAAGGCGATGTGATCGTCGGCGGGATCGACCGGAAGGTCCTGGCGAACCGACTCGGGCATGGCCGGTCTCCCTTCCTTGCGGCCTTTAAAAGTACGCCGCGAGGTGTTGCCAGAACATCCCCTCAGAGAACGAGAATCGTCGGGTGTCTGATGGAGTCAGCGGGTTCCCCAGGAGTAGGTCTGTTTGCGAAGTTTGAGGTAGACGAAGCTCTCGGTGGAGACAACGCCGGGTATGGCGCGGATTCGGCCGAGAAGTTCCAAAAGGCGTTCGTCGTCCTCGCAGACGAGTTCCAGGAGGATGTCGAACGAGCCGGCGGTGATCACGACGTAGTCGATCTCGTCGAGCGCCGCGAGCTCGTCGGCGATCTTCTCCAGGTCGCCCTCGCACCTGACGCCGATCATCATCTGCCGGTGGAAGCCGAGCATGAGCGGGTCGGTGACGCCGACGATCTGCATGACCCCCGTGTCGAGGAGCTTCTGCACGCGCTGGCGCACGGCGGCCTCGGAAAGGCCCACGGCCTTGCCGATGGCGGCGTAGGAGCGGCGGCCGTCCTGCTGGAGCTGCTCGATGATCTGCTTGGCGGTCTCGTCGAGCTGGACGCGGGGGGCCCGTTCCATCAGGATCTCCTAGCTGCGGCATCGAGGGTGTGAGGCCTCTGGGTCAAGTGAATCAGTCGTGAAACTGGATCGTAACAACGGAATCACTTGTGTTGGGCTGAATCCTCTGTCAGGGTCGGGCCAACAGGACACAACGGGCGAAGATGCCCAGGAGGGACCTGAGGATGAGCGGCGAGCGGCTGCGCAACTTTATCGGCGGAGAGTACGTCGACGCCAAGGACGGGCGGACGCTGGAGGTGGTCGACCCCAGCACCGGCGAGACGTACGCGGAGGCGCCAGTGTCCGGCGCCGAGGACGTCGACGCCGCGTTCCGCGCGGCGGCCGACGCGTTCCCCGCCTGGCGCGACGCCACGCCGGGCGAGCGGAGCCTCGCGATGCTCCGCTTCGCGGACGCGGTCGAGAAGCGGGCGGAGGAGCTCGTCAGGACGGAGAGCCGGGACACCGGCAAGCCGCTCCAGATGACCCTCGAGGAGGAGGTGCCGCCGATGGTGGACAACCTCCGGTTCTTCGCCGGCGCGTCCCGGGTGCTGGAGGGCAAGGCGTCCGCAGAGTACATGGCGGACCACACCTCCTCGATCCGTCGGGAGCCGATCGGGGTGTGCGCCCAGGTGACGCCCTGGAACTACCCGATGATGATGGCGGTCTGGAAGATCGGGCCCGCGCTGGCGACGGGCAACACCGTCGTGCTCAAGCCGTCCGAGACCACCCCCGCGAGCACGCTGATGCTGGCGGAGATCGCGGCCGAGTTCCTGCCCCCGGGCGTCTTCAACGTCGTCTGCGGCGACCGCGAGACCGGGCGTTCGCTGGTGGAGCACCCGACGCCGCAGATGGTGTCCATCACAGGGAGCGTGCGGGCCGGCATGGAGGTCGCCGCGTCGGCCGCCAAGGACCTCAAACGGGTGCACCTGGAGCTCGGCGGCAAGGCGCCGGTGATCGTCTTCGACGACGCCGACGTCGAGGCGGCGGCGACGGGCATCGCCGAGGCGGGGTACTTCAACGCCGGCCAGGACTGCACGGCCGCCACCCGCGTACTGGTCGCCGACCGGCTGCACGGGGAGTTCACCGAGGCGCTCACCGAGGCCGCCAAGGGGACGGCCGTCGGACCTCCCAGCGACGCCGACGCCTTCTACGGGCCGGTGAACAACGCGAACCAGCTGGAGCGCGTCCAGGGCTTCATCGAGCGGGCGCCGAGCCACGCGAAGGTCCTCACCGGCGGTGAGCGCGTGGGGGACCGCGGCTACTTCTTCGCGCCGACCGTCGTCGGCGGCCTCCGCCAGGACGACGAGATGGTGCAGAACGAGGTGTTCGGTCCGGTCATCACCGTCCAGAGCTTCTCGGACGAGGCGCAGGCGATCGAGTGGGCCAACGGCGTCCAGTACGGGCTGGCGGCCAGCGTGTGGACGCAGAACCACGGCCGCGCCATGCGGATGACCAAGGCACTGGACTTCGGGGCCGTGTGGGTCAACACCCACATCCCGCTGGTCTCGGAGATGCCGCACGGCGGCTTCAAGCATTCCGGCTACGGCAAGGACATGTCGATGTACGGAATCGAGGACTACACCCGCGTCAAGCACGTCATGCACTACATCGGCGGCTGAGCGCCGCCGACCGGAGCCCGTGAAGGAAGTCCCGCCCATGACCGAGACCCGACCCGTCGCGGCGCCGCGCGACGATCCGGCCAGCGCCGTCCCCGCCATCGAGCTCGAGGGCGTCCAGAAGTCGTACCACGCCTACGGCGAGACCGTGGCGGCCGTCCGCGGCGTCGACCTGACGATCGCGGAGGGGGAGTTCTTCTCCCTGCTCGGCCCGTCCGGATGCGGCAAGACGACGACCATGCGCATGATCGCCGGCTTCGAGGAGCCGTCGGCGGGCCGGGTCCGGTTGCACGGGCAGGACGTCACGGACGTGCCGGCCAACCGGCGCGACGTGAACATGGTGTTCCAGTCGTACGCGCTCTTCCCGCACATGAGCGTCTTCGAGAACGTCGCGTTCGGCCTGCGCCGGCGCGGCGTTCCGAAGGCGGAGATCACGCGGCGGGTGGGCGGGATGCTGGAGATCGTCGACCTGACGGGCCGGGAGAAGCGCCGTCCCGCCGAGTTGTCCGGCGGCCAGCAGCAGCGGGTCGCGCTGGCCCGGGCGCTGGTGAACGAGCCCCGGGCCCTCCTGCTGGACGAGCCGCTCGGCGCCCTCGACCTGAAGCTGCGCCAGGCCATGCAGGTCGAGCTGAAGCGGATCCAGCGGGGGGTCGGCGTGACGTTCGTGTACGTGACGCACGACCAGGGCGAGGCGCTGACGATGTCGGACCGCGTCGCCGTCATGAACGACGGGGTGATCGAGCAGCTCGGCACGCCGCGGGAGATCTACGAGCATCCCGCGACGCGCTTCGTGGCCGGCTTCATCGGGACGTCCAACCTGCTGGAGGGGGAGGTCACCGGCACCGAACCGGGCAGCGCGGTGCTCTCCCACGGCCCGGACGGGCGGATCGAGGTCCCGATGCGGCACGGCCGCGAGGCCGCCGAGGGGGACCGGGTGGAGCTGACGGTCCGCCCCGAGAAGATCTGCATCGGGCTGGACAAGCCCGGTGACGGGCTGTGCGCGGTCCGGGGGACCGTGACCGAGGTCGTGTACCTCGGGACGTCGACGAACTACAACATCACCACCTCGGCCGGCGCCGACGTCGTGGTGTTCCTCCAGAACGCCACGTCCGCCGAAGACGTCGCCGTGCGCGGCGACAGCGTCTGGCTGTCGTGGGACCCGTGCCACTCGTACGCCATAGGAGCCCCACAGTGAGCCAGTTCGACCCCGCCTTCCTGCGCGGACTCACCAGGCCGCGTCTGGCGCGTTCCAGCGCGGGCGGCCCCGCCCGCCGCGACGTCCTCAGGCTGATGGGCGCGGCCGGCGCCGGGCTCGCCCTGTCGGCGTGCGGGGTGAAGGGCCAGGGCGGCAAGGAGAAGGTCAGCCAGAGCGACGTCGAGAAGTACTGGGCGGGCAAGACCAAGAACGGCACGCTCAACTGGGCGAACTGGCCGGGCTACATGCAGGACGACCGGGAGACCATCAAGGCGTTCGAGAAGGAGACGGGCGTCAAGGTGACCTACAAGGAGGTCATCCAGGAGATGGGCCCCTGGTTCGGCAAGATCCAGGCGCCGCTGGCCGCCGGCCAGTCCATCGGCTTCGACCTGATGGTGATGACGAACGGGATCCAGCTGGAGCAGTGCCGCCAGCTCGGCTACCTGGCGCCGCTCGACCTGTCGAAGCTGCCGAACTTCCAGGCGAACGCCGGGCCGTCGTTCAAGAACCCCTCCTACGACCCCGGCAACGCCTTCACGATCCCGTACGAGTCGGGCGTCACCGGGATCGCGTACAACACCAAGTACGTGAAGGAGGAGATCACCAGCATCGCCCAGCTGTTCGACCCGAAGTACAAGGGCAAGGTCGGCATGATGGGCGACTCGCAGGAGCTCGGGAACTTCGGGATGTTCCTGCTCGGCATCGACCCCGAGAAGTCGACGAAGGCGGACTGGGAGAAGGCCGCCGCCAAGCTGCGGGAGCAGCGCGACAAGGGCATCGTCCGCAAGTACTACAGCCAGGACTACGTCGACGCCGTCAGCAAGGGCGACGTGTGGATGACCATGGCGTGGTCCGGCGACGTGTACAGCCTGACCAGCCCCGACGTGAAGTTCGTGGTGCCCGAGGAGGGCGGCACGATCTGGACCGACAACCTGTGCATCCCGAAGACCGCCGAGAACCCGGTGGACGCGCTGATGCTGATGAACTGGCTGTACGTCCCGGAGAACAACGCGCCGCTGACCGAGTTCATCAACTACATGCCGCCGATCCCGGCCACCCAGAAGCTCATCGCGCAGAAGGCGGAGCAGGCCGGCGGCTCTGACAAGAAGGACCTGATCCGGCTCAGCACCAGCCCCCTGATCTTCCCCTCGCAGGCCGACCTGGCCCGGCTGCGGCACTACCGGCGGCTCACGCAGGCCGAGGAGGCCGAGTACCAGAAGATCTTCGAGCCGATCTCCAAGGGCTCGTGATGGGCGGGGTGCGGGGGCGGCTCGCGCCGTACCTCATGATCCTGCCGGGCGGGCTGTGGCTGGCGGCGTTCTTCCTCGTCCCGCTCTTGCTGATGGTCTCCCTGTCGCTGCAGACCGGGAACCTCATCGACGGCTTCCAGCAGACGCTGCACTGGCAGAACTACACCGACGGGCTGAGCACCTACGGCGACAAGTTCGTCCGGTCGCTCTGGTACGGGCTGCTCGCGACGATCGCGTGCATCGTGCTCGCCTACCCGGCCGCGTACTGGATCGCGTTCCGGGGCGGGCGCGCCAAGTCGACGTACCTGTTCATGCTGCTGCTCCCGTACTTCGTCTCGTTCATCCTGCGAACGGTCTCGTGGAAGCTCGTCCTCACCGACAACGGGCCGATCCTCGGGCCGCTGCGCGACCACGGCGTCCTGCCGCAGGGCTTCCACATCCTCGACACCGGCGCCGCGGTGGTGTCCGGGCTCGCGTACAACTTCCTGCCGTTCATGGCCCTGCCGATCTACGTGGCGCTCGAACGCGTCGACCCGCGCGTGGTGGAGGCGGCCTACGACCTGTACGCGAGCCGCACGCAGGCGTTCCTGCGGGTCATCCTGCCGCTGTCGCTGCCCGGCGTGTTCGCCGGCGTGATCATGACGTTCGTGCCGGTGTCGTCGGACTACGTCAACGCCGAGGTGCTCGGCGGCCCGCAGAACACCATGATCGGCAACGTCATCCAGACCGAGTACTTCAACAACAGCGCCTACCCGATGGCGTCCGCACTGTCGTTCGCGCTGATGGCGATCCTGCTCGTCGGCATCTTCGCCTACGCGCGCACGCTCGGCACGCAGGACGTCCTGGAGGCGGCCGGCCGATGACGACGCATACCGAGGCCCCGGTGACCCTCACCAAGCAGCCCCCGCGGCCGCGCCGCGCACCCCTCAGGCGCCGGATCTCCGTCCTGCACCTCTACACCCTCGCGCTGATCGCGTGGCTGATCCTGCCCATCGCGATCATGATCCTGTTCGGGTTCAACGACACCCGCAGCAAGCAGAACTTCCAGTGGCAGGGCTTCACGCTCAAGTGGTACGCCCACCTGTTCGACAAGAGCGACCTCACCGCGGCGGTCGTCAACTCGCTGACGATCGCGGTGTTCAGCACGCTGATCACGACGGTCATCGGGACGTTCGCGGGCCTCGCGCTCGGACGGTACCGGTTCCGCGGCAAGGGCTCGACGAACCTGGTGCTGTTCATGGCGATCTCCTGCCCGGAGATCGTGATGGGCGCGTCGCTGCTGTCGATGTTCGTCACGTTCAACCTGCCGCGCGGCTACCTGACGATCCTCCTCGCGCACGTGATGTTCTCGATCGCCTTCGTGGCCGTGACGGTCCGCGCCCGCGTCGTCGGGCTCGACCCCTCGGTGGAGGAGGCCGCGCAGGACCTCGGGGCCGGCCCGTGGACGCGGTTCCGCCTGGTCACCCTGCCGATGATCATGCCGGGCGTGCTGGCGGGCGCGCTGCTGGCGTTCGTGCTGTCCATCGACGACTTCGTCATCACGAACTTCACCAGCGGCGCCACCGTGACGTTCCCGCTGTGGATCTACGGCTCCACCAGGACCGGCACCCCGCCGCAGGTCAACGTGATGGGGACGATCATCTTCGCGGTCGGCGTGGTGATCGCGGTGGTGTCGGCGCGGCGCAGCTACCGCGCGCGGACGTGAACGTGAACGTGGCCCAGTCGCTCGCCGACGCCGCGCCGGAGCCCTTCTGGCTCCAGGACCCGGCCCGTCCCGCCGCGGGCCCCGCCCTGACCGGTGCGCTGACATGCGACCTCGCCGTCGTCGGCGGCGGGTACAGCGGCCTGTGGACGGCGCTGCTCGCCAAGGAGCGCGACCCGTCCCTGGACGTGGTCGTGCTGGAGGCCGGCCGCATCGGCACCGCCGCGTCCGGACGCAACGGCGGGTTCTGCGCCGCGAGCCTCACCCACGGTCTGGAGAACGGCCTCGGACGCTGGCCGGACGACGTCCACACCCTCGAACGCCTCGGCTGGGACAACCTGCGCGCCATCGGTGAGACCCTCACCCGCTACGGCATCGACGCCGAATGGGAGCCCACCGGGGAGATGAGCGTCGCCACCGAGGAGTGGCAGGTCCCGCTGCTCCAGGAGGCGGCGGAGAAGGCCTACGAGCACGGCTGGGAACCGATCCTGCTCGGACCGGAGGCGGTCCGCGCCGAGGTCGACTCGCCCACCTACCTCGCGGGCCTGTGGGACCGCGACGCCGTCGCCATGGTGCACCCGGCCAAGCTCGCCTGGGGCCTGGCGGACGCCTGCCGCTCCCTCGGCGTCCGCGTCTTCGAGAACACCCGCGTCACGGCCATGCGTTCCGACGCCCGCGGGCTCCGGCTCACGGCCGCCGCGCCCCCGCGGCGGAACGGCGGCGAGCCCGGTCCGCTCGGGACGGTCACCGCCCGGAAGGTCGCCCTGGGAACCGGCGCCTTCCCGCCGGTCCTGCGGCGCCTGCGCCACTACGTCGTCCCCGTGTACGACTACGCGCTCGTCACCGAGCCGCTCTCCGCCGCCCAGCGCGAGGCCATCGGCTGGCGGCACCGGCAAGGGCTCGGCGACAGCGCCAACCAGTTCCACTACTACCGGCTCACCGCCGACGACCGGATCCTGTGGGGCGGCTACGACGCCGTCTACCACTTCGGCAACGGCTTCCACCCCGGCCTGGAACGGCGCCCCTCCACGTACACGACGCTGGCCCGGCACTTCTTCGCCACGTTCCCGCAGCTGGAGGGCATCCGCTTCAGCAACGCCTGGGGCGGCGTCATCGACACGTGCAGCCGCTTCTGCGCCTTCTTCGGGACGGCCTACGACGGCAGGCTCGCGTACGCGGCGGGCTACACCGGCCTCGGTGTCGGCGCCACCCGCTTCGGCGCCGACACCATGCTCGACCTGCTGAGCGTCGGCCTCGCACCCGGCGAGGAGACCGAGCGGACGCGGCTGGAGATGGTGCGCACCAAGCCCGTCCCGTTCCCGCCCGAACCGCTGCGCTACGGCGTCATCGAACTGACCCGGCGCGAGATCGCCCGCGCCGACCGCAACGCCGGACGCCGCGGCCTCTGGCTCCGCACCCTCGACCGCATGGGCCTCGGCTTCGACTCCTGACCCCGAAGGGGGATCAGTCCGGCGACTCGTCGACGGAGCCGAAGATGACGGACGAGACCTCCAGGTACAGCTGCTCCGGGTACGGCATGAAGCCGACGTTGCGGAGCGCCTGCTTCTGGCCCGCGGACTCCATCACGAACTCGCCGTAGCCGAGGATCCGCCCTGTCACCGAGCGGTTCAGCGCGATGTCGGTGACCTTGGCGAGCGGCATCATCGCGACGTTGCGGTTGAGCACGCCGTTGACGACCATCACCCGGTGCTCGGTGACGAGGAAGAAGTCCACCGACCAGGCGATCACCTTCCAGGCCAGGAAGCCGACGGCGATCAGCCACAGCCACCAGAGCCAGACCTGCCCGGTGACCGCGCTCGCCGCGCCGCACGCGATGAGCCCGAGCACGACGACCGACACCGGCAGCAGCAGGACGGCGGGGTGCCGCCGCACCGCGATGACACGGCCCTCGTAGGACATCAGATACTTGTCGACGGTCCGCGACGAGGTGTCGCGGTGCACCATCATGTCCTGCAGATTCACGGCGGCGTCCTCGTCATGATCCGGGTGGGTCAACCGTAGCCGACGCGGAACCGGCGGTGCAGGGGCCGCGCGGTAAGGGCTCCGCCCCCGTGCGGGGCCTTGTCGGAGGCGGATCCGTTCGCCGATCATGGTTCTCATGGACGGTGACGCCGCGAAGCCGCAGGGGGCCGGCGGCCCGCGCGGCGAGTTCGCTCCCGACGTGACCGGACGTCCCATCTGGCGGCTGCTGCTGCGGGGCCTCGGGGTGTACCTGCCCGGCTGGGAGATGCCCGCGGGCGCGCTGCGCGTCCGCGAGGGGGCGCCGGCGCCCGGGTTCGGCCCGCCCGCCTACCTGAACGGCGACGCCGGCTTCGGCGTGCACGTCCCGGACCGCCGCCGCGGCCTCGAACCGGACCGCGAGATCTACGTGCGCGGCCGGGAGGACCCGAGCTTCGGCATCGTCGTGGCGGGCCCGTCGGCGGCGATCGGCAGCCGCGTCGTGGACGCCGCCGTGCTGATGCGGTTCGCGCGGCGGCTGACGTTCGAGGAGCTCTTCGACACCGGTGACGCCGACTCCGTGCCGTACGCGGTGCGCGGTGCGCGGGCGGTGGAGAACGCGGTGTTCCTCGACCGCGCCGCCGGGATCGGCCTGTGCGTCGAGGCCGACCCGTGGACCGGCGCCCTGACGTGCCCTCTCTACGTGCGCATCGGCGGCCCTTCGGAGCGTTCCGTGCGGGCCTACGGCGCAGTGGCCCAGCCGGTGAGGTCCCACAGCTGATGGGACGGCAGCCGCCGCAGCCGGACGCTCGCGGCGGCCGGGTCCCAGAACACCTCGTCGCTCTCCAGCTCCAGTGACTGCGCGGCCGTCAGCACCGCGCACAGCAGCTCGTCCCGCGTCCGGACGGCCATGAGCGGGCCGATCTGCGCGACGGCGCCCGAGCACTCCGCCAGCGTCCGCAGGAGCGCCTTGAGCGCCGCCTCGTCCTCGGGGGCGCGGACCGGCTCCACACCCGGCGGGACGCCCGGCTCGACCCTGGCGAGCCCGCGCTTGGCCTCGCCGCCCGACAGCCCGCCGTTGGGGCGCGCCCCGGCGCCCGCCGAGATCAGCAGCGCGCTGAACACGCCCGCGAGGTCCTCGCTGGCGTGGCCGCCGAGGAAGTAGCGGCGGCGCTCCGGGGAGCCGGACGCCGAGCCGTTCGCGTCCTCGGCGGTGCGGAACCGGACGTCCAGCCGGCTGGCGCGCACGCAACGCTCGTAGATGTCGCAGAGGATGTCCTCCAGCTGCTCGTCGCGCGTCCACAGCCGCCCCGTGGCGGTGACGGCGCCGCCGTGGGCGCGGGGGCGCCCGGTGAGCGCCGCCGTGACGGTGTCGTCGAGCTCGCCCTCGGTGAACTGCAGCAGCTCGGCGACGACGTCCTCGACGTCCTCCAGGGTGCGGGTGAGGGCGCGCTGCAGCTCCAGGATCTCCTCGCCGCCGCGTTCGAGCTCCGCGAGCCGGCCGAGCGCCGCGTCGACCCTGCCGTCGGCGGTCTCGCCGCCCGCGCGGGTGACGGACCGCACCGACGTCTCGACCTCGCCGAGCTTGCGGCGCAGCGCGGCGAGGGTGATGCGCTGCTGCTCCAGCTCGTGCAGCCTGCCCGCCTGGGTCCGCAGGTAGTCGTCCGCCTGGTGGACGAGCCCGGCCAGCTCCTCCACCTGCCCGGTGTTCTGCCGGAGCCGGTTGTCGAGCGCGGGCAGCACGTCCTGCTTGACCCGCGACAGCTCCGCGGTGAGCTGCTCGCCGACGGTGACCAGGACGTTGTTCTGCTTGGTGACCTGGTCGTTCAGCTCGTCGATCCGGCGGGTGAAGGCGTTGGCCTGGTCCCGGCTCTGCTTGCCCGCGTACAGTTCGAGCGCCCCCACCACGACGCACATCACCACCAGGATGACCGTCGTCATTGCACTCCTCGGGCGTGACGCTGATTACCGGAACGGGTTTTGATCGCGACCATAACTTACGATCACGTGGGCCGACCAAAACTTACGTAACCGACTGATCTCAGTGACCGGCCGGCCTCACCGGTCCGTCCCGTGCCATTCCGTGACACTTCCCATGCGCTCGGTGACGAATTCTCAGACGCAGCCCTCGAATTGCGGGACGGTGGTGGTGACTTTCAGCCCGGCGGGGCGGAACCATTTGTCCAGCAGGCGTGGGGCGGTGCCGTCCTGGTACATCCCCGTGATCGCCTTGTTGACCGCCTCGCAGCCGTTGACGTCGCCCTTCCTGATGCCGACGCCGTACGGCTCGTCGGTGAACGGGGCGTTGACGATCGTGAGCCCGCCGCCGCTCCCGGACGCCTTCGCCGCGAGGCCCGCGAGGATCAGGTCGTCGGTCGAGACGGCGTCGAGCCGCCCCCCGGTGAGCTCGGTGAGGCACCCCGCGTACCCGCCCGCCTCGACCGGCAGCGCCGCGACGCCCTGCTCGTCGTGGACGCGCGGGAACGACACCGACCCGGGGACGCGGCACAGCCGCCGCCCTTTCAGGTCGTCGATGTTCCGGATGCGGCCGGCGTCGGAACGGCGGACGAGAATGTCCTGGTGGGCCACATAGTAGGGACCCGCGAACGACACCTGAACCTTGCGTTCGGGCGTGACGGAATAGCTGGCCACCACGAGGTCGACGTCGCCGTCCTGAAGCATTTTCTCGCGGGTCGCCGACGTGACCCGCTTGAACGTCACGTCGCCGGCGCGCACTTTCAGGCGCCGGGCGATCTCCTTGGCGATGTCGACGTCGAATCCGGTGAACGAGCCGTCGCCCTGGCGCTCGCCGAGCCCCGGCTGGTCGCCGTTCACGCCGATGACGAGCGCCTTCTTGCCGGCGACGGAGTCCTCCCGGGCGTCCGCGATCGCGCAGGCCGTCCCCGCGCCGAGGACGGCCGCGGCCGCGAGCGCCGCCGCCGCGAGGCGCCGCGCCCTCACTTCGACCACCGGTACTCGGCCAGGCGGGGGCGCACGCCGATGAGCACGAGCGCCGCGATGACGACGCCGGCGGCGGGCAGGACGGCGTACCAGCCGCTCGTCCCGCCGTCCCCGTCCTTCACGGCCTCGTCGAACGCCCTCTGGTGGATGGCGACCAGCGCCTGGAGGGAACGGTCGTACCGGGTGAAGTCGGCGGCGGCCGCACCGCGGGCGGCGACCGCCTGGTCGCGCTGCCCCCCGTCCGCGAGGTCGCGCATCCGGCGGTCGTTCGCCTGGACCTTCTGGTAGTCGGCGAGCACCTTGTTCATGCCGTCCGCGAGCCGCGCCTTCTGCGCGGCCGACCGCGCCGGCCGCCCGGCCTCGGCGCCCAGGAAGCCGAGGAACGGCACGCGTCCGGGCTCGAAGGACAGATCCTTCTGGACGGCCGCGTTGTACTGGGTCAGGTTCCCGGCCTTCAGGTACAGGACGGTCTGCGACTTGCTCAGGTACACCTGCTCGTAGGCGTCGGCCCGTCCGGGGTCGAGCAGGAACCGGGTCTCGTCGGCGTTCGCGCTGTTGCTGATGGCGCGGGTCCGCGAGAGCCCCAGGATCGAGTCGAAGCCCTCCTCCTTGGCCTGGCGCAGATGGTCCGCCTGGCCGGTGAGCATCAGGGAGCCCGCCGCGACAAGGACGAGCGTTCCGAGCGTCGCCAGCGCGAGCGGAACGTTCAGCAGCCGGCGGAAGCGCCGGGCCAGGTAGAGCTGGAATCCGGCGAGGACGGCCACGAGCGCCAGGCCCGTGGCGAGGATGCCGGTGCGGCCGGCGAGGACCGCCGACCGCTTGTCCTCGTAGGTGTGCCGGACGAGGGTGCCGTTGTCGAGCGTCAGGTTGTACGCCTTCGGCAGCAGGTCCAGCTTCATCAGGTCGGTCGCCTGCCGGTAGAGGTCGACGACCTTCTGCGCCGGAGGCCCGGACGCGTGGGGGCTCTGCCGGTCCAGCAGCAGGGCCTGCCCGGCGAGGCGCTCGTAGCGGGCCAGCGCGTCCAGCAGGTCGCGGGCCGTGTTGTTCTCGGTCGTCTCGTCGGCGAGCTTGGCGGCCTTCAGCAGCGCGTCGCCGGCCCTGCGCCGGTTCTGGTCGTAGCGGGCGAGCGCCTGCTCGCGCCCGCCGCCCGCCGCGTCGCCGATCAGCAGCGCGTTCGCGAGCTGCGCGTCCATGTCGCTGAGCTGGAAGTACAGGTCACCGGTGGCGACGACCTGCGGGCCCGCGTCGTGCCCGATGACCCGCACCCCCTCGCGGGCGTCGCCGATCGCCGCCCAGGCGACGCCGAGCAGCGCCACCAGCAGTACCAGCGACAGCACGGTCAGCGCCCGGACGCGGGCCGCGACGGTGCGGGGCAGCAGCCGCGCGACACCGGTCGGCGCGGCGGCCGGGCGGAGGTCCCCGCCGCCTCCGCCCCGGGCCGGGGGCGGCGCGTGCGCGGCGGGGCTCGGCGGGCCCGCCGGCGGGGACTGCTGGACGGCCGTCATGTCGCCTCGCCTCGGGTGAGCGTGATCGTGGTCCAGGCGCCCACGTGGATCCGGTCGCCGTCGGTGAGCGGGACCTCCACGTTGTAGGGGATGGGGGCGGTGGAGCCGTTCACGCAGGTGCGGTTGGTGGAGCCGGGGTCGACCAGCGTCCAGGTGCCGTCGGGCTTCGCCAACAGCACCGCGTGCACGTGGGAGACGCCGGGGTCCTCGGGGGGCTCGCGCAGGTCGATCTCGGGCGGAGAGGGTTGCGAGGAGCTGCGCCGCCCGATGCGGACCTGGCCCCCGGTGAGCGGGATGCGCCGCTCGGGCGCGTACGGCGGGAACGACAGCGACGCCGAGTCGGGCCCCTCTTCGGCGATGACCGTGTTGTAGTACTCGCGGTCGGCGCGGACGACCGCCGTCCACACCGCCCCGGGGGCGGACGGCTCCGGGACGGGATGCGTCGGAACCGGCGGCGCGGGGACCGGCGGAGCCGGGACCGGGGGAGCGGGCACGGGCGGCGCCGGCACGGGCGGCGCCGGAATGGGAGGCGCGGGCGGGCGCCGCGGGTCGGACGGCCCGCGCTGCGCCGCGTGGGGTCCGGACGCGACGGACGCAGGGGACCCGGACGGGACGGACTCAGGGGACATGGCCTCATACGGCGCGGTCTGCGCCGGTGAGGGGGCGGGCTCCGACGCCGGGGTGGGCTTGCCGCCCCCGATGGCGAAGTCATAGCCGCACGCCTCGCAGAAGCGGTCGGTGCTCGGGGTCCCGCAGTCGGGGCACGGAGTCCCGCCCGGCGACGGCTGCGGGGCGGACGCGCCCGCGGCGGCGCCGGAGGGGGCGCCGCCGATGCGCTCGCCGCAGACGTCGCAGTAGTCCTGCGACTGCGAGGTGTGTCCGCTGGGGCAGCTCGCCATGCTCAGCCCTCGCTCCTCCTGGTGGTCACCGTCTCGTCCTTGCGTGTCCGGACCGTCTTGCTGGAGCGCGTGTCGAGCTCCATCTCGTCGGCCTTGGCGACGTCGCGCTTCAACCGGACGGTACCGGTCGCCTCGTCCACGACGTCCACCACCTTGCGCAGCATCGCGGTGATCTCGTCGTTGCCGGCCTCGCCCGCGAGCACCACGGCCCGGCCGAGCCGCGCCGTCGCGGTGTCGACGTCGCCGTCCTTGCGCGCCTGGAGGCCCTCCTGGATCGCCGCGGCCAGCTCCGCCTGCCCGGTGTAGCCCGCGACCCGCGGGTTGATCCGGGTGGACTCCGCCTCGTCGTCGGTCCACTGGGCCAGGACGTTCGCGCTCGCGGCGACCCGCGCCTCCTCGCCGGGCGCACCCGGCACGACGAGCTTCACCCACGCCGCGCGCAGCTCCTTGCCGACCTCCCCGGGCGGCAGCTCAACGCAGATGTGGTAGTCGCGGCTCTCGGCGCCCCACGCGCCGAGCGGGTAGTCGCCGGCCTGCGGGCCCGACTCGGCGCGCTTGGCGGTGAGGTCCTCCACCGAGGGGGAGACCTGCTTGACGAACCGCAGCCGCGCCGTCTGGGGCGTCCACACGCGCAGGGCGACGTCGGCGACGGACTTGCCCATCGCCGCCTCCGTCATGGCGCGGAAGTCGGCCACCAGGCCCGCCGGGTCGGCCACGATGTCCACGCTGCCGAGCAGGGCGGACGCCACCTTGCGCAGCTCGGCGACCTCCCAGTCGGTGCCGACGCCGCGGCAGTCGCAGACGAACCGCCCGCCGCAGCGGGCCAGGGCCGCGTCGAGCTGCTCCGGCGTCTCGTGCTGGTTCTTGCCGTCGGTCAGCAGGATCGCGTGCCTGATGCCGTCGCGGCCGGCGAAGAGGTCGTCGGCCAGCCGCAGCCACGAGCCGATCGCGGTGCCGCCGGACGCCTTCAGCCGGCTCAGCACGTGCTTGGCCTCGGCGCGGGTCTCCGGCGACGCCGGGACCAGCCCCTGGTGCCGGGGGAAGACCATCGAGGCCGTGTTGGAGCCGGACACGACCGCGAACTCCACGCCGTCGCGCAGCGTGTCGATCGCGACCTGCGCGGCCGCGATCGCCGCGCGCAGCTTGGTCTCCGGGTAGGACATCGAACCCGAGGTGTCGATGATGACGACCTCGGCCGCCCGGGTCGCGGACGGGGCGGGGGCGCCGCCCGGGGCGGCGACCGCCTCGACCGACACGATGGCGTGCATCTCGCGTCCGCCCACGGGCAGGTACTTGTTCTGGTCGATGGAGAGGGTGAACTGCGGCTCGCTCATCGGGGCTGCTCCGTGGTCTGGGAGATGCTCTCGTGGACGCGGCTGCCGGAGCCGCCGGGGGAGGGGACCGGGATCACGGCGACGGTGATGTTGTCGCGGCCGCCTGCCTCGAGGGCGCGGCGCACCAGCGTCCGCGCGGCGCCGAGCGGATCGGCCGCCGGGCCGGAGGAGCCTGCGCCCCCGGGTTCGCCGCCCTCAGGCTCACCGCCCTCGGGATCGCCGGCCAGCAGTGCCGCCAGGTCGGCGGCGTCGGGGAAGTAGTTCCACAGCCCGTCGCTGCACACCAGGAGCGTGCCGGGGCCGCTGGGCCGGAACGTCGCCACGTGCGGTTCGACCTGCCCGGCGTCGGCGCCCAGCCACGCGGTGATGACGTGCGCGTTCGGGTGCGCCTCCGCCTCCGCCTCCGTCAGCGAGCCCGTGGAGACCATGAACGCGGCCCACGAGTCGTCCTCGGTGAGCCGGCGGGACGGGCCGAGCTCGGCCATGTCGCCGGTGCTGACCTCGGCCTCGTCCACCTCATCGGGTGCCGGGCCCGTCGCGGCCTCCCCGCCCGCGCCGGATGAGCCGTCAGCGGCCAGCCAGTAGGCGCGGCTGTCGCCGACCCAGCCGACCGTGACCGCGGGGCCGCGCGTCACCGCGGACACGTAGGTGCACGACGGCGCGTCCGACGGCGACGTGGCGAGCGCGGCGACGGCGGCGGCCGCCCGCAGCGCCGCGTGGCGGGTGGCGTCCTCGGCGCCCTCCCCGGCGTCCAGCCTCGCCACCAGCTCGGCGAGGCCGGTGTCGGCGGCGGCGCGGGACGCCTCGTCGGGGCGCTGCGAGGACCCGACGCCGTCCGACACGACGGCCGCGACGCCGGAGAGGTGCGCGGAGAGGGCCAGCGCGTCCTCGTTCCGGCTGTAGCGGCGGCCGCGGTCGCTCGCGCCCGCCGCGACGACCGGGCGGGTGCCGTTGCCGCCGGCCGCGGCCGGCAGCTCGATCTCGACGTGGTCGCGTTCGGCGGGCTGGCGCAGGCCGCACGTCTCGCAGTAGCCGTCCGCGCCGATCGCCGTCCCGCCGCACCCCGGGCACGGGCCCGCGGTGCTGCGGCGGGCGGACGGCGCGGACTCCTGCCGGACCGTCGCGCCGTCGCGCCCGGCGGCCTCGGCGGGCGGTCCGTCGGCGAGCCGGTGCCCGCACTCCTCGCAGAAGATCTCCTCGGCGAACACCACGGCGCCGCAGGCGGGGCAGGACAGCTCGGCGGGCTTCCCCTGGTCGGTCAGGGCCGCGTCGGTTCCCGGGGTGTCGGGTCCGGGGGTGTCGGGTCCGGGGGTGTCGGGTCCGGCGTCGGGCCCGGTGGGGCGGTCGGCTCCGGTGGGGTCGTCGGTCACAGCAGAGTCCTCGGGCGTACGGCGTTGGCGGAGTCGACGAGCCGGCGGCACTCGTCCCGGTCGCGGGTGCGGCGCGCCAGCTCCCGGTACGTCCCCTCGAGCAGGCGGCGCAGCGGGGTCTCGGCGAGCGGGGCGCCGAACAGGGAGCCGCCCCGGGGCCCGGCCGCCGTGCCGGGACCCGCCAGGAGCCAGCCGAGCGCGGCCTCCAGCACCTCGGCGGCGAGCCGGTCGCGGCGCTCGGCGTCCAGGTCGAGGGCGGCGAGCCGGTCGCCCGCGGCGACCAGCTCGGCCGCCGCCAGCTCGGCGGGGGGACGGCCGCGCACCGCCGTCACGACGGCCGCGACCTGGGCGGGCACGTACCGGATGGAGATCTTCGGTACCGAGTCGAGCGCGGCGACCGCGGCGCGGCGGTCGCCCGCCGCCAGATGCACCCGGGCGAGGCCGAAGGCGGCGTTGATGTAGCTCTGGTCGGTGCGCCACACCGTCTCGTACAGGCGGACGGCGTCGTGGGGCGCCGACCGCTCGCGGCAGTAGGCGAGACCCAGCTTGGGGGCCGCCTCCCCGGGCAGCAGCCCGTACAGCCGGTCGAACAGCGGGGCGGCCTCGTCCACGCGGCCCCCCGCGAGCAGCCCGACCGCGCGGTACCAGCCGATCCGCCAGTCGGAGGGGCGCTCCGCGGCCAGCGCGTCGAGCAGCCCGTCGGCCTCCTCGGCCGCGCCCAGCTCGATCTTGGCGCGGGCGAGCGCCAGCCTGACCTCGGGCGTGCGCTCCGGCGCGTTCGCCGCCGCCTCGGCGGCCTGCGCCGGCTCCAGCGCGCCGAGCCCGGACACGAACGCGGCCGCGGGGTCGGCGCCGTCCACGAGCGGCGCCGGCAGCGCGGCGGCGGCGACCGGCGGCGGGACGGGCGGAAGCGCGGCCTCCTCACGCGTTCCCCCCGCCATCCGCGTCGTGAACCGCTCCGGGCCGAAGAGCCCGGACGGCGCGGGACGCGGCGCGCCGTCCTCGGCCGCCAGCACCTCCCGCAGCACGCCGGTCAGCTGCTCGGCCATCTCCGCCGCGTCATGGAAGCGGGCGCTCGGCTCCTTGTGCGTGGCGCGGCGCAGCAGCCGGTCGTAGGACTCGAAGCGCCGCAGGACGGGGATCTCCTCGCGCGGCGGCAGCGAGTGGACGTACGCGCGGGTGTAGCCCTTGAAGGGGAAGCTCAGCACGGCGAGGGCGCGGCCGACCGTGTACAGGTCGGAGGAGACCGACGGGCCGGCGTCGGCGATCTCGGGGGCCTGGTAGCCGACCGTGCCGTAGATCGCGCCGTCCGGGTCGTCCAGCCGCCGCACCCCGCCGAGGTCGATCAGCCTGAGCTGCTCCTCGGACTGGATCACGTTGTCCGGCTTGAAGTCGCAGTAGACGAGGCCCTGCGCGTGCAGGTACTCGAACGCCCGCAGCACCTCCAGCCCGTAGGCGATGGCCTGCGCGAGGGGCAGGTGCTTCTCGCCGGACGGGTGCGGCTGGGCGAGCAGGATGTCCTTGAGCGACTGCCCGCCCACGTACTCCATGACGATGTAGCCGTCGCCGTCGTGCTGGACGAAGTTGTAGATCTTGACGATGTTGGGGTGCTCGACCTCCGCGAGGAACGCGCGCTCGGCCGCCGCCGCGGCCATCGCGTCGGCGTCGCCGCTGTCGAGCAGGCCCTTGAGGACGACCCAGCGGTCGCTGACGTTCTTGTCCTTGGCCAGGTAGATCCAGCCGAGCCCGCCGTGGGCGAGGCAGCCCAGCACGCTGTACTGGCCGCCGACGAGGTCGCCGGGGCTGAGCTTCGGGGTGAAGGAGAAGCGGGCGCCGCACTTGGGGCAGAAGCCCTCCGACCGGCCAGGCCGGTCGCCGCGCCCGCGGCCGACGGGCTCGCCGCAGCTGCTGCAGTACCGCTTGGCCTCCGCGACCTGCGGGTCGCTCATCACCGCGCTGGACGGGTCGCGGTAGGGGACGCGCGGCACCTCGACGAGCCCGGCGCCGAGCATGCCGCGGCGGCCGGACGAGCGGGTCGACCCGGTGCGGGTGCTGCCCGTCCGGGTGCTGCCGGTCGCCGTGCTCCCCGAGGTGGCCGCGCCGCCCGACGTGCCCGCGCCGCCCGACGTGCCCGTGCCCGGCACACGCGCGGTGTGCGCGGGAGGCGAGCCGCACACGTCGCAGTAGCCGTCCATGATCGTGCCGCCGCACCCGGCCTGCCCGCACCGGTCGGGCCGCTCGGCGGACGGGCGCGGCGCCGGGACGCTCGCCGCGGGCGCGGCGGCCGCGGGAGCCGCCGGGGCCGCCGGGGGATTGCCGCAGACGTCGCAGTAGCCGTCCGCGATCGTGCCGCCGCACCCGGGCTGCGCGCACTGGCTCATCGATCCGCTCCCTTCGCCCGCGAGGTGACGGCCCGCTGGTACGCGGTCAGCGCCACGGTGGCCTTCCGCAGATCGCAGGGGGAGGTCCACAGCAGCTCGCGTGCCTGCTCGTAGGCCAGGGCCAGTTCGGGGTCCTCGGCGTGGCCGAGCCGTGCGGTCTTCACCCGGTAGGCCTGCAGGCGACCGCGCAGCTCCTCGCGCCGGTCCAGCAGGCCCCGGATCAGGCCGGCGGTCTCGCGGGCCCGCGCGAGCGCCGCGTCCGCCGCGCGCTCCAGGTCGGCGACGCGCTCCGCGGCCTCGCGCCAGCCGCCGCCCCGCGCGGCGGCGCCCTGCCGGGGCCGGGTGACGGACGCGAGGCGGTCGGCGAGGGCGGCGGAGGCCTCGGGCAGGTCCGGCAGCGCGGACGTGGTGATCTTGGCGAGCACCTCGTCCCGCGCGGCGCGCGCCTCCGCCTCGGCCTCGCGCAGCAGGTCCAGGACGGCGGCGACGCCGCGGAGCCGGGCGGCGAACCCGTCGCGCAGCCGCTCCGCCTCCTCCAGACTCCGCCGCACCTCGGCGAAGCCGGAGCGGACCGCGTCCAGCCGCGCGGTGTCGGCGTGGCCGTCCCGCGCCAGCGCGAGCGGGTCGGCGCGCACGACCGCGGCGACGCTCTCCAACTCGTCGCGGAGCCTTTCGAACTCGGGGTCCGCGCCGCCGAGGGACTCCAGCAGCTCCTCGGCCGCCCGCCGCTCGGCCTCCACCTCGGCGAGCCGCGACAGCAGCGTCGACCAGACGGCGTCCAGCGCGGACACCGCCCGCGCGACGTCCTCGTACAGCGGCGTCATCCGGTCGACGGCCGCCCGCAGCGTCAGCCGCTCGCCGGACGGGACGGCCAGCAGCGTCCGCCGCTCCAGCGGCACCTCCGGAGCGGGCAGCTCCACCGAAGGCCCCTCCAGGAGGCGGGTGAGCTCGGCGAGCCGCGCCTGCCCGGGTCTGCCGGGGCGGGACCACAGCTCCTCGGCGGCGGAGAGCGCGCGCCCGTAGAGGTCGAACAGGAGCCACAGGGAGGCCGCCCGCGACCGCACGTCGGACTGGACGCGCAGCGTCGCGCCGCGCAGCGTCGCCCCCTCCAGCAGCTGGTAGCCCTGATGGGCCTCCAGCTCCAGCAGGGCGGTGCCGATGCGCTCCCTCTCGTCGCGGAGGCGCGCGAGCATCCTGTCCGCCTCGTCCCGGCTCATCGGGGGCCGGTCCAGGCGCGGTTCACTCAACGCCGATCCACGGCTTGACCCATGTTCGCCCCTGATTCCCCCGAATAGAGCATGTTTTCCGAGCCTCAGTTTTCACCATGCGAGGCCGCCTTCTCAAGCGCGAAGCCGATCAACGCTCCGGACCGGCCCGCGGTGCGCCGCGCGCCGCGTCCACCCGCGCCGGAACCTCCAAAATGTCAGTGTTCGAACGTATGATCGAACCATGGCGAACGTTGCGACGCACCCCCAGTCCGCGCCTACCGTGCACACCGCACCCGCGCTCACGGCGGCGGAGATCGCCGCCCTCGCGCTCTCCCTCGCGCACCTCGGCGGCGGCCCGCAGGCCACCACCGCGCGCCGCGCCCTGCACACCCTCCTCGACGCCGCTCCGCACGACGACGTGGTCACCACCACGCTCGCCACCCTCACCGCGCCCCTGGACGCCTCCACCTCCGACCGGGCCCGCGTGATCGCCGCCGCCATCACCGAGCACCGCGTCGTCCGGCTCTGCTACGGCGACGCCGGCGCCAACGTCACGATCCGCGAGGTCGAGCCGGTCACCTGCCTCGTCCACCGCGACCACTGGTACCTCGTCGGCTGGTGCCGCATGCGCCGCGGCGTGCGCGCCTTCCGCTTCGACCGCATCCTCGCGGTCGAGTCCACCGGCCTGCTCGCCCGGCACCGGCGCGCCGACCGCTACCTGCCCTTCCAGAAGCGCCGCACGGCCTGACCGCACGGCCTGACCGCACCCGGCGCCGGGGCCGCACGACCGCGGCTCCGGCGCCGATCCGCACCCGCCCTCCCTCAGACCGACACCGTCTCCTGGACGGCGGCGGTGACCACGCTCGGCACGTCACCGGTCCGGGCGTAGACGGCGCGCTGGAACCGGGCCCCGTTCCCGCGCTCCAGGACGCCGCGGAGGAGCTTGGTGACGGTGTCGAGGTCCCCTGCGCGGTCGAGCGCGGGGGACAGGTGGTCGAGCAGCGCCTCCACGACCTCGCGGGCGGGGGCGGCGAGGTGGGTGCGGGGGTGGACGAGTTGTTCGCGCAGGCCGGAGCGTCCGGCCCGCCACATCGCCAGGCGCATCAGGTCCGCGCGCACCGGGTCGGGCGGCTCGCCCCGGTGCCACGCGTCCGCGGCGGTCTCGACGAGCGCCCGGACCAGCGCGGCCGTCAGCACGGCGTCGTCGGCCTCCAGGCACACGTCCGCGACGCGGATCTCCACGGTCGGGTAGTGCCGGGACAGCCGGGCGTCGAAGTAGATCATGCCCTCGTCCACCAGGGCGCCGGTCGCGAGCAGCGCCTTGACGGTGGCCCGGTAGGCCTCCGCCGAACCGAACAGCTCGGTCGGGCCGCTGGACGGCCAGCGGCCCCAGACCTGGTGCCGCCAGCTGTCGGAGCCCGTGTCGGCGCCCTGCCAGAACGGGGAGTTCGCGCTGAGCGCGAGCAGCGGGGGCAGCCATGGCCGGATCCGGTCGAGGACGGCGACGCCCTCCTCCGCGGACTCGATGCCGACGTGCACGTGGCAGCCGCAGGTGAGCTGCTCGTCGGCGGTGGGGCCGTAGGCGTCGGCCATCCGCAGGTAGCGGTGCGACGGGGTCAGCGACGGGCGGACGCTGACCGGCGAGGTCGCCAGCGCGGCGACGGCGGCGCCCACCCCGGCCGCCGACTGGGCCGCCGCGATCCGCGCCGACCGGACGTGGTCGGACACCTCGTCCAGCGAGACGCAGACCGGGGTGGCCGTCTCCACCTGCTCGCGCTGGAGCTCGGTCTCCAGCGCCTTGGAGCGCCGCCCGCCGGTCAGGAACAGCTCGTCATGGCGGCGGGCGTAGTGGATCACGGAGCCGGAGAGTGCCTGGGGCGCGCCCGTGTCCGGGTCGACCAGGAGCAGTTCCTCTTCCACCCCGAACGTGCGTGCACCCGCGCGAAGTGTCACCAGATGTTCCTTCCCGGCCTGCACGGATGTACGTCCCCGGGGAGGGTCGTTCTGGCCGGACCGGCGTGCCTAGAATGCGCGCGGTCAACCGAGCGCTTGGTCAAAAGGTGGTGGTATGTCCTATCTCGTCGGCCAGTGGGGCACCGGGTCCGTCGGCAGGTCGGCGCTCGGAGCGCTGCTCGGGCACCCGGACCTCGAACTGGCCGGGGTCGTCGCCACCGACCCCCGGCACGCCGGCGTCGACGCGGCCGAGCTGGCCGGAAGCGGCCGCCCCGCCGGGATCCGCGCCACCGAGGACCCGGCGGCGCTCCTGGCCCGGCGCCCCCACGTCGTCTGCCACACGGACTCCCGCGCCCGGGACGTGGCCGGGGAGCTGTGCCGCATCCTGGAGGCGGGCACCGGCGTGGTGTCGGACGCCCTGCCCTCGCTGGTCCATCCGCCCTCCGCCGACCGGGCCCTCGTCCGCCGGCTGCGGTCCGCCTGCGCGACCGGCGGCGCCGCCTGCCTCACCCTCGCGCCCGGCCCGGTGGACGACGTGCTCCCGCTGCTGCTGAGCGGCGGCTGCCGGCGCGTGCACGGCGTCACGATCACCCGGTTCACCTGCGAGGACGATCCCGAGGCCGGTGACCGGTTCGGCTTCGGCGGCCCCCTCGGGCACCGTCCGCCGATCGTCCGGCCGGGCGGCCCGCGACGGACCTGGGGGCCGGTCGTGCGCCTCCTCGCCGAGCACCTGGCGGTGCCGCTGGACGACGTGCGCGAGACCTACGAGTCGTGCCCGGCGCCCGATGACGCCGGGCACGTCGCCAAGGGGACCCTGGCCGGGCTGCGGTTCCAGGTGTCGGGACTGCTGCGCGGCCGTCCCGTGATCACCGTCGAGCACGTCGCCCGGCTGCGCGCGGACATCGCCCCGCACTGGCCCGCGCCGCCGTCCGGCGGGACGGAGGGCCACCGCGTCGAGATCGACGGCGAGCCGCCCTGGCGGATGGACCTCGCGGGGCCCGGCGCCGCCGAGTCCGCCGCGCTGCGCATGGCCAGCGCCGTGACCGCCGTGGCCGAGGCGCCGCCGGGCCTGCACACCCCGCTGACCCTGCCGGCGTTCAGCGGCCGGCGCCGCCTCCGTTGAGCCACGCGGCGAGCAGGGTGCCGGTCTCCTCCCGGCGGTCGACGTAGAGCATGTGCCCGGCCTGGATCTCGCTGATCACGAGGCCGGGGCCGAGCGCTGCGCGCAGGTCGACCACGAACTCCGGCCGGACGAAGTCGGCCTCGGTCGCGATGACCAGGTGGGTGGGCATGTCAGCGGGCGGTGCGAGGTGGGGGCGGGCCATCTCCGAGTACGCGGTCACGGCGGCCGCGGGCTCGAACCGCCACCGCAGCCGCCCGTCCGGCCCGTGCTCCAGGTGCTCGGCGACCTCCTCGTCCACGGCCTCCGGGGGCGCCGCCGGCCAGCGCGCCGCCCGGTCGGCCCGCGCCTCGGCGGCGTCGGCGAAGGACGCCGGCGACAGGTGGGCGCGCGCCTCGCGGCCGGCCACCGCCGGGTCGAGGCCGATGGCCGGGTCCAGCAGCAGGAGGCGCCGCACCCGCCGCGGGGCGGTCCGCGCCAGATGCAGCGCGATCATCCCGCCGTAGGAGTGCCCGACGAGGTCGGCCCGCGCGACCCCCTCGGCGTCCATCACCGCCAGGACGTCGGCCACATGCCGCTCGACCGTCCACGGCGGCTCGTGCGTCGACCGCCCGTGGCCGCGCAGGTCGGGGGCGAGGACCGAGCGGTCCGGCAGGTACCGCTCGGCGGTCCGCCGCCAGCGCGCCCCATGACCGCAGACCCCGTGGAGCATGACCACCGGCGCTCCGCCCGGGTCTCCGTACCGATGAACGTGCAGTACCGCGTCCGCCATGGCCTAAAGGGTAGGCGGGGCGGGGCCGCCGCGGACGGCCTTCACCGGTCACCGGCCCCGGACCAGGACCGTTCCCAGCGGACCGACGACAGGGCCAGCAGCGCCACATGGAGGGACACGCACGACTCCACGTCGTCGAGATCGGCGTCCAGGACCCGTTCGATGCGGCGGAGCCGCTCGTAGAAGGCGGGGCGGGACAGGTGCGCCTGCTGGGCGGCGACGGCCTTGTTCCGGCCGGACTCCAGGTAGAGCTCCAGGATGCGGGTGAGGTCGCTGCCGCGCTGGGCGTCGTACTCCAGGAGCGGGCCGAGCTCGCGCTCGACGAAGGTCTGCACGCGGACGTCGTCGCGGAGGAGGTGCAGCAGCCCGCGCAGGCGCAGGTCGGGCAGGCGGTAGAAGAGGCGGGCCCCGGAGCCGCGCGCCGCGACGTCGGCGACCTGCTCGGCCTCCAGGAAGGAGCGGCGGACGTCGCGGATCGTCTCCACCACCGAGCCGGCGGCCATGACGGTGTCGCCGGACTGCTCGCGGATCCGGGTGGCGACCTCGGTGAGGGCGGTCTCCACGTCGGCGCGGGCGGGCAGGGAGGCCAGCACGCCGACGCGGGCCTGCGGGCCGCCCTCGTCCAGGACGCCGACGAGCGCGGCGAGGCGCGCGTCCTTGCAGGCGGACGCGGCCGTCTCGGCGAGCTGCGACAGCTCTCCTACGGGCGGGGCGGTCCGCGTCAGGGCGGGGCCGCGGTGCCGGAGCACCGCGCCGAGCAGCCGGCGGCCGGACAGCGGGACCCCGAGGGCGCGGGCGCGGGCCGCCGCCTCCTGCGGGTCGGAGTAGGCGTGCGCGAGGATGCGGGCGATGATCGTCCCGTGCGCCTGGCGCTCGACGCTCTCGGCGTGCCGGTCGAGGAGCCGGCCGAGGGCGAGGGTGGTGGCGGCCCGCTCGATCAGCACGGTCTCGCGCGGGGTCGGCGGCGAGCCGAGGTCGATGATGAGCCGGCCCCAGTCCTCCCCCCGCGCGCCGACCATGGTGACCAGCCAGCCGGACGCCTCGTCGTAGCCGGTGCGGCGGCCGGGCCGGACGGCCCGCGACCGGGTCTCCCACGCCGACAGCAGCTCGGCCGGGTCGGCGCCGCCGGCGTCCGCGGCGAGGACCTGGTGGGCGAGGTTCTCCAGCACCACCGGGTGCCCGCCGAGCGCCGCCACCTGCCGGACGACCTCGTCGGTGGAGGCCCCCTCGACCGACAGCTGGGTGAAGATCTCGTGCAGCTGCTCGGAGGCGCGCAGCTCGGCGAACTGCTCCTGGACGATCCGGGCGTGCACCGACTCGGTGATGTCGACGAACGCGGGCTCGTGCGCCAGCACGATCACCGGCAGGCCGAACTCCTCGGCCGCGGCGATCAGGGCGGGCGGCAGCACGCTGGCGTAGCGCCGGCCCAGCTCGATCATCAGACCGCTGACGCCGACCTCGGCGAGGTCGGCGATGTAGGCGCGCAGCCGCTCCGGCTCGTCCGGCAGCGCGATCCCGGTGGTGAGGACGAGCTCGCCGCCGTGCAGCAGGTGCGCGATGTCGGTGACCTCGGCGACGTGCACCCAGCGGACCCGGTTGCCGGTGCGGTCCGCGCCCGCGACGACGTGCGGCTGGCCGCGGCGCACCGCGTCGAGCTGGAGGACGTCGTCGACAGTGGGCAGCATCACCGGCGATGATATCCGGACAGGGTGTCAGCAGCGCTGATGCGGTCGTTACAGGGTGTCAGCCGCCAGCAGACCGTTAAGCGGAGCCCCGCGGTCCTGACACTCTGCGGGTGGCCGCGGCCGCCCGCGGGAAACCAGACTTGGGGCATGTCGGAACACGCGAACCTGCTCCGGCGCCACCGGGCGGTCATGCCGTCCTGGATGGCGCTCAACTACCGGGACCCCATCGAGATCGTCGGCGGCAAGGGCAACCGCGTGACCGACGCCGAGGGCAACACTTACCTCGACTTCTTCATCGGCATCCTGACGAACATGCTCGGGTACGACGTGCCCGAGGTCCGGGACGCGGTCGAGCGCCAGCTCGCCACCGGCGTCGTGCACACCTCCACCGCCTACCTGCTGCGCGGCCAGATCGAGCTGGCCGAGAAGATCGCCCGCCTCTCGGGCATCCCGGACGCGAAGGTGTTCTTCACCAACTCCGGGACCGAGGCCAACGAGACGGCGCTGCTGCTGGCCGCCTACGCGCGGCGCAGCAACCAGGTCCTCGCGATGCGGCAGAGCTACCACGGCCGGTCGTTCGCCGCGACGGGCGTCACCGGGAACCGCGGCTGGACGAACCTGCCGTACTCCCCGCTGGACGTCCACTTCCTGCACGGCGCCGACCGGCGGCTCCCGCAGTTCGCCGGGATGTCGGACGAGCAGTACATCGACGCGTGCACGCAGGACCTGCGGCACGTGCTCGCCACCGCGACCGGCGGCGACGTCGCCGCGCTCATCGCCGAGCCGATCCAGGGCGTGGGCGGCTTCACGATGCCGCCGGACGGCCTGTTCGCGGCCTACAAGCGCGTCCTCGACGAGCACGGGATCCTGTTCATCTCGGACGAGGTGCAGACGGGGTGGGGGCGGACGGGCCAGGGCTTCTGGGGGATCGACAACCACGGCGTGACCCCGGACGTGATGACGTTCGCCAAGGGCCTCGGGAACGGCTTCGCGGTCGGCGGCGTCGTCGCGCGCGGCGACCTCATGGACGGCCTCCACGCGGTCGGCATCTCCACGTTCGGCGGCAACCCGGTGTCGATGGCCGCCGCGAACGCCACGCTCGACTACGTCCTCGACCACGACCTGCGGGCCAACGCGGCCCGGCAGGGAGCGAAGATCATCGGGGGCCTGTCGGCGGCGGCCGGCCGGTTCCCGATCGTCGCGGACGTGCGGGGCAAGGGGCTGATGTTCGCGGTCGAGCTCGCCGATCCGGAGACCGGGGAGCCGAGCCCGCCGCTGGCCGCCGCGCTGATGGAGGCGGCCCGCGAGCGGGGGCTGCTGGTCGGCAAGGGCGGCCTGTACGGCAACGTGGTGCGCATGGCACCGCCGCTGACCCTGACCGGTGACGAGGCCGAGGAGGGCCTCGGCATCCTGGTCGCATCGCTGGAGGACGTGAACGGGACCGCCGTCGCCGCAGGGCGCGGCTCGTCCCCTCACCGGGAGGACGCATGACCAAGCATGTGACGCACTGGATCGGCGGGAAGCCGTTCGCCGGGGAGGGCGACCGGTGGGGCGAGATCTACGAGCCCGCGTCCGGCCGCGTGGCCGGGAGGGTCGGCCTCGCCGGGGACCGGGAGGTCGACGCGGCCGTGGCCGCCGCGAAGGCCGCCTTCCCCGCATGGCGGGACGCCTCGCTCTCGCAGCGCACGAAGGTGCTGTTCCGCTTCCGCGAGCTGGTCGACGCGCACCGCGCGGAGCTGGCGCGGCTGATCTCCGCCGAGCACGGCAAGGTGGTCTCCGACGCGGCCGGCGAGGTCGCCCGCGGACTGGAGGTCGTCGAGTTCGCCTGCGGCATCCCGCACCTGCTCAAGGGCGGGTTCTCCGAGAACGTCTCCTCGCGGGTGGACGCCTACTCGATCCTCCAGCCGGTCGGCGTGGCCGCCGGGATCACCCCGTTCAACTTCCCGGCGATGGTGCCGATGTGGATGTTCCCGGTCGCGATCGCGTGCGGGAACACGTTCGTGCTCAAGCCGTCCGAGAAGGACCCGTCGGCGTCGGTCCGGCTCGCGGAGCTGTGGGCCGAGGCGGGGCTGCCGGACGGCGTGTTCAACGTCGTCCACGGCGACAAGGCGGCGGTGGACGGACTGCTGCGCCATCCGGACGTGCGGGCCGTCAGCTTCGTCGGCTCCACTCCGATCGCCCGCTACATCTACGGGACGGCGGCGGCGAACGGCAAGCGGGTGCAGGCGCTCGGCGGCGCCAAGAACCACATGCTCGTGCTGCCGGACGCCGACCTCGACCTCGCGGCGGACGCCGCGGTGTCGGCCGGCTTCGGCTCGGCGGGGGAGCGGTGCATGGCGATCTCCGTCGTGGTCGCCGTGGACCCGGTCGGGGACGAGCTGACGGCCAGGATCAGGGAGCGCGTCGCCGGCCTCAAGATCGGCCCTGGCGACCACCCCGAGGCGCAGATGGGGCCGCTCGTCACGAAGGCGCACCGGGACAAGGTGGCCTCCTACCTGGACGGCGCCGTCGCCCAGGGCGCCACGCTCGCCGTCGACGGGCGCGACCCGGAGGTCCTTGGCGGCGCCGGCGGCGGGTTCTGGCTCGGCCCGGCCGTGCTCGACCACGTCACCCCGGACATGGACGCCTACAAGGACGAGATCTTCGGGCCGGTGCTGTCGGTCGTGCGGGCCGGCTCCTACGACGCGGCCATGGAGCTGATCTCCGCCAACCCGTACGGCAACGGGACCGCGATCTTCACCAACGACGGCGGGGCCGCGCGCCGCTTCCAGAACGAGGTGGAGGTCGGCATGGTCGGCGTGAACGTGCCGATCCCCGTGCCGATGGCCTACTACTCCTTCGGCGGGTGGAAGGACTCGCTGTTCGGCGACAGCCACGCCCACGGCATGGAGGGCGTGCACTTCTACACCCGGACGAAGGCCGTCACCGCCCGCTGGCTCGACCCGTCCCACGGCGGGGTGAACCTCGGCTTCCCCACCAGCGGCTGAGGAGCGGAGCGGGAATTACCTACCGAGCGCGTTTTACCGTTGTCAATTTCCGTCCGGGACGGCCGGGTGAATAATGGCTCCACCCCATTGACGGGGTCTGTGTCCGGCGACACAATCTGACTGTCTCCATTAATTGGGGAGAATTCAAAAGTCAGGGTCGGCAGTCAGAAACCCGTGGTCTCCGGGCCGCGGGCCGGTGGAGCCGGACGTGCAGGAGAGCCGCGCTATGACCGCAGGCGACCACGCCGCCGAGGTGGACGCCCTCGGAAGGCGATTCCCGGGCTGGACCATTTGGTTCGGCCTCTTCACCGGCCATTGGTGGGCGCTGCCGCCCAAGGACCGCGACGTCGGCGACTTCCTCGAGGCCGACACCCCGCAGCGGCTCATCGCGCGGATCGAGGTGGTCGCGGGCGCCGCGCCGACACGGCGGCCGGCCGGCGGGCCGGCGCCTCCGGGCGGCCGCGCGCGGCCGCCCCGCGACACCCGGCAGGACGTGCGGCGTCCCTCGAACCTCCTCCGTCTCGAGGGCGTCACACCGCCGCCGTCAGGCCGGGTACCGGTGATCGCGTGGCCGGGCGGCACCCCACGGTGATCCGCTGTTCCCCACCCCCCGCCACGCCCACCGGTGCCGCCGCGGCCCCGGGCAGGACGCCGGCCCGCGCCATATCCTCTCCAGCAACCTCCGTGTATGGCGCGGACGCCAGCACCCGTCGTCCCCCGGGGCCCCGGTGGTCTCCCGCTCACCGGCTCGGCCGGAATACGCATTGAAGAGTGCGGAAATGGTCATGGTGTTCTCACCTTCCGGAAAGTAGACCGGTCGGCGAAAGAGTCGCGATCTTCGGTAATTCCGGCCATGGAGGCCCCGGGTCGGCGGGAAAGTTCCGCCAGAGCGCCGATCACGTCGTCCGTATCCGCGACGACGCGCGCAATGGCGGCCGGAGGCGCCGAGAGGCGGCGCGCGGCGCCGGGGCGGATGCGTCCGGCCGTGCCGGAGACGCTACGCTGCGCCGACGGGCCCGTTCACGAGGGGGAGGGCCCTGGCACGGATCGGGAGCGACATGCGGCTGACGGCCACGGCACGGGTCAAGGCGGCGACGGCCCTGGCGGCGGCCGCGGCGCTCGCCGCCGCGGTGCTCGGCGGCTGCAGCGGCGGGGACGACAAGCCCGTCGGCGTCGCCAAGGTGATGAGCACCCTCGGCCCCGGCGAGGGGGCGCTGAACCTCCTCACGCTGCCCGGCTCGGTGGAGAGCGGTGCCACCGACCCGCGCGTGGACTGGGTCACCCCCTTCCAGGAGCGCACCGGCTGCAAGATCGGGATGAAGGTCGTCAAGACGCCCGAGGAGATGGCCGACCTCATGCGCGACGGGAACCGCCGCTACGACGGCGTCGCCGCGCCGCCGGAGGTCGCCGGGCGGCTGGTCGAGGAGAATCAGGTCGTCCCGATCAACCCCGACCTCGTGGACGGCTACAAGAAGCTCGAACCGAAGCTGCGCAAGCTCCTGGAACGCGACGGCAAGCACTACGGCCTTCCGTACGTGTGGGGCTCCAACCTGCTGATGTACGACACCCGGACCGTCCCGCCGCCGGCGGGCTGGGCCGCGCTGTTCGACCCCGCCCAGGCCCGCCGCTACGCCGGGAGGATCGTCATGCGGGACAGCCCGCTCGCGATCGCCGAGGCCGCGCTCTACCTCAAGGGCAGGCAGCGCAAGCTCAAGATCCGCGACCCGTACTCGCTGACGCCGGCGCAGCTCGCCGCCGCCGGCCGGGTCCTAGCCGCGCAGCGCCCGTTCGTGGGGGAGTACTGGGACCGTCCGGCCGACGCCGTCAGCGCGTTCGCCGGGGGCCGGGCGGTGCTCGGCCAGGCGTGGCCCTACCACCTGGACGTGCTGAACCGCGCGTCCCGGCCCGTCCAGGGCGTCATCCCGGCCGAGGGCGCGACCGGATGGATGGACGCGTGGATGATCGGCGCCCGCGCGGAGCACCCCAACTGCATGTACCAGTGGCTCCAGTGGACGGCCTCGCCGGACGTCCAGCAGCAGGTCGCCGAGTGGACCGGGGTCGCGCCCGCCAACCCGCAGGCGTGCTCGGGCGACCGCCTCAAGTCAGGGTTCTGCGCCGCCTACCACGTCGGCGACCGCGGCTACCTGGGAAAGATCATCTTCGCGCACGCGCCGTCGAAGGCGTGCGGCGGCGGGTCTGACAAGAAGGACTGCACGGACTACGCCGAGTGGACGCGGACCTGGATCCAGGCCACCAAGGCCTGAGGTCCGCCGGAGAGTCTCTCCGGCGTGCCCGACCGCCCCCAGTCGGGCACGCCTGACGGGTGGTCCCGGACTTCCCCCCGAAACGCCCGGGTCACCCTCTCCCTGGAGAGATCTCCATGACAGCGGCGCCGTGCGCCGCCGTCCGCGCCGGTGGCGGCTCCTCCACCGCCGGCCCGGCGCCCGTGAGCGGCTCCCGGGGGCCCCGCCGTGCGCGGGGTACCGGCGGGGCGGGTGCGCAGTCGTCGCACGCGAACACCCCGGACGAGTCCGGCAGGCGGCCGACGCGGACGCGCGGCCGGGGCCACCTCTTGCGGCAGACGACGCAGGCGTCGCCCAGGCGCTGGGCTGTGCTCAACCCCCGCGGGTCGACGACCCGCTCGCCCGTTTGGCCCATGTCTCCATCCCCCCGGTGGGAGTCGCCATCACGTGTCTCCTTTATAGGCGGGGGAGCGTGTTGTGGCTGTTACGGAAGGTGAAAAGGGCGGCAAAGCCTTACGTGTCGCCCCGCCGTCCGCGAGCCACCGGGGCTATGCGCGGCGCCGAGGCACGCGTCGACGCCCCGGCCGCGGGGCCGCCGGCCAGGCTATGCGGACCCCGACCGGGCGCTTTGCCCGCCTTTGGAGGGTGGTTGCGTACAAAGGAGGCATGTCGGCCAGGAACGTCGATGATCGGCGAGTCCGGCCGCACAGGCCCCGCCCCCTTCGGGCGCGTGTGATGTCGGCGCCGTTCACCGCACTCGGCTCCCTGCTGGTGGCCGCGATAGCCTTGGCGGCCGCCGCCCTTCACGTGCTCGCCGGCGTCGGCCGCCCAGGGGTGCTCGCGGCCGTCATGGCCGGGCTCGCGGCGGTGGCCGTCGGGTCGGCCCGGTGGGGGGTCGCGCACTCCGCGCGCGGGTCGCTCCGCCCGGTGGAGCGGCTCCGGCGGGAGCTGGACAGGCTCACCGAGGACGGCGCGAGCGGCCGCGTCGCCGTCCCGGCGACCGGCGACGAGATCGAGCGCCTGGCCGAGCGCGTCAACGAGCTGCTCGGCCGCCTGGAACGCGCGGTCCTGCAGCGGCGCGCGTTCGTCTCCGACGCCTCGCACGAGCTGCGCACGCCGATCGCCGGGCTGCGCACCCGCATCGAACTGGCCCTCTCCGCCCCCGACGACGGCGAAGCCGCGGACACCCTGCGGCAGTCGCTCGCCGACATCGACCGGCTGCACCGCATCGTCGAGGACCTCCTCGTCCTCGCCCGCATCGACTCCGGCGACCTCCCCGTCCGGGAGCCCGTCGACCTCGGGGCGCTGGTCGAGGCGGAGGCGGCGCGCCGCACCCCGCCGGTCCCGACGGTCGTCAAGGCCGAGCCGGGCCTCGTCGTCGCGGGCGACCGGCAGCGCCTCGCCCGTGCGGTGGGCAGCCTGCTCGCCAACGCCGAGCGCTACGCCGCCGCGCAGATCGAGGTCGAGGCGCGCGCGGACGGCGACGGGGCCGTCGTCGAGGTGCACGACGACGGCCCGGGCATCCCGCCCGCCGACCGGGACCGCGTCTTCGAGCGCTTCGCCCGGCTCGACCCCGCCCGCAGCCGCGACAAGGGCGGCAGCGGCCTCGGCCTGCCGATCGCGCGGGAGATCGCCCGGGCCCACGGCGGGACCGTGCGGGTCGCCGACGGCGCCTACGGCGCCCGCCTCGTGCTCCGGCTCCCGCTGGCCCGCTGACTCACCGGAACGCGGCGACGTTCTCCTCGGCCCACCGCGCGAACGACCTGGCCGGGCGCCCGAGCACCTTCTCCACGTCGGGGCTGACGCGCCGTTCGGCCGCGGTGGGCTCGCCCAGGATGTCCAGGGTGCCGTCCACGACCGGCGCGGGCATGAACGCCAGCATCTGCTCCCGGGCCTCCTCCCGGGTCTGCTCCGCGAACGCCACCGGCTCGCCCAGCGCCTCGCCGATCGCCCGGGCCCGCTCCCGCGGCGAGACCGGGGCGGGCCCGGTGAGCTCGTAGACGCGGTCCTCGTGTCCGTCCTCCCGCAGGACGGCGGCCGCGACCTCGGCGATGTCGGCCGGGTGGACGAACGGCAGCGCGACGTCGGCGAACGGCGCGGCGGCCGCACGGTGGGCGCGGATCGGCGCCGCCCACGCGAACGCGTTGCTGTCGAAACCGCCCGGCCGCAGGATCGTCCAGCCGAGGCCCGACTCCCGCACGGCGTCCTCGAACGCCCTGAGGTGGCTGTGGCTGTGCGCCGTCGGGCGCGTTCCGGCGCCCTGCGACGACATCAGCACGACCCGCTCCACGCCCGCGGACTTCACGACGTCCAGGACGGCGCGCGGGTCCAGGTCCTCAGGCGAGCCGAGCAGGGGCCCGGCGATGAGCAGGAAGAGCGCGTCCGCTCCGTCCAGGACGGGCCGGAGGGTCTCCGGCTCGGCGAGGTCGGCCGCGCGGTGCGCGACGCCCTCGGGCAGATCGCCGGGATCGGTGCGCGACACCGCCAGCACCCGCTCGCCCGCCTCCGCCAGCGCCCGCACGAGCGGCCGTCCGACGTTCCCCGTGGCGCCCATGACAACGATCATTGCTTTCTCCTCCTGAGCTGCACTGGCGCCGCCGGAGGGCGGCGCCGTCGCGGTGCGACCCGGCGAAGCTAGCATCCTGGATATAGTAGGTACCTAGAAGAAAGTGACTACCCGGGAGGTCGCCATGATGGACGCCAGGACCGAGGAGGCGCTCGACCCCGAGCTGGCCTGTCCGATCGCCCCGGTGGTCGACCTCGTGTTCAGCCGCTGGACGACGCCGATCCTGTGGACGCTGCACGAGTACGGGCGCCAGCGGTTCGTGGAGCTGCAGCGCCGTATCGGCACGATCACGCCGAAGGTGCTGACCCAGCGCCTCCGGCAGATGGAGCGCGACGGGCTCGTGGTCCGCACCTACCACCCGGAGGTGCCGCCGCGCGTCGAGTACGAGATCAGCGAGCTGGGGCGCAGCCTCGCGCCGCTGTTCGCGGCCCTCGCGGAGTGGTCCGCCGAGAATATGGAGAAGGTCGAGCGGGCGCGGCGCGCCCACGACGGGGACGGCGGCTGAGCGGCCCGCGCGGTCCCGGCGCGTCCGATGCCCGACAATGGACGCGTGATGCCTTCTTCAAGCCCCGACGCGGCCGCCCGCGAGCTGGTCGTCCTCGGCTCCACCGGATCGATCGGCACCCAGGCGCTCGACGTGGTCCGCCGCAATCCCGGCCGGTTCCGGGTGGCGGGGCTCGCGGCGGGCGGCGGGCGGGTCGAGCTGCTGGCCGAGCAGGCGCTGGAGTTCCGTCCCGACGTCGTCGCCGTGGCCAAGGCGTCCGCGGCACAGGATCTCCAGCTCGCCTTCTACGCCGAGGCCAAGCGGCGCGGCTACGCCTCCGGCGCCTACCCCATCCCCAAGATCGTGGCGGGCCCGGACGCGGTCGCCGAGGTCGCCGCCTGGCCGTGCGACGTGGTGCTGAACGGGGTGACCGGCGCGCTCGGCCTCGCCTCGACGCTGGCCGCGCTGGACGCGGGTCGCACGCTCGCCCTCGCCAACAAGGAGTCGCTCATCGTCGGGGGCCCCCTCGTGCAGGAGCGGGCGCGGCCGGGGCAGATCGTCCCCGTCGACTCCGAGCACTCGGCGCTCGCCCAGTGCCTGCGCGGCGGGCGGGCCGAGGAGGTGCGGCGGCTCGTGCTCACCGCGAGCGGCGGGCCCTTCCGCGGGCGCGGGCGCGACGAGCTGGCGGACGTCACCCCGGAGCAGGCGCTGAACCACCCGACCTGGGACATGGGCCCGGTCGTCACGATCAACTCCGCGACCCTGGTCAACAAGGGCCTGGAGGTCATCGAGGCGCACCTGCTCTTCGACATCCCGATGGACCGCATCGAGGTCATGGTGCACCCGCAGTCGTTCATCCACTCGATGGTCGAGTTCGTCGACGGCTCCACGCTGGCGCAGGCAAGCCCGCCCGACATGCGGCTGCCGATCGCGCTCGGCATGGACTGGCCCGACCGGGTGCCGGACGCCGCGCCCGGCGTCGACTGGACCAGGGCGCACACCTGGGAGCTGTTCCCGCTCGACGACGAGGCGTTCCCGGCCGTCGCGCTGGCGCGCCGCGCCGGCGAGCTGGGCGGGACGGTCCCCGCCGTCTACAACGCCGCCAACGAGGAATGCGTGGACGCGTTCCGCGCGGAACGGCTCCCGTTCCTCGGGATAGTCGACACTGTCGCGCGGGTAATGGAGGAGCACGGTTCGGGCACCACCGGCGGCCTGACGCTCGACGACGTCCTCGCGGCGGACGCGTGGGCGCGGACCAGGGCCAGGGAGCTGACCGCAACCGCCTGACCCGGGGACCCGCCTCGGGAGGAACCCGGAGGGGCGATGGCCTTCTTCCTCGGCGCGGTGGCCTTCGTGGTGGCACTGCTGGTGTCGGTGATGCTCCACGAGGGCGGGCACCTGCTCACCGCCAAGCGGTTCGGGATGAAGGCCACGCAGTACTTCGTGGGGTTCGGCCCGACCCTGTGGTCCACCCGCCGGGGCGAGACCGAGTACGGCGTGAAGGCGATCCCGCTGGGCGGCTTCGTCAAGATCGTCGGCTACACGCCGCTGGAGGAGATCAGCCCGGCCGACCGGCCGCGCGCGTTCTACCGGCAGCCCGCCGGCCGCCGCGCCGTCGTCATCGCCGCCGGGGTGGTCGCCAACTTCGCCTTCGCGTTCCTGCTGCTGATGGCGATGGCCATGACGGTCGGGGTGCGGGAGTCCGGCACGGTGACCAGCACCGTCGACCAGGTGACGAGCTGCGTGCCCGCCTCGCTGTCCGGCGGCTGCGGCGGGGACCGGCCGCCCTCCCCGGCCGCGCGGGCCGGCCTGCGCCCGGGCGACCGCGTCGTCTCCTTCAACGGCAACCCGGTCTCCGACTGGAACGACCTCACCAGGGCGATCGACGCGGCGAAGCCGGGCCAGACCGTCACCGTGGTGGTCGCGCGTCCGGGCGCGGCGCGGCCGGTGGCGCTGCCGGTCACGCTCGCGGACGTGGACGGGCGGCCGTTCGTCGGCATGGCGGCGAAGGTCGTCGGCGCCGGGTACGAGCGGACCGGGCCGCTCAACGCGGCCGTGTTCGCCGGGCAGGGCATCGGCCGCACCCTCGCCGGCGTCGGGCGGGCCGCGGCGGACCTGCCGTCCGCCGTCCCGAAGCTCTTCTCGCCCGAGCGGGGGAGCACGCCCGGCGGCCAGGTCGGCAGCGTGGTCGGCGCGACCGAGGTGTCGGGGCAGATCTTCTCCTCGCAGAGCTCCGCCCGCGACAAGCTGACGCTCTACCTGTCGCTCGTCGTCTCGGTGAACATCTTCCTCGGCGCGCTCAACGTCCTGCCCCTGCTTCCGCTGGACGGCGGGCACCTCGCGGTCGTCGCCTACGAGCGGGCACGGGCGGGCGTGAATCGGGTCAGGGGGCGGCCGGATCCGGGCACGGTGGACATGACCCGGCTCATGCCCTTGACATACCTGGCCATCCTGCTGCTGGTGGGGTTCGGTGTGCTGCTGATCCTCGCCGACCTCCTCAACCCCCTCCGACTACCGGAATGACACACGATGTTTACCGAGTGTGGTCATATGGTCACACTGTTGGACGACGGGTGCCGTCAACTCAGCCGCGCGGGGCACCTAGGCTTTGTACGGGGCCGAAAACATGAGGAGAGGGATGAGCGTTTCACTGGGAATGCCGAGCGTCCGCGGCGATGGCGACGGGCAGGGGGCGCCCGATCCGATCGCGCCCCGCCGCAAGTCCCGGCAGATCATGGTCGGTGACGTACCGGTCGGCGGCGACGCCCCGGTGTCGGTGCAGTCGATGACCACCACCCTCACCGCCGACGTGAACGCCACGCTCCAGCAGATCGCGGAACTGACCGCGTCCGGATGCCAGATCGTCCGCGTCGCGGTGCCGTCGCAGGACGACGCCGAAGCGCTGCCGGCGATCGCGCGCAAGTCGCCGATCCCCGTCATCGCCGACATCCACTTCCAGCCGAAGTACGTGTTCGCGGCGATCGACGCGGGCTGCGCGGCCGTCCGGGTCAACCCGGGCAACATCAAGAAGTTCGACGACAAGGTCGGCGAGATCGCCCGCGCCGCCAAGGACGCGGGCGTGCCGATCCGCATCGGGGTCAACGCCGGTTCGCTGGACAAGCGGCTGCTGGAGAAGTACGGCAAGGCCACCCCCGACGCGCTGGTGGAGTCGGCGCTGTGGGAGTGCTCGCTGTTCGAGGAGCACGACTTCCGCGACATCAAGATCTCGGTCAAGCACAACGACCCGGTCGTGATGATCGAGGCGTACCGCAAGCTCGCGGCGGCCTGCGACTACCCGCTGCACCTCGGCGTCACCGAGGCGGGCCCGGCGTTCCAGGGCACGATCAAGTCGGCCGTCGCGTTCGGCGCGCTGCTCGCGGAGGGCATCGGCGACACCATCCGGGTCTCGCTGTCCGCGCCGCCGGTCGAGGAGGTCAAGGTCGGCACGGCGATCCTGGAGTCGCTGGGGCTGCGCAAGCGCGGCCTGGAGATCGTCTCCTGCCCGTCCTGCGGCCGCGCGCAGGTGGACGTGTACTCGCTCGCCGAGCAGGTGACCGCCGGCCTGAAGGACTTCCCGGTCCCGCTGCGCGTCGCGGTGATGGGCTGCGTGGTGAACGGTCCCGGCGAGGCCCGCGAGGCCGACCTCGGCGTCGCGTCCGGCAACGGCAAGGGCCAGATCTTCGTCAAGGGACAGGTCGTCAAGACCGTCCCCGAGGCGCAGATCGTCGAGACCCTGATCGAGGAGGCGATGCGCATCGCCGACGAGATGGGCATCGAGATCGACGAGAACGGCGCGGTCTCCGGACCGGGCGCCGACGTGGTGGTCGGCTGACGAAGCGGCCTGCCGGCGGCGCGCCTGCCGGCCGGCGCCGCGGGCCGGCGCCGTAGCGAAACCCCAGAGCCCCGGGTCTGCGACCCGGGGCTTTCGCATGTCCGGAACCCGTGTCGCAGGCGGGCATCCGGGACCGGAACGTCCGCAGATATCACAGAGTTCCGCTGATCTTGTCACGATTCAGCATCCACTGTGATGGGCCCCTGTCGGGTCGGAAGTCGGAACCGCCACAATCTTCGCTCATTGACCCGTATGTCTGACTCAACCGAGAGTCGGCGCGATAGGGGGATATGTGAAGAGGACTGTTGTCGTGGCCGCGGTGGCCGGGCTCGGTCTCACCGGTCTCGCCGCCACAAGCGCGCAGGCCGCGAGCCCCTCCGCCGGAACGGCCGGAGGATTCAACCCCGCCGCGGCCCAGTGGCACGCCTGCCCCGCGGACTTCGTCCAGACGGTGCACGACTACTACGACGCGCTGTACCCGGTCTCCAAGATCGTGCAGTGCGCCGAGCTGTCGGTGCCGATGGACTACTCCAAGCCGAACGGCAAGAAGATCACGATCCAGCTCACCAAGACGCCCCACACCGGATCCGGTCCGGCCAAGGGCGACATCGTGGTCAACCCGGGCGGCCCGGGCGGCGGCGGCGCCCTGTTCGGACCTCGCGTGTTCGCGCAGAACTCCGCCCCGATGCGCGAGGCGTACAACGTCATCGGCTTCGACCCGCGCGGCGTCGGGATGAGCGTCCCGGCGCTCACCTGCGACCCGAACTACACCAACGCCCCGCGCCCGGACTACGGCACCGGCGACCGCAAGTCGGTCAGCACGTGGCTGAAGCTGTCCAAGGGCTACGCCGAGGCGTGCGGCAAGGCCGACACGACCGGGCTGCTGAACCACGTCAAGACGATCGACTCGGTCAACGACATGGAGTCGATCCGCAAGGCGCTGGGCAACGACAAGCTCGACTACTACGGCGCCTCGTACGGCACCTACCTCGGCTCCGCGTACGCGACCGTGTACCCGAAGCGCGTGGACAAGATGGTGCTGGACGGCAACGTCGGCCCGTCCGACGTCTGGTACGACGCCAACCTCAACCAGGACGTCGCCTTCGACAAGAACATCGAGTACTACTTCGGCTGGATCGCCAAGTACGACTCGGTGTACCACCTCGGCAGCACGCAGCGCCAGGTCCATGACTTCTTCTACGGCCTGCGAAACAAGCTCAAGTCGAACCCGGCCTACGCCACCTTCGACGGGCAGGAGTACGCCGTCGGCCCCGACGAGCTGACCGACGTCCTGCTCAACGCCGGCTACCGCCGCAGCCAGGCCATCTGGCACGGCTACGCCGCCGGGCTCGCCGCCTACAAGACCGGCGACACCTCCACCTTCGTCGGGACCTTCGGTTCCCCGACGTCCGGCGGTGCCGACGACAACGGCTACGTGATGTACGCCGCGACCGAGTGCACCGACGTGCAGTGGCCGCTGAGCTGGAAGAAGTGGCAGCGGGACAACGACCGTGTGAACCGCAAGCACCCGTTCATGACGTGGAGTAACGCCTGGTTCAACGCGCCGTGCCTGTTCTGGCCCGCCAAGGCCGGCAAGCCGGTGAACATCGGCCACACCCGCGACCTGCCGAACAACATCCTCATGTTCCAGTCGACCGCGGACGCGGCCACGCCGTACGCGGGCGCGCTGGAACTGCACCGCAGGCTCAAGGGCTCGCGCCTGGTCGTCCAGGACGGCGACCGCACGCACTGCATCGTGCACCGCGGCTCCGCCCAGGTGGACGCCTACTTCGACGCCTACTTCCTGCGGGGAGAGCGTCCGGCGGCGCGCACCGTCCACGTCCCGCAGCTCGGTGACCCGAAGCCGCCGTCCACGGCGACCGCGCGGACGCTGAGCGGCACGGGCTCGCTGAAGGCCGCGCAGCTGAAGTCCGACGTCATCCGCTGACGCCGGTCGCAGGTCATGCGGACCGGACCCCGGGGAGCGATCCCCGGGGTCCGGCATGGCCGGCCACACGCAGGAAATCCGCATTCCGCTACGCATCGGCGGCACCCCCCTCCGGCATGGCGCCGGCCCGGAGTCGCCGATCTGAGGGGGTCAAGTGAAAAGGATCGTTCTCGTCGCGACCGCTGCGGTCGTGGCGGCGGGCGGGGCGGGGTACGCCGTCTCCGCCAGCGCGGACACCGGGCGGTCCGGTGCCGCCACGGTCGCGGCCACGGGCATCGACTGGGGCAAGTGCGAGGTCAGCGGCCCGAATGACCCGATGAACAAGGCGCAGTGCGCCCAGGTCGAGGTGCCCCTCGACTACAGCCGGCCCAACGGCCGCAAGATCTCCATCGCGGTGTCGCGCTTCAAGCACACCGACGACAAGAACTACCAGGGCACCCTGTTCGTGAACCCGGGCGGCCCGGGCGGCTCCGGCCTCCAGTACGCGCCGGCCCTCGCCCGCTGGATCGGCGGCACCGGGCACGCGGACGTCGCCGCCAAGTACGACATCATCGGCTTCGACCCGCGCGGCGTCGGCTCCAGCAAGCCCGCGCTGACCTGCGACCCGCACTTCTCCGACCCGATCCGGCCGGACTACGTCCCCTCCTCCGCCAAGGAGGAGAAGGCCTGGATCGCCAAGTCGAGGAAGTACGCGCAGGACTGCGCGAAGAAGTTCGGCTGGCTGCTGCCGCACATGCGCACCACCGACGCCGCGCGCGACGTCGACGCGATCCGCGCCGCGCTCGGCCAGGACAAGATCAGCTGGTACGGCTTCTCGTACGGCACCTACTTCGGCGCCACCTACGCCACGCTCTTCCCCAAGCGCGTGAACCGGATGGTGCTGGACGGCAACGTCAACCCGAAGACGGTCTGGTACGACGCCCAGCTGGAGCAGGACAAGGCCTTCGAGCACAACATGAAGGCCTGGTGGGCCTGGATGGCCAAGTACGACTCGCTCTACCACCTCGGCAAGACCGAGAAGGCGGTCGAGGCCAAGTACTACGCCGTCCGCGCCGCCGCGAAGAAGGCGCCGATCGGCGGCCAGATGGGGCCGGACGAGCTGGACGACACGGTGCTGTCCGCCGGCTACAACACGGGCTACTACATCCCGTTCGCGCAGGCGCTCTCGGCGTGGGTCAACGACAACGACGCCTCCGGCCTCCTCGACTGGATGAGCCCCGGCGGCGACGACAACGGCTTCGCCGTCTACAACGCCGTCCAGGCCGCCGACGCCCGGTGGCCGCGCAGCTGGAGCAAGTGGCACAACGACGCCGCCAAGCTCTACCGGCAGGGCTACCGGTTCAACACCTGGAGCAACGTCTGGTTCAACGCCCCGATCGCCTTCTGGCCGTTCCAGGGCGGTCCGGCGTTCAGGCTGAAGGGCGCCAAGGGCCTGGCCGGCATGCTGCTCGTCCAGTCCACCCAGGACGCGGCCACCCCGGTCGCGGGCGGCCTGGAGATGCACAAGGTCTTCCCGTCCTCGCGCCTGGTGTTCGAGGTCGGCGGCAAGACCCACGCCAACACGCTCAACGGCAACGCGTGCCTGGACGACAAGGTCGCGGCGTACCTCGACACCGGCGCGCTGCCGGCGAGCCACCGCGGTCCGGACGCCTACTGCAAGGCCGTCCCGGCGCTGAACGACCCCGACCCGACGGCCATGACCGCGAAGGCCGCGCGGGCCTCCGCGGGCAAGGACCTTCCGGTCGGACGCCCGTAGCGTTCAGTGGCACAGCGTTCAGTGGCACAGCGCTCGGGCGCATGGCGCTCGGGTAGCCCCGGGTAGCACGGCACCCGGGTAGCGCGCCGTCGCGCGGCGTGCCCGTCCCGCCCCCTCTCCGGGGCGGGCCGGGCGCGCCGCGTTCGCTTTTCGGGACTTGTCGGGGGTGGTCTCGTTTGGGGGTGGAATCGCGCGATCCCGGGATGCGCGACTCCGGGCCGTCCCACCGGTAGAAAGCGAAGGTGCTGACCGACGCTGGAAAGAGGGCCGTGGCGGTGACGGCGGCCGTCGCGGCCGCGCTCGCGGTCGCCGGGGCCGCCGCACTGGGGGCGCCCGTGGCCGCCGCGCCCGCGCCCCCTCCCGAGCCGAGGCCCGCCGGCCTCGCCTGGAAGCCCTGCCCCGCCAAGGACCCGGTGGAGGGCGCCCGGCTCAAGGGCCTGCAGTGCGCGTCCCTCCGGGTGCCGCTCGACCACGCCGACCCGGCCGGCGAGCAGATCACCCTCGGACTCACCCGCGCCCCGCACACCGCGCCGCGGTCCCAGGGCGTGGTGCTGCTCAACCGGGGCGGGCCCGGCGCGCACGGGCGCGACCTGCCCGCCTTCTTCACGGACTCGCTGCCGAAGCGGGTCGCCGCGTCCTACGACTGGATCGGCTTCGACCCGCGCGGCGTCGGCGCCAGCGAGCCCGAACTCGTCTGCGACCCGAAGTACCAGAACCCGGGCCGCGCCCGCCCCGACGCCGTCCCCGCGAGCGCGGCGGAGGAGGAGGCCTGGAAGGACGGGGCCCGGCGCTACGCCGACGACTGCGCCCGCCGGTACGGCAGGATCCTTCCGCACATGGGCACCGCCGACTGGGCCCGCGACATGGACGCCGTCCGCGCCGCCCTCGGCCAGCAGAAGATCAACTACTTCGGCTACTCGTACGGCACGTACCTCGGCGCGGTGTACGCGACGATGTACCCGCAGCGGGTCCGCCGCATGGTGCTCGACAGCGTCGTCCGGCCGAGCGGGGTCTGGTACGGCGACAACCTCGACCAGAACGTCGCCTTCGAGAAGCGCATCAACGCGTACTTCGCCTGGATCGCCCGCCACCACGCGGCCTACCGGCTCGGGGGCTCCGGAGCCGAGGTCGCCGCCGCCTACGCCAGGGTGCGGGCCGAGCTCAAGGCCAAGCCGCTCGACGGGCGGATCGGGCCCTCCGAGCTGGACGACGTGTTCCTCGCCGACGGCTACGGCGACTACGGCTGGGCCGCGCACGCGAGGGCGCTGTCGGCCTACGCCGTCCGGCACGACCCGGCGCCGCTGCGCAAGGCGTGGCAGCCCCCGTCGCGGCTCGAGCAGAACAACTACACGGTCTACAGCGCCGTCCAGTGCCGCGACGCCGCCTGGCCGCGCGACTGGGGGCGCTGGCACGCCGACAGCGAGCGCCTCTACCGCCAGGGCTACCGTTTCGAGACCTGGAGCAACACCTGGTACAACGCGCCCTGCGCCTTCTGGGGGATTCCCGGCGGCCCGCCGCCGCGGGTGGAGGGCGGCCCCGCGCTGCCGCCGATCCTGATGGTGCAGGCCACCGAGGACGCCGCGACCCCGTATCCGGGCGCGCTTGAGATGCACGGCCTGTTCCCGACGTCCCGGCTGCTCGTCCAGGCCGGCGGGCACAACCACGGCGTCTCGCTGTCCGATGACAAGTGCGTCGACGGGGCCGTCGCCGCCTATCTCGACGCCGGGAGGCTCCCCGCGAGCCGGCCCGGACCGGACCAGAGCTGCACGGCCGGGCCCGAGCCCGCCGCGGCCAAGGCGGCCAAGGCGGACCGGGCGGAGCAGGCGGCGGCCCACCGGTGACCCGCCGCTGATCCGCCGCCGGACGGGCCTGTGACCGAGGGCGCGGAGGTGCGCGGCCTCGGGACGGCATAGGCTTGTCCACGTGGAGCTTTCAGTGGTGAGGCCCGGGGGCCGGTAGCCGTGCGGATGCTGGGCTCGATGCCGGTGCGCGTGCTGGACGACCGGTACCGTGCGGAGGCCCTCGCGATCCTGGACGCCGACCCGGTGTCCAACGTGTTCGTCAGTTCCCGCGTGCACGCCGCGGGGCTCGATCCGCGCCGCCTCGGCGCCCAGATGTGGGGCTACCTGCGCGAGGGCCGGCTCGTCTCGCTGTGCTACTCGGGCGCCAACCTCATCCCGGTCGCGGCCGGGCCGGAGGCGGTCCGGGCGTTCGCCGAGCGGGCCCAGGCCCAGGGGCGGCGCTGCTCGTCCATCGTCGGGCCCGTCGACGCGGTCGGGGAGCTGTGGGAGATCCTGGCGCCCTACTGGGGGCCGCCGAGGGCCGTCCGCGCCGAGCAGCCGGTGATGGCGACCTCCACCGTCCCGGACGTGCCCGCCGACCCCGGCGTGCGCCGGGTCCGGATGGAGGAGTTCGACATCGTCTACCCGGCCTGCGTGGCAATGTTCACCGAAGAGGTCGGGGTGTCGCCCAACGCCGGCGACGGAGGCGTGCTCTACCGGGCCCGCGTCGCCGAGCTGATCCGCGACGGCCGCGCTTTCGCCCGGATCGAGGACGGCCGCGTGATGTTCAAGGCCGAGGTCGGCGCCGTCACCCCGCTGGCCTGCCAGGTGCAGGGCGTGTGGGTGCCCCCCGACCTGCGGGGGCGGGGCCTGTCGGAGACCGGGATGTCGGCGGTGGTGCGGGAGGCGCTGCACAGCATCGCGCCGACCGTCTCGCTGTACGTCAACGACTACAACACGCGGGCGCGGGCGGCCTACCGCCGGGTGGGGTTCACCGAGTCGGGCTCGTTTATGTCGATTCTGTTCTGAAACGCTCCTTTCCTGGGATTCTCAGGTGATTGTCATTACGTGCCTGATCTGCCCTGGTCTCTGATTCGATCTTCCCTGCCGGGTACCATCCCGCCGTGGAGTTCGCCGGGGCACTGCGGCAGGCGATCCAGTCGAGCGGGCTGACCCTGGAGCGGATCCGCCACCGGCTCGGCCGGCGCGGCCTCACGGTCAGCGTGGCCACCCTCAGCTACTGGCAGCGGGGCCGCAGCAGACCGCGCTCGCGCACCGTGGTCATCGCGCTGGAGGAGATCCTCCAGGTGCCGTCCGGCACCCTCACCGAGCTGCTGGACGACCCCGCGCACGCCGTCGCGCCCGTCCGGGGGCCCGCCGCGCGCGGCGGGGGCGGCGCCGGGCAGCCGAACGCGGGGGAGCGCGGCCGGGGCGTCCGGGACCTGTGGCCCGATCCCGAACGCTACGCCTGCCTGGTGGGCCAGCTCGACCGGTCCGGCGACCACCGGCTCGAACGTCTCAGCGTCCACGACGTCTTCCGGCTGGACGAGGCCCGCCGGTCCTGGACGCTGTCGGTGCGGACCGTCCTGCGGGCGGTGGGCGACGACATCGACCGCGTGGTCTGCGTCCACCAGACGGGCAACGGGGCGGGCGGCGACCCGGCCGGGCTGGTGGACGTGCGGTACTGCCGCCCGGGCCGGATCCGCGCCGAGGGCGGGCTGGTGGCGTTCGAGCTGGTCTTCGACCGGGTGCTGTCGACGGGGGACACGGCGGTCGTCGAGTACGAGCTCGGTCCGGTGGGGCAGCCCGCACCCGACAGCTACGACCGGCGCTTCTCCCACCCGGTCCACGACTACGTGGCGCTCGTCCAGTTCGACGGCGACCGGCTGCCCGCGCGCTGCTACGGCTTCACGGCCGAGGGCTCCTCGTCCCCGCGCAGGCGGCTCGGCGAGCTGTGGATCGGCACCTCGGGCAGCGCGAACCTCGCGGTCGGGGCCGTCAGGCGCGGCATCGTCGGCATCGAGTGGGAGTGGCATTAACAGCTGAAATCCAGTCGGCGTCGAAATGTTGACGCTTTCTCGCGTTCTCGCAGAGCATTCACATCGATCGGCTTCGTGACCCCGGCCTCCCCCTGTGGCCGGGGTGCCCCCCACGAACGGAGTTTCGATGAAGAAGCCCCTGCTCGCGGCCCTCGCCGCGGCGCCCCTCGCCGCCGTCCTCGCCACCCCCGCCCAGGCCGTGACCCCCAACGCGCCGCTCACCCTCGCCGCCCCGGGCCAGGGCGTCGCCGGCCAGTACATCGTGACGCTGAAGTCCGGTGTGTCGGTCGGCGCCACCGTGTCCAAGCGCGGGATCAGCACCACCCACCGCTTCGGCAAGGTGCTGAACGGATTCGCCGCCAAGCTCAGCTCCGACCAGCTCGCGAAGCTGCGCCGCACGCCCGGCGTCGCGTCGATCGAGCAGGACGCGGTCGTCCGCGCCGACACCACGCAGTCGAACCCGCCGTCGTGGGGCATCGACCGCATCGACCAGACCGCCCTCCCGCTGTCGAAGAGCTACACCTACAACTCGACCGGCGCGGGCGTGTACGCCTACATCATCGACACCGGCATCTACACCTCGCACCCGCAGTTCGGCGGGCGCGCGTCCAACGTGTACGACGCGACCGGCGGCAACGGTGTCGACTGCAACGGCCACGGGACGCACGTCGCCGGGACGGTCGGCTCCACCTCCTACGGCGTCGCCAAGAACGTCTACCTGCGCGGTGTCCGCGTGCTGAACTGCCAGGGCAGCGGCACGTACTCCGGCGTCATCGCGGGCATGAACTGGGTGGCGAGCAACCACTCCAACCCGGCGGTGGCCAACATGTCGCTCGGCGGCGGCTACTCCTCCTCGGTGAACTCCGCCGCCAACAGCCTCGCGAGCTCCGGCGTCTTCCTCGCCGTCGCCGCGGGCAACGACAACGGCAACGCCTGCAACTACTCGCCGGCGAGCGCGGCGAACGCGACGACCGTCGCGGCGAGCACGAGCAGCGACGCCAAGGCCTCCTACAGCAACTACGGGTCCTGCGTCGACCTGTACGGACCGGGGACGTCCATCACCTCGACCTGGCTGAACGGCGGGACGAACACCATCAGCGGCACCTCGATGGCCACCCCGCACGTCACCGGTGTCGCCGCCCTCTACAAGGCCGCGAACGGCAACGCCTCCTACAGCACCATCCGCAGCTGGCTGACCTCCAACGCGGTCAGCGGCGTGATCAGCGGCAACCCGTCCGGGACGCCGAACCGCCTGCTCAACAAGCGCAGCCTCTGACAGGGCCTCCGGGTCCGGTCCGCGCCGGCGGACCCGGGAATCCGGCACCCCGCCCGCCGTGCGAGCGGCGGGCGGGGACCGGATCACGTCGGTAGGATTCATCGCCACGGCGCGACCGGGCCCCGGTGACCGCTTCGGCGGAAGCCGGGGCCGACGGTTGTGACAGTTTGCCTGTTGGCATCCCGCCCGCGGAGCCTTACAGTGAGCGCGGAAGTTGCAATTGCGGTAGTCAAGGCCGTTTTGCGGGGGCCGGCCGGAGCCGATCCGGAGGCCGAGCATGCAGAGTGTCGCAGAGGACGATCTTCTCCAGGTCCTCCAGTACGGGCCGTTCAACGTCGCCCTGCACGCCGCCATCCAGGCGCGCGGACTGAGCCTCGACTCGCTGCGGCGCCGCCTGGAGGAGCAGGGCATCGCGGTCAGCCTGTCCACCCTGAGCTACTGGCAGCGCGGCCGGACCCGGCCCGAGCGCGCAGACTCCCTGCGCGCCGTCCGCGGCCTGGAGACCATCCTCGAGCTGCCGCGGCACTCCCTGCTGACGCTGCTCAGGCCGACCACCGACCGTCCCGCCGGGCCCTGGCTGCCGGTCGAGGAGCTGTGCCCCGAGCCCGGCGTCCGCGACCTGCTGGACGAGATCGGCGACCGCGGCGAGCGGCAGCTCACCGGCCTCAGCCTGCACGACCAGTACATCATCGGGCGGCGGCGGGAACTGCGCGAGGTCCGGGTCCGCGCGGTGTTCCAGGCCCAGCAGCGCGGCGTGGACCGCTGGATCGCCGTCTACCACCACCCGCAGGGCGTGCTGCCCTCGTCGCGCACCGTGCGCGGGTGCCGGTTCGGCCGCGTCCGGATGGACGAGGCGAGCGGCCTCATCGCCGCCGAGCTGCTGTTCGACCGGGCGCTCGGCCGCGGCGAGACCTACCTGCTGGAGTACGGCTTCGGGTTCGAGGAGACCGGCCCGCCCGTGACCGAGGAGGGCCGCGGCTTCCGCACCCCGCAGCACGAGTACCTCATCGAGATCCGGTTCCATCCGGCGGCGCTGCCCGCCCGCTGCTACCGGACGTGGCGCCCCGACGGGCACACCGCGCTGAAGGACACCGCCGACCTGCGGCTGTCCAGCTACCAGAGCGTCCACTTCATCGAGTTCGGGATGGCCGCCGGCTACCACGGCATCCGCTGGGAGTGGACCTGATCCGAAGCCGGGCCAGGCCGGCCGCTACCGGACCAGCAGGTCGAGGAGCCGGTCGAGTTCGGCGGCCGGGTCGCCGGTGAGCCCGGCGTGCACCGGGCCCGGCTGCACGATCGTGCTGCGCGGCGCGGTCAGCCACCGGAAGCGCGCGCCGGGGGCCTCCTTCGCGGCCTGGCCGGCGCGCTCCCCGCCGCAGCAGACCGCGTCCACCGCGTTGAGGGCGGCCCGGACGCCCGCCAGGTCGAGCGCCGGGTCCAGGGCGAGCAGGCGCCGCTCGTCGAGGTGGGTGCGGCACCCGAGGTAGTCGAGGGCGCGGCAGTACACGACCACGCCGACGTTCATGGACTCGCCCCGCTCGACGCGCGGGACGACGCGCAGCGCGGCGTACTCGAACACCGCGGGCTCGGCCGCCGTCCTGATGTTGGTCGTCCTGCCGGAGGTCACGAGGCGCCTCCGAGCCAGCCGGGACGGTTCTGGCCGCGCCGGGCGGAGGTGTCCGGGCGGTGGCCGCTGACGTCGAGGCCGGGCAGCCAGTCGCGCGGCTTCCCGGCGCGCGGCAGCAGGATGTCGACGTAGGCGTCGCGGAGCGCCTGCGGGTCGGCGAAGCCGGGCTCGCCCTCCAGCCAGTGGTCGGGCACGAGGTCGGCGACCTCGCGCAGCAGCCCCTCGGTGATCCTGGGGGCGAGCTCCGCCTCGGCCTCCTCCAGCCGGGTCGCGTACGGGGTCAGCACGTGGTCGTCCACGTCGTACGGGCCGGAGAACAGCCGGGCCGCGTTGGACCACGCGTGGTGGAAGATCAGGCTCGCGCCGTGGTCGATGAGCCACACGTCGCCGTGCCACACGAGCATGTTCGGGTTGCGCCAGCTGCGGTCGACGTTGCCGATGAACGCGTCGAACCACAGCACCCGGGAGGCGAAGCCGGGGTCGGGGCTCCAGCCGAGCGGGTCGAAGCCGAGCGAGCCGGGCAGGAAGTCGACGCCGAGGTTCCAGCCGGGGCTGGCCTTCAGCAGGTCCTGCACGTCGGGGTCGGGCTCGTGCCGTCCGATCGCCGGGTCCAGGTCGATGAGCACCTGCTCGGGCACCCGCAGGCCGAGGCGGCGCGCCAGCTCGCCGGCGATCACCTCGGCGATCAGCGCCTTGCGGCCCTGCCCGGCCCCGTGGAACTTCATGACGTAGGTGCCGAGGTCGTCGGCCTCGACGACGCCCGGAAGCGATCCGCCCTCGCGGAGCGGCGTCACGTAGCGGATGGCGGTCACATGTGGCAACACGCCGCAACGCTACCGGGTGGGGGTGCGGCCGGGATAATCGATTACATGGGCGTTGAGCTGCTCGACCTGTCGGTGCCGATCACCACGGGCATGCCGGTCTACCCGGGCGACCCCGAGGTGGAGGCCGTCCCGGCCCTCACGGTCGCGGAGGCGGGCGTGAACGTGCTCCGGCTGCACCTGGGGTCGCAGACCGGCACGCACGTGGACGCCCCGTTCCACATCGACGACGCGCTGCCGAGGCTGGACGAGCTGCCGCTGGCGCGGTTCACCGGTCCGGCCGTGGTGATGGACGTGCGGGGCCTGCCGCCCCGCGCGCCGATCCCGCCGGACGCCGTCCCGGCGGGTCTCGCGCCGGGCGACGTCCTGCTCATCGCGACGGGCTGGTCGGAGCGCTGGGGGACCGCCGACTACCTGGCCCACCCCTATCCGGCGCCCGAGACGGCGGAGGCCATCGTCGCCGCGGGCGTGCTGACGGTGGGCATCGACGCGCTCAGCGTGGACCGCACCCCGCCGCCCGGCTCGGACGACTTCTCGCTCACCGCCCACCGCGTCCTCTGCGGCGCCGGAGCGGTGATCGCGGAGAACCTGACCGGTCTCGGCCGCCTCGCCGACGCCCAGGCGGCGGGCTGCGCGATCGACGTCTCCCTGTTCCCGCTGGCCCTGGCGGGCGCGGACGGGGCCCCCGTCCGGGCCGTCGCTCGCGTGGACGACCGGGCCGTCCTTGTCTGAGAGCGCGCCCGCGCCGTCCGGCCCATACTGGGGACCGGCCGACGGGAGGATGTGGACGGATGCGGGTGGAGTGGGCGACGGACCAGGGCAGCCTAGAGCGGCCCAACGAGGACTTCGTGGCGGCCGCCGCCGGAGCGGTCGTGGTGCTCGACGGGTGCGGGCTGCCCCTCGGCACCGACCTCGGCTGCGCGCACGGAAACGCCTGGTACTCCCGGTCGCTCGGCACCCGGCTCCTGGCGCGGCTGCTCGAAGGGTTCGGGCCGCAGGCCGGCCCGCCGGTGGGGCCGCCCGAGGGCGCGCACCGGCCCGGCGCCCGGCCGCTGGTCGCGCGGCTCGCCGGGGCGATCGCGGACGTGGCCGCCGCGCACCGGGCCACCTGCGACCTGCGGGTCCCGACGACCCCGGCGGCGACCGTGCTCGCGCTGCGGCGGCGGGGCGACCTGGTCGACTACCTGGTGCTCGCCGACTCGACCGTCCTGCTGGACGGCCGCGACGGCCTGCGGGAGATCACCGGGGGCCGCGACTACGCCGCCGCGGACCCGGCCGTGGCCGACGCCGCGATCACCGGCACGGTGCCGGCCGCCGACCTGCGCCGCGCGTTCCTGCTGACCGACGGCGCGACGCGCCTCGCCGACATGTTCGGCGCCACCGGCTGGGCAGGGCTGGCGGCGCTGGCCGCCGACCGGGGGCCCGCGGCGCTGATCGAGCGGACGCGGGAGGCCGAGCGCACCGACCCCCGGGCCGTCCGCTGGCCGCGGGGCAAGGTCCACGACGACGCCACCGCGGCCGTCTGCGATCTCGGCGGCTGAGCCGCGCCGAGCTATCGCTTGGTCACGCCGATAGGCTGCGGGGACCTTGACGGAGGGACTCGGCATGCGCCTCGGCATCACGATGTTCGCGACCGACCTGACCATGGCGCCGCACGAGTTGGCCGGGGAGGCGGAGGCGCGCGGGTTCGCCTCCCTCTACCTCCCCGAGCACACGCACATCCCCGTGTCCCGCGCCACCCCGGCGCCGACGGGCGCCGAGACCCTGCCCGAGGAGTACTCCCGCACCCTCGACCCGCTCGTGTCGCTCGCCGCGGCCGCCGTCACGACCGAGCGGATCGTCCTCGGCACCGGCGTCCTGCTGCCCGCCCAGCGCGAGCCGATCGTCACCGCCAAGGCCGTCGCCACCCTCGACCGGCTTGCCCCCGGACGGGTCGTGCTCGGCATCGGCTACGGGTGGAACGCCGAGGAGGGCGCGGACCACGGCGTCCCGTGGAAGCGGCGGAGGGCCGTGGCGCGCGAGCACGTCCTCGCCATGCGGGCCCTCTGGACGGACGAGGAGGCGTCCTTCGAGGGGGAGTTCGTGAGCTTCGCCGCTAGCCGTGCGTGGCCCAAGCCGTCCCGCCGCGTCCCCGTGCTGCTCGGCGGCGCCCCCGGCCCCACCCTGTTCGCGCACATCGCCGAGTACGGGGACGGGTGGATGCCGATCGGCGGCGCGGGCGTCCGCGAGGCCCTGCCCGCGCTGCGCCGCGCCTGCGAGGACGCGGGCCGCGACCCGGTGCCCGTGATCCCGTTCGGGACGCTGCCCACCCCGGGGAAGCTCGACCACTACGCCTCGCTCGGGATCGAGGAGGTCGTGCTGCGCGTCCCCGCGGGCGGCCGCGACGCGGTCCTGCCGGTGCTGGACGAGTACGCCCGCGCCCACCTGTGAGCTAGCGGATCATGCGGAAGCAGAAGAACGTCGGGAACCGGTAGTACTGCCCCTTGCCGGCCTTCACCGCGCCGAGGATGAGGAACACCCAGCCCCCGATCAGCACCTCCAGGTACGGGAGGATGAGCGGGACGAGGAACGCGGGCTCCTTCATCACGATGGCCGGCGGGGCGCAGAGCGCAGCCACGGCCAGCAGGTGGATGAGCATCGTGAGCTGGTAGTTCATCGACTGCGCCGCGTGGAACCGGGTGAACGGCGAGGTGTTCTTCTTCACCAGGTAGATGACCAGCGGCGGGATGAAGCCGATCAGCACGTTCCCGACGTAGGCGAAGATCGCCCAGGTCGTCTCCTCGCCCGGGTTCTGCGCGGCGTACGGGACGCCGGGAGGGCCGTACCCGTAGCGCGGGTCGTACGCGGCGCCGGGCTGCGCACCGGGCGGCGGACCCGGCGGCAGGCCGGGCTGCCCGGGCGGCTGGCCGTAGGCGCCGTAATAGGGCGGCGGCTGCTGGGGAGGCGGCGGCTGGTCGGAGGGCGGCGCCTGGTCGAACGAGGGCGGCTGGTCCGAAGACGGCGCCTTGTCGAACGACGGGGGCTGGTCGGAAGGCGGGGGCTGGTCGGAAGGCGGCGGTGGGGGCTGGTCCGTCACGGGGCGTCCTCATGTCCTCGTCGAGTGTCCCTGCAGGGGATACGCAGGAATCTATAGGAGCCGGGCGCGCCCGCGCGGCGACCGCTCAGCGGGACCGGTGTCCGGACCGGTCGCCCGCATCTTCTAGAATTTCGTTCGGCCAATGGGGCGAGGGGGCATGCCCCGCGAGGAGGCTGAGTTGAGCGAGATCCCGATGGACCGGCCCGTGCTGGGGGACGACGAGGCCGCGGCGCTGACGGGTCTCGCCGCCCGCGTGCGCGAACTCGCCGAGGCCACCGTCCTCACCGCCGCCGGGGCCGCCGAGGCCGCCGCGGTGGCGGACGAGATCGCGGCGCTGACCGCCCGGCTCTCCGCCGAGCGCCGCGACGCGCCGCCGTTCGCCACGCCCGGCGAGACCCGCATGGACCGCCAGATCGCCAACCCCGTCGCCGGGGCGCTCAACCCCCTCGCGCCGCCGATCGTCCTGGAGGCCGACTCGGACGGCATCGTCCGCGGCACGTTCACGCTCGGCGCCGTCTACGAGGGCCCGCCCTCGTACGTGCACGGCGGCGTCTCCGCGATGGTGCTCGACCAGGCGCTCGGCATGGCGGCGGCCGCCAGCGGCAACCCGGGCATGACCGCGACCCTGGAGACGCGCTACCGGCGCCCCACCCCGCTCGGCGTCCCGCTCCAGGTGGAGGCGAAGGCGAGCCGGGTGGAGGGGCGCAAGGTCTACGCGTCCGGGACGATCAGCGCGCCGGACGGGCGCGTCACGGTCGAGGCGACCGCGATGTTCATCATGCCGCAGCGGTTCGTCACGTCGCAGTACTGACCTCCGTCCGGTCCGGGACCGGCGCGGGCAGCAGGGCGAGCGCACCGAGGGTCAGCACCGAGGCCACGATCATGCTGATCGAGATGGCCTGCCAGCCGTAGTCGTGCAGCAGCCACGTCGCGAGCAGCGGCGCGGGGCCGCCCGCGAACACCGAGGCGAGCTGGTAGCCGATGCCCGCCCCGCCGTACCGCAGCCGCGTGGGGAACGTCGAGGCGATCAGCGACGCCTGCGGCCCGTACTGGACGGCGTGCGGGATCTGCGCCACCACCACCGCGACGACGACCAGCGCCGCGATCTCGGTGTTGAGCAGCGCGAAGTACGGGAACGCGAACAGCGCCACGCAGATCGAGCCGGCCGCGTACACCCGCCGGGGCCCTATGCGGTCGCCGAGATGCCCGGAGGCGGGGATCGTGAACAGCTCCAGCGCGGCCGCCGCCGTCACCGCGCTGAGCGCGAGCCCCTGCGCCATGTCGAGGTGCTTGTGCACGTAGGTCAGCGCGAACGAGGTGAACAGGTAGAACGGCATCTGCTCCGAGCAGCGCAGCAGCGCGCTCAGGACGATCTCCTTGGGGTGGCGCCTGACGACCTCGACGACCGGTACCCGGGCGACCTCGTCGCGCTTGACGACCTCGGCGAACAGCGGCGTCTCCATCACCCGGACCCGCACCCACAGCCCGATCGCGACGAGGACGAGGCTGAACAGGAACGGGATGCGCCATGCCCAGGCGCGGAACGCCTCGTCCGCGGAGAGGGCGATGGCGGTCATCATGCCGGTGCCGAGGATGAGCCCGATCGGGACGCCGAGCTGCGGCAGGCTCGCCATCAGCCCGCGCCGTTCCCGGTCGCCCCACTCCATCGACAGCAGCACCGAGCCGCTCCACTCGCCGCCGACCGCGATGCCCTGCAGGATCCGCAGGAACACCAGCAGGGCGGGCGCGGCCCAGCCGATCGTCTCGGTGCCCGGCAGCACGCCGATCAGCGCGCTCGACACGCCCATCAGCACGAGCGTGACGATCAGCGTGGCCTTGCGGCCGAGCCGGTCGCCCCAGTGCCCGAAGACCGCCGCGCCCACCGGACGGGCCGCGAAGCCCACCGCGTAGGTCGCGAACGCCGACAGCGTGCCCGCGTAGTCGCTCGACTCGGGGAAGAAGACGTCCTTGAAGACGATGGCCGCGGCGGTGTTGTAGAGGAAGAAGTCGTACCACTCGATGGAGGTGCCGATCACGCTCGCGGCGGCGGCCTTGCGGACCTGCGCGCGGCGCTCCTCGGCGTCCGCGGCGCCGGCGCGCCCGGCCTCTCCGGGATCCAGAACCATGGGAGCCGTTGACCTTTCCGACCGCCCCCGCCGGTCCCAGCGATTTGACCCACTGTTTCCCGCTGGGTTCGCCGCCGAAACCGTCGCGGCACGAAACGGTCGACAAACCGGTGGATCCCCGCTCAGTACTCGTAGACCTTGACGGTCGGGGCGTGCTGGTACCAGGACGCGATGATCGACGAGGTGTGCTCGTCGGACAGGAAGTCGACGCGCAGCCAGCCCTCGGTCTGCGTCACGCGCGTCTCGTAGCCGGGGTTGGGGGTCGCCGACACCAGGCGCACCCGGTCCTTCTCGATCGACATCGCCGCGCTTCCGCCGCGCGTGGCGTAGCTGCGCACGTGGTCGGTCGGCTTGGGCGAGGCGGAGCCGTCCGGCCTGCCGGGCGGCGCCTTCGGGGTCTTGGACGGCCGGGGCCCCTGGTCCTGGCCCGTCGGCGGACTCGACCGCGCGGTGGGCGACCCGATGCCCGTCGGTCCCGGCGGCGGGGACGGGCTGGAATGGATCACCGGCCCGGCGATCGGCGGCGGGGCCGACCGGTCCGACACCGCGCTGCGCACGACGCCGCGCACCCCGAGCCAGGAGAGCGCCACCGCGAGCGCGGTCACCCCGGCCCATGGGGCAACATACGACATCGCGCGACGCATGGGCACATGGTGGCATACGGTTCCGCCATGGCGAGTGTGTTGGTGGTCGAGGACGACGCGAACGTCCGGACCGCCTTGATCAGGGAGCTGAGCGTCCGGTCGCACGTCGTGCGCAGCGTCGGGACCGCGATGGACGCGCTGCGCGAGGTCACGCAGTCCCCGCCCGACGTCGTCGTGCTCGACCTCGGGCTGCCCGACCTCGACGGAGCCGAGGTGCTGAAGATGCTGCGCGGCATCTCCGACGTGCCGGTCATCATCGCGACCGCGCGCGACGACGAGCCCGAGATCGTCCGGTTACTGAACGCGGGCGCCGACGACTACCTCATCAAGCCGTTCTCCATCGAGCACCTCAGCGCCCGGCTCGCCGCGGTGCTGCGCAGGTCCGCGCGGTCCGGGCCCACCGCGGAGCTCAGCGTGGGCGGCCTGCACATCGACCTCGACCGCCGGGAGGCGCTGCTGGACGGCAAGCCGCTGGAGCTGACCCGCCGCGAGTTCGACCTGCTGGCCTACCTCGCCGCCCGTCCCGGCCGGGTCGTCGCGCGGCGCGAGCTGCTCGCCGAGGTGTGGCGGCAGGCCTACGGCGACGACCAGACCATCGACGTCCACCTGTCCTGGCTGCGCCGCAAGCTGGGCGAGACCGCCGCCGCCCCCCGCTACCTGCACACGGTCCGCGGGGTCGGGGTCCGGCTGGCCGACCCGGGCGCATGAGGCGGACGCTCGTCCTGGTGTCGCTGGCGGTCACCTCGATGGTCGCCCTGGCGTTCCTCATCCCGCTCGCCCTCACCGTCCGGGAGATCGCCCGCGACCGCGCGCTGACCACCGCCGAGCGGCAGGCCAGCGCGCTCGGCCCCGTCCTCGTCGTCACCGAGGACCCGGCCGCGCTCGAACGCGCCGTCGCCAGCACCCAGGCCGGCGCGGCCGGGCGGATGACCGTGCACATGCCGGACGGCGGGCTCGTCCCGAAGAACCCCCGCACCGAGAACGCCGCCCGGCCCGACCAACTCGCCGAGGCCGGGCGGCGCGGCCGCTCGTACACCGCGCGCCTGGAAGGCGGGTACGCGCTGCTCCAGCCGGTGTCGCTGGACGCGGGCCGCACCGCCGTCGTCGAGGTGTTCCTGCCCGACGAGGACCTGTCGCGCGGCGTCTGGAAGGCGTGGCTCGTCATGACGACGGTCGCCGCCGCGCTCGTCGCCGGGTCCGTCGCCGTCGCCGACCGGCTGGGCGCGCGCATGATCCGCTCCACCCGCCGCCTCGCCGAGGCGGCGGGCGCGTTCGGCGACGGTGAGCTGTCGGTGCGGATCGAGCCGGACGGGCCGCCCGAACTGGTCGAGGCGGGCCTGGCGTTCAACGCGATGGCCGACCACGTCGTCCAGCTGCTGTCGGCCGAGCGGGAGATGGCGGCCGACCTGTCGCACCGGCTCCGCACCCCGCTCGCCGCCCTCCGCCTCAACGTCGAGGCCCTCGGGGACGGGCACGTCGCCGAGCAGACCCGGGAGGCCGTCGACCGGATCGAGCGCGAGGTCGACCAGATCATCCGGACCGTCCGGCGGCCCACCGGCCGGGGCAGCTGCGACGCCTCCAAGGTGCTGCGCGACCGGGTCGCGTTCTGGTCCGTCCTCGCCGAGGACGAGGGGCGCTCCTGCGAGCTGATCGGCGCCGAGGGCCCCGCGCCGCTGCCGATCCCGGGCACCGAGCTCGCCGCCGCCGTGGACGCGCTGCTCGGCAACGTCTTCCGGCACACGGCCGAGGGCACCGGCTTCGTCGTCACCCTCCACCAGGGGCAGGGCGTCACCGGCATCCTCGTCGCCGACGGCGGCCCCGGCATATCCGACCCGGACGCGGCGCTGAAGCGGGGCAGCAGCGGCGGCGGCTCCACCGGCCTCGGCCTGGACATCGCCCGCCGCGCCGCCGAGTCGACCGGCGGCTACCTGCGCATCCACCGGAGCGTCCTCGGCGGCGCCCAGGTGCAGATGTGGTTCCGGACGAGGTGGCTGCCGCCGGCCCGCCGCTCCCGCCGCCTCGTCCGCCGCCGCCACTCCCGCACCTGACCGGCGCCCGGTATGCCGGGCATGGAGCCGCCTGCGCCCGGAGCCGGCAAGGTCGCCGCCGGGGCCGTGCCCCTCCTCCTCTGTCGGAGGGTTGCGCCGGGCGAGGGTGCCCCGTGTGGCCGCGGGGCCCGCGGTGAACCTTGTGAGTCGGTGCAGCTGTTGCGGGTAAAAACTAGTTCTTTTGAAAAAACGTGCCTTGATCGGGTCCCCGTTCGCCTTGCCCGCCGACCGGAGTGAGACGGACAGACCTCCGGTCGGTTCGCGGCCCATGAGGCAGTTTGTGACTCCAGGTGTATAGAGCATGCCTCTAAGTGACTTGCTGTCGCAAGTCACTCGCTTCAACTGCCGGGGATCGTTCATCTGAACCGGCTCCTCGGCCTCTGGCCCGGTGCTCGACTGTGCGACGCCTCACACACCCTCCTCTGGACTGTGTCCATTTTTACCTATAAAAACTATCTCACTAGTAAAAACTGGACCCGGAAGGGGTCGGCAGGATGGATGGTGCAAGATCGAAAGCGCTGATCGCCGCGCTGGCGTTCGCGGTGGCGCTGACCGTGTCACTGTGGACGATTCCACGCGAAGGCGGCGCCGCGGCGGGGACGTCGCATTCGGCCGGGACGTCGGACCCGGCCGGGGCCGCGGGTCATGATGCGACCTCACCCGACGGCGCGGCCACCCACGGCGGATCCGACGGGTGGAAGGCCATGGACGAGGCCATGGCGAAGCGTGACAAGAGCTTCCCCGCGGCGACCGAAGGGCAGGGAGGGCAGGTACTGGCGCCCAAGGTGCTGCCGGACGGAACCAAGGAGTTCCGGCTGACGGCCAAGCCCGTCAGGTGGGAGGTGGAGCCGGGGAAGGTCGTGGACGCGTGGGCTTTCAACGGCATGGTGCCGGGCCCGACGATCCGTGCCGACGTGGGAGACAAGGTCCGCATCGTCGTGAAGAACGAGTTGCCCGAGCCGACCAGCGTCCACTGGCACGGCATTCAGTTGCCCAACAAGATGGACGGCGTCCCCAGCGTCACCCAGGACTCGATCAAGCCCGGCGGCACCTTCACCTACGCCTTCCCGGTGACGCGGATCGCCGATTCCTGGTACCACTCCCACTACAACGGCACCAAGCAGGTGAGCAGCGGGCTGTGGGGCGCGATCCAGTTCGGCGAGATCCCGACCCCGAACAAGGAGAAGGTGGCCCAGAAGCACATCATTCAGATCCAGGACGCCGGCGCGATCGGAATGACGCTCAACGGCAAGTCCTTCCCCGCCACCACCCCGTTGAAGGCCCGCCTGAACGACTGGGTCGAGGTCACCTATGTCAACGCGGGCAGCATGGCGCATCCGATGCACCTGCACGGTGTGGACCAGGTGGTGATAGCCAAGGACGGGTTCCCCCTGGAACAGACCTACAAGGCCGACACGCTCAACGTCGCACCCGGAGAGCGCTACACCGTCCTGATCCACGCCGACCAGCCCGGCAAATGGATCTGGCACTGCCATATCTTCTCCCACTCCGAAGGCTCCCAGGGCATGTTCGGACTGGTCATGGAGATGCAGGTCACGTGAGGTGAGTGCGGCCGCCGCCCACGGCCCATGACCGTCCCTTTCCCCTCTCTCGCACATTCGGAGTGAGCAATGTCAACAACCCCTGCGCCGGATCACCCGGCCCCCGACAGAGGGACGCACGCGGCCCTCTCTCATGGCCGCCGGGTCACGGCCCTCAGCGGACTCCTGCCCGCCATCAGCGCCGCACTCGCGCTGGGACTGATCGTCGGGCTCCTCATGGTCAGCGCATCCCCCGGTCACGGCCCCCACCGGCTGGCCTCGGCTGCGGGCGGCGCCGCCTCCTCGGCCGGGGGCGTGGACGCGGCCCTCCCCGGAGCGGGAAAGAAGGTCACCCTCGAGTTCGAAGAGGGCGACATGTACATCAAGCCGAACAAGGTCACGGTTCCGGCCGGTGCCGATGTCACCGTGAAGGTCGTCAACAAGGGCAGCCAGCCGCACACCCTCAACCTGGAAGGCAGAAACGGCGGACAGCTCGAACCGGGCACGTCCGCGACCCAGCACTGGGGCGTGCTCACCGAGTCGACCCAGGCATGGTGCGTCATCCCCGGGCACAAGGACGCCGGCATGCTCGTCGAGATCACCGTGACCGGCGGAAAGACCACGTCCACCGCGGCGGCGGGCGGCGGCGCGGCCGTGGCCGCCGACGACGGAAACGCGAAGATCGACCCGGCCGCGAAGCCTCCGGCCGGCTGGAAGGCGCACGATCCGACGGCGCCGGTCAACGACGGCAAGGACGTCCACGAGGCCACCTTCACCGTCACCGAGAAGGAGATGGAGGTGGCACCCGGGGTCAAACAGGTGCGGTGGACCTTCAACGGGACCGCGCCCGGCCCCACCCTGCGCGGCAAGGTCGGTGACACCTTCAAGATCACACTTGTCAACAGGGGGACGATGGCGCACTCCATCGACTTCCACGCCTCGAAGGTCGCGCCGAACGTCCAGATGAGGACCATCAAACCCGGCGAGTCGCTGGTCTACGAGTTCGAGGCCCAGTTCTCCGGGATCTTCACCTACCACTGCGGTGCCGACCCGATGATCTACCACATGGGGAACGGCATGTACGGGGCACTGATCGTCGACCCGCCGGACCTCGGCAAGGTCGACAAGGAACTGGTGCTGGTCCAGTCGGAGCTGTACCTCGGGCCGCAGGGCAAGCCCGGCGACCTGAAGAAGATGCTGGCCGGCCGGAACGACGCCGTGGTGCTCAACGGCTACCACAACCAGTACGTCCATTCCCCGATCAAGGTGAAGCCCGGTGAACGCGTCAGGGTGTGGGTCGATGACAGCGGCCCCAACGAGAACATCGCCTTCCACGTCGTCGGGACCATCTTCGACACGGTGTGGAAGGAAGGCCAGTACACCCTGCGGCGGGGCAACCCGGAGAAGGGCGGGTCACAGGTACTCGACCTGCAGCCCACCCAGGGCGGCTTCGTCGAGTTCACCCTTCCGGACGCCGGCACCTACCCCTTCCTCGGTCACAAGATGATGAACATGGCCAACGGAGGCCTCGGCCTCTTCCAGGTCGGCTGACCCGACACCAAGGAGGCGACCATGACCACGCTGCTCGAAGCCAGAAGCAAGGGAGCGGGCCTGCGATCGCAAGCCCTGTACAGGCGGTACGCCGCGATCGGCTCGTTCGTCGCGGCGCTCGTCCACTACGCCGTCGTCCCGGAGCACTTGGACGAATGGTGGGCGCAGGGCGTGTTCTTCAGCGCCATCGGCATGTTCCAGCTCATCTGGGCCGTGCTGGTGTACACCGGTGACGAGCGCCCGATGCTGCTGTCCGGGCTGCTCGTCAACCTCGGCGCCCTCACCTTGTGGGCGGTGACCCGTACGGCGGGGCTGCCCTTCGGGCCCGAGGCAGGGGAGGCAGAGGCGGTCGGTGTCCTCGACGTCATCAGCGTCGTGATCGAGGTCGCGGTGGTCGCCGCGATCCTGGTCGCCCTGTTCGGTCGGCGGACGGCCGTTCGGGACGAGCCCGGCGAGCAGAGCCTCTGACACCTGTGATCAGTCGGCGGTCGGACGTCCGATCGGTTCGACCGGCCCGCCGTCACCTTCCGTGGACGGCTTCCCCTCGCGGCGAAGATAAGCCAGGCAGAGGTGCGGCGCGATCATGGGGTCCAGCCGATCCGCGATCAGCGGCACGTCCATCTGGGCGAGTGCCCCCTGGATCAGGCCCAGATGCAGGGAGCACGCGACGTCCGCGTGCTGGTCGGCGATATCACCGAAGGCGCAATTGTGCACCCGGAGCCGGATCTCCTCCGGATCCGGGTGCTCGGCGTCGTGTTCGAACTCCGGACTGAAGCCCATGCCGGCCATCAGGCGGTTGAGCCGCTCGAGAGCGTCCGCGAGACGGAGGCGCTGGAACGGCGCGGGAGCATCGGTGAGATAGCGTCCCCACGCACGGCCGGTCTCGATCGCGGCCTCGCGCGGATCGGGCAGCATGCCGGCGACGAGACTTGCGAGCATCCCCGCGAGCAGCCGGTAGCTCCGCCTCCCGTCGTCGCCTGCCGCCCGGTACATCGAACGCGGACGTCCGGGCCGGCCGCGATCCTCGGTCACCCGCTCCACCAAGCCCGACTCGACCAGACCGTCGAGATGGAAACGCGTTGTGCTGGGATGCAGCCCGGCCCGCTCGGCGATCTCCCGTATGCCGAGTGGTCCGGAGCCCGCGGTCCTGATCAACTGGAGGACCCGGGCGCGGCTGTCGCCGAGGGTCGCCTCCGCCGAGGGTTCCGTGTCCACCCAAGCGTCGCCGTCCATGTGACGAGTTTATGCATACCCGCTAGTGCAAATAGGTCAGGAAACCGGCGTGGGCCGCTCATCGGCTGCTGCGGTACAGAATGGTCGCGGGTCTGAGCTAGGGATCAGGCGGGATCACGCATGAGAAGACGCCGGGGAAGCGCGTGACCTCTGAGGGACGTAGGGCAGGCATAGAGTCGCCTTAAATCCGCCTTAACCAGGGTGGGGACGCCGTGGAGCGCGCCTACCGTGACCGGCATGAGACGCCCCCGCCCCCAGTACGTCGCCGCCGGCCTCATCGGCGTCGTCGGCCTCGTCGTCGCCGTCCTCATCGCCGTCGCGGGAATCGTCGCCAGCGGGAACGTGCCCACCGCACCCAGCTCGTACACGATCCGGGTGGTGGGCCTCGCGGACCCGCACGACCTCACCCACGCGCCCGGGGGCTAGCCCTCCTCGCGGACGTGGTCACCGGTCGCGCCGTCGAGCAGTTCGCGGAGGATGTCCATGTGGCCGGCGTGCCGCGCCGTCTCCTCGACCATGTGGATCAGCACCCACCGCAGGGAGACCTCGGCGCCGTGCCAGGCGGTGCCCCGGTCCTCGAGGCCCAGCTCCTCGATGACCTTGTCGGACGCGGCCCGCGCCCGCCCGTAGAACGCGGCGATGCCCTCGATGGTCTCGCCGGGCTCGATCCTGAGGTCGGCCTCCGGGTCGTCGTCGCTGAACGGAAGCGGCTCGGTCTCCCGCCCGAACGTCCTGGAGAACCAGTCGTACTCGACCGCGGCGAGGTGCTTGGTCAGGCCGAGCAGGCTCGTGCCGGACGGGGTCATGGGGCGCCGCGCCTGCTCCTCGTCCAGGCCGTCCAGCTTCCACAGGACCACGTCCCGATGCCGGTCGAGGGCGGCCTTCAGACTTTCCTTCTCATCACCGGTGTACGGCACTTCTTCCATGCGGGGACGCTATCAGCGCGACCGAACCGGGCCGGAGTCCTGGGGACGCCGGCCCGGTGAGCTTGCGGTCAGCAGTTGAAGTACTTGACGTACCACTTACCGACGGTGTCCCCGTTGTCAGGGCCGAGTTTGTAGTCGGCGATCCAGCGGTGGGGAGTCATCATGACCCACAGGTAGCCGTCCCTGCGCTCGATGGTGTCCCAGTCGGTCTTGACCTTGGAGTCCCTCGCCAGGACGCCGACCACCGGGTAGTCGAGGCTCGGCCCGGTGCGGACGTTGAGCCCGTTCTCCGGCAGGACCTCCCCGTAGCACCAGTGGGCGCGCCCCCCGTCGCGGGCGAGGAGCCGGTTCATCGCCTCGGCCGCGCCCTGCGGCCCGACCTCGATGGCGCCCGGACCGTGGCCCTCCTCCTGCGGCTGCGAAGGGCTGGGATGGGCCGCGTGTGACCCGTTCTGGCCCGGAACCGGCGGCGGCGCGGCCGAGGCGGCCGCGCCGAGCCCGAGCGCACCGCCGGTGAGCGCCGTAGCGGCCGCGGCGACGCCGAGCTTCATCCTTACGTGCATCTGAAACCTCCCCCTTGAGGCGGCGGACTTACACCAGCATGTTACCCAGAGTCATGCCACATGTGCAGAGAGTCGCGAAGCCACTTCTTACTCCCCCGACCCGGGCACCCCCACCCGCCCCCACAACCGAGTTCCCACCCGTCCGCGCAGGTGAACGACTCCAGCCCACCCTCCCCGACCACCCTCAGACGGGACGTGAATAAGGGTGGCTCAGGGGTTCCCTAAGTGAGGCCCAAGCCTGAATTTTGCGTTGATCCAGGTGGGAGAGGGGCGCCTTTGCGTCCGATGCCTTGGGGAGCCAGGTCGGGAGCACGCTCGCCCCTACGCGGACTTTGTGTTGCGGGTGAAGATGTCGTTCATGTGCTCTGCGCCGTCGCGGATCTCGGGCTTGAGCTGGTGACGGTAGACGGTTTCGGTGATCTTCGTGCTGGAGTGCCCGACGAGGATGCTGATCTTCTCTATGGGGACGTCGTGATCGCTCATGAGGGACACGAACGTGTGCCGTAGCTCGCGGGGGCACCACTCGGCGGGGTTGAGCTTCGCCGCCGTGAGTATCCGGCGGAACCGGTGCCGGACGTGTTGCGCGGTGTAGGGGCGTCCGTCCTCGTGGCAGAACACGAGATCGTTGTCCTGGTACGCCTCGCCGGCCTTGAGCTTCTCGGCCGCCTGCCTCGTCTTGTGACTGCGGAGCGCGTCCACGCCCATGTCCGCGATGCCGAGTCCGCGGCGGCTGAGCGCCGTCTTGGTCTCGCCCTTGTGGCGGTCGGCTCGCAGGACGTAGACGGTTGCCTTGTCCAGGTCGACGTCGCTCCACTTGAGGGTGCGGAGTTCCTCCGTTCGAAGTCCTGAGACGATCGCCAGGACGACGTATGCGCCAAACCGGTGCACCGGCTTGCTCGCCTCTTCGAGAAGCGTGCTCGCTTGCACCAGGCTGAGAGAGCGCGACTTGCGGGCGGGCTTGCCGTCCGGGGTGTCCACGAGTTCGGCGACGTTCCGGCCGATGCGGTCATGGCGCGCCGCTCTGCGGATCGAGCGCTTGAGGATGCTGTGGACGATGCCGAGCGAGGACGAGGTGAGGTGTTCGGCTCGGCCGTTGAGCCACGTCTCGACGTCGTCGGCTGTGAGTTCCTTGAGGCGCGTCCGTCCGATGAACGGGATGAGCTGATGATCGGCGAGTGACCGGTAGACCTCGTTGGTCTTCGGCGACTTGCCGGACTTGGCGAACGCGGCGAGGAACTCCTCTACCGCGTCCCGGACGTAATAGTTGCGGTCCGTCTTGACGCCCTTGCTCAGCTCTTCGACGGCCTCTTTGAGCTTGTCCTTGACCTCTGTCTTGGTACGCCCCTTTCTCTTGAGCCGCTTGCGCTTGCCGTCCGGGCCGAACCCGAGCGAGAGCGCGCCGGTGTATCCGTCGCCCTCCTCGTAGATCGACCCCTCGTACTTGCCGACCAGGATCTTTGCCAACGGATCCCTCCTCGTATCGGTCGAGGTCACCACTGACCATAACTCAAGACGTCCCAAGACGTCCCTAGGTTGGGAGGCCCGTTCTGCGGGGGAGGTCCGGCCGGGCCTCCCGTGTGGGTGTCAGCGCTTGGCCTCTTCGAGGGAGGGCTCTTCCAGGGAGGTGACGAACTCGGCGAGGTGCCGGTCAGTGATGCGGCGCAGCTTGCCGATCTTGATGCTGCGGAGTTGGCCGGTGCGGATCAGGAAGTAGACCTTGTCCCGTCCGATGCTGAGGATTTCGGCCACTTGCTCGACGGTGTACGCCTGCAGGGGACACCACCTCCTCTCACCCGGGCTTTCGTCCCGGGGCCGTGCGCGGATGTGGGTGGGGATCATCTCCTCGGTTGCGGTGTGTGTTCGTCTCTCGTCTCGTCTCATGGGCGTCTCAGCCGCCCATACGTGCAGACGCGCACGCGAGACGAGACGTTGAGACGATTACCGGGTGTGATCGGTCGCCTTGTAGCGGCCTCGTCCGACTTGGACGGCGTGGCCGGCTTTCACCAGTTCGGCGAGGCGCCGGTAGAGGGTGGGGCGGCTCAGCTCTGTGAGCATCAGAAGGTGGGCGATCGGGAGGCCCTCGTCTGGCGCGCCGTCCAGGGCTTCTCTCAGTGCTGTCTCGGCGTGGTCTTCGCGGGACGGCGCTACGAGGACGGACGGCTCGGAGGCTGGCGTCATGTGTGCCTCGTCCAGCGCGCGTAGGGAGACCTCGTCCAGCGTCGGACGGATGGGCGCGTGGCGCTCTGCTGTCTCGGCCACGGTGGCATCGGTGAGCAGGTAGGCGCGGCCTCGTCGAGGTGTGTCGTGTTCGGGTGCGGAGAGCAGGAACTTGCCGGGGGCGTTGAGGGTGTGGGCGTGCCATCCGGCGCTGAGCATCCCCTGTCCGAGGATGAGATCGACGTCCTTCCTTTCACGGACGCGGAAGCTCACGCGGACGTCCATCTGTGAGCGGACGGCGCCCTTGCCCATGGCTTTCTGCGTGGGGCGCTGGGTTGCTGCGATGAGGGTTACGGCGACGGCGCGCCCCCGTCGCGCGATTGAGTCCGTGTCGTTTGCGGCGTCGGGAGCGTCATCGGCGAGTTCGGCGTACTCGTCCACGACGATGACGAGTGCGGGGTGTTCCGGCGTCGGATCCCATACGCGCGCCCCGTTGGCTGTGAGCCATTCGGCACGTGCTTCCAGGACGGTGACGGCATCGCGCAGCATGGCGCGGGCTTGCTCCGGTGTGGTGGCGAGCCGATCGATACAGGACGCCCACGGCTGGAGCTCCATCCCGCGCTTGAGGTCGACGGCCCAGATAACGACGTCCCGGCACGCGCTGAGGTTGCCCATCAGGACGTTGATCCCGCCGCTCTTCCCGGAGCCGGCTACGCCCCCGAAGAGCCCGTGACGTCGCAGCAGCAGAACACGCGCCCCGGTCGCGTCCTCGAACGGGCCGAGGTCGATCGGTTCGGTGATGGAGGAGACGGACGGTCCCGGCCACGGGATCGCATCGGCGTGCGGGTCTCTGTCGAGTACCCGCAACTCGAACCGGTTGGCCTTGCCGTCGCGGGTCGGTGCGACGCGCACAGCGCCCCGGAACGTCCCGAGCGCCGACTCGATAGCCGGAACCTTGGCGATGACGTCTTGGATCGTCTGGCCGCGTGCCAGGGCGAACCGTGCGCGCCATCCCCACACGTCCACCACCGCGGATTGCGCGCGTGATCCGGCGAGCCCGACGTCCTTCGCGATTTCCGGCCACGCGGCTATCTGCCGATCGACTCGGACTCTGGCGCGCCGCCTCCGGTGCGCCCACCACGGCGCGGCGAGCGCGATTGCGCCCCCGGCGAGCATCACAGGAAGCGGCGGGATCGTGGGCCCGAGTGCCGTGGCCGCAGAAAGCCACCCACCGGCCCCCAACGCGACGGCAGCGGCATACAGCCGCTCGATTCGCGGCGAGAGGCCCAACCTCTCGCCGAACATGGTGAGAGCCCACGCCGCCAAGCCAGCAACGGTCAGCAGCCACGGCCACCACTCCGAGTGCGCGACGTGCAGGACTGCGCCCCCTACGGCGAGCGCAGCCACCAGGTAGACCGGTCCCAGTTCGGACCGGTACCGCCACAGGGCCCGCGCGAGGAGGACGGCGGCCACATCCGGGAACTGGTCGTCACGGTCGATGATCACCATGGGCTGCAACCCACTGCGCCGCATCTTCTGCGCATGCCGTCGCATCTGACGCGTCCGGCTCATGAGCGCCCCCAGGACTCCGCGGGAAGGTGCCCCTGCGCGCGCAGCTCATCGCGCAGGTAATACAGCGGATCCGGCTCACCGTCGCGGTCAGCTCTGAGAGTGGCTCGCCCCGCAGCCGCCAGATTCGCGCGGTCCCGCCGGACCTTCGCCAGCAGGGACGAAAGCCGGGATATCTCTGAGAGGAGCTGGGGAACATCGGCGAGCGCGGCGTAGAGCCGCGCCCACAGATCCTCGATGGACGGCATCGCCTCGGAAAGGCTGGAGAGGATCTCCCGCGCGGCCAGGCTCCGCGTTCGCACCTCTTGAACGTTGACTTGGACATGCGGCGGTGTATCAGGCACCAAGGCATCCCTCCCTTCGGTAGGGGACGTCAGTGCTGAGAAAGGGACCGGACGAGGACGGCCACCAGCCGGCGGATTTCCGGCGCGGCACTGGTCGCGGCGAGGAGGAACCCGAACAGCAGGCACACCGCGATGTGCCAACCGCGAAGCCCCATGTACCGCCACGCGACCCACACCACGGCGCCGAGGATCGCCACCAGGGGAACAGAGACGTTCACTGACGCACCCTCC
>NZ_JBEUPD010000021.1:0-147452 GCF_040492135.1 Actinomadura sp. NPDC000600
ATCACGAAGGTCGTGCCTGCACGCATCTCCGGCCCAGCCACACGACTGTCAGAACCGGACAATCAGGCCGAGAGTTCCACTACTCCGGAGCCCTGGCCCGAACCGTACCTCCTCGCTCGATCAACTGGCCGCCCACATGGCCTTCCACGTAGGCGAGATCTGGCTCCTCTTCAAAGCGAAGGACCGTGAAGGCCCCCATGACTCCCGGGTAACTGCCCTTGGCACTCGGCACGATCTGCAGGGTGACGTTCATCCGGTCAGCCAGCTCGATCAGATGCTGTATCTGGCCCCGCATGACCTCTGGGCCCCCGACCGGCCTCCTGATCGCGTACTCGTCGAAGACCACGACGAGGTGACAGGGCTCCTCCCCCTGGAGGATCGCCTGGCGATCGAGCCTCGTCGCCACGAGCTCGTCGACTTCTTCGGGCGTCCGACCGGCCTTCAACTGCTCGTACGCGTACTCCCGCGTCTGGAAAAGGCCCGTTACCACCATGGCCTCGAACTTGTGAATCACCCGCGCCCTCGCCTCGCGCTGGAGGAACTCCGCGAAGCCGGGCGGGAGGATCTGCAGGTGGCCGAGCCGCTGGATCCACTCCCATAAGCGAAGAAATGCCCCTTTCGTCTCGAAGAACGTGTCGCAGTCCTTCGCGAAATCCTCGGAGGGCGCATTGTCTCCGCGCTCTATCTGGCCGACCCATTGAGGCGAGTAGCCGAGTCTCGCACCGAGTTGCGGGCGCCCGAGACCTGCCGCTTCGCGACAGGCGCGTAGTTCAGCACCGAAGTACTCGATGGGAGTTTTCGGGACTTCGAGATCACGAGGACGACGGGGCATCGTTGACTCCACAGGCCGGAGGGCAGCACCGGTTTCGACTGCGCCAGGGGGACTTTTCCAGGCATTCATCTCGCTCTCCCGATTTTAAATCGAATACCAGAAGCCGTGGAGCGATTAATCAAAGAAGCCGGCCATGGTGGATCCAATGTGGCGAGGCGGCCCCGCAAGCCGGTCACCCGGCCACCGCACGCCGCCGTTCGACGCGCTACGACCGGCCTCGGCGACCGGGCCGCCTCCGCCCCGTTCGCGCGGGCGTCACCGGCCTTGACGATCACCTGACAGCGAGTCGCGGCATCGGTGATGATGGTTGATCTCAACGACGAGAATTCGAGGAGACCGCCTTGGCGGAGCAGAGGGCACTCACTCACCCGATTCCCGACCTGCTCCAGGCGACCCGCGCCGAGATCACCGCCCTGCTGCACGACGACCGGGCGGGTGCGCCGAAGATCACGCTGCGTGCCGGGCGCCTTGTGGCGCAGGCGGGCGATGAGCACGAGTACGTCTTCGAATGCAGGCGGTGGAACAAGGCCCTGGTGGGCAAGGACCTGCTCATCCGCGCGGCGCGCTCCAAGGCGCCCTGGGAGCGGGCCGTCGCGACCCGGTCGCCGGACGGAAAGGTCCGCGTCGTCACCGCCGCCGATCTCGGCCAGCGCCCCGAGGGCGCGACCCTCACGGAGGACGAGACGTCCGGCTGGGAGGTCCTGGCCGACAGGCTCGCGCAGGCCGGCGACTCCGACTCGCCGCTGAAGCTCCCTGTCGCGTCCTGGGTCTTCGGTCTGGGCCGCCCTCGCATCGACCGCTGCTCCACCCCGGCGCGGTTCATTCGCGGATACGCGGAGCGCCGGTTCAACGCGCGCCAGCGCGCCGCCGTCGAGCAGGCACTGAGCAGCGAGATCACCTTCGTGTGGGGGCCGCCCGGCACCGGCAAGACCGAGGTGGTCTCCGCCATCGTCGAGGGCTGCTACCGGCAGGGGCACCGGGTCCTGTTCGTCGCCCCGACCAAGGTCGCGGTCGACCAGGCGCTCGAACGCGTCTGCGCGCTGCTGGCCTGTGAGGACGGGTTCGACGGCGGGCTCGTCCAGCGGGCGGGGGATATCGCCGTCGCCTCGCTGACGGAGAAGTACGGCGACCAGATCGTCCCCGAACGCGTGGCCGAGCGCCTGGGCGGCGAGTTGGACTCCCGGATCGCGGAGGAGTCGGAGCGCCTCGACGGGATGCGGGGCCACCTCGCCGTCCACGAGGAGTACGCGGCCCTGCTCGGGCACCGCGACCGGCTGGCCCGCGAGATGGAGGGCATCATCCGGGCGCTGTCCGAGATCGAGCACGACCGGTCGGCCGCGCTCCAGGCGATCGAGGTCCTCCGGCGTCAGATCACCGACCTCGGCCGGCCGTCCGGGCTGTTCGCCCAGCGAAAGGCCGCGAAGCTGGCGGAGCTGCAGGCGGGCCTCGCCGTCCAGGAGGGGAAGGCGTGGCAGATCGACCAGCACAGGCAGGCGGCCATACGCGACCACGAGATCCGCGCCGCCGAGTTCGCTGCTGCGAGGAGCGGGGCCGAGGAACTCGGTCTCCGGGTGCGCGACGTGCCTGCGGAGTCCTGGCTCCGCACCGAGGTCCCCCGATCGGCCGACCGGCTCAAAGAACTGCGGCGGCAGCGGCAGCAGATCGCCGAGGCGGTGCGCGGCCGCTGCCGCGTGATGGGCACGACCGTCTCGAAAGCGGTACAGACGCGCACGCTGATGGACGGCGTCGACGTCGTCGTGATCGACGAAGCGGGGATGGTGAACCTGCCGTCGGCGTGGTTCGTGGCCGGCCTCGCGGGGAAGCGCGTCGTCCTGGCGGGCGACTTCCGCCAGTTGCCCGCCATCACCCACGGCTCCTCCAGCCGGAAGGCGCCCCCGGACGCCAGGAAGCACTCTCGCGAGTGGATGGACCGCGACGCGTTCCACGCCGCCGGCCTCGTGGACGAGAGCGGCAGGGCCCGCCCGGACGCAAGGATGGTGTGCCTCAACGAGCAGTACCGCATGCGGCACGCCATCTGCGCCATCGTCAACGAAGTCGCTTACCGGGACTCTCCGCTGGCGACGGGCCGGTCCGAGCGCAGCCGTCTGCCGTCCTCGCTTGTCGAGGAACCGCTCGTGCTCGTCGACACGTCCAGCCGGCGGGTCGCGAACACCGTCGGCAGGGAGGCGCACAAATCCAACCCGGTACACGAAGCGGTCATTCATGAGCTGATTCGCGGCCTGCAGTACGACGGAGTACTGCCCGCACGCAAGCATCCCGTCCCCCCGGAGCGGCGCGGGCCGACGGACTCGCTCGGCATCATCACCCCGTACCGAAACCAGGTGAACGCTCTCGGCACGAGCCTCAGAGAACGCTTCGGCGTGGAATACGACGGCCTGGTCGACACGGTCCACCGGTTTCAAGGAAGCCAGCGGCCCATGGTCATCATCGACACGGTCGCCGGCGCGGGCAGCAGGCTGGGTTTCTTCTACGAGGACGTCGGCCTGGCGTCGACGACGACGAGACTCCTCAACGTCGCGCTCAGCCGGGCGCAGGACCACCTGGTCGTCGTGGCCGACGTCGAGTTCCTGCGCCGGGAGTTGCCGCCGCACGGCGAGGCGGCACGGATGCTCCGCCACCTCGAAACCCACGCGCAGCGGCTACCGGTCGAAGACCTGGTGCCCGTTCGAGCGGCCTCCGACCTGGGAGGACTCGACGAGAAGGAACTGGCCCGCCCGGCCTTCTTCCCCGCCGACGAAGTCGCACGCGCCGTGGCCTGGGACATCGCCAGGGCCGAGACCGGCATCGACGTCTACTGCGCCTTCCTCAACGACAGCGCGGTCCGGAAATGGCGGCGCCTCCTCGCCCGCCGCATCTCGGAAGGTGTCCGAGTCACCGTGCACACCCGCCCGCCCGAGCCCGGTTCGCCCCAGGCCAGGCTCATCGACCTGCTGCGCGGCGAGGGCTGCCAGGTGACGCAGCGGGAGCGCATGCACGAGAAGATTCTCATCCTCGACGACACCGTTCTCTGGCATGGATCGTTGAACCTGCTCGCCCACAGCGGCTCGACCGACCTCATGATGCGCATGACCGACCGGGGAGCATGCGAACGCGTCCGGCGGATCATCGACGCTGCCCGGATGGACCGCCCCGCACGCACCCCGCGCCCACGAGGCGAAGGGCAGGCTCCTCGCGCCGATCGGAGTCCGTCCGAGGGGGACCGCCCGGGCGCGGGCGACGTCGTCCACGGTCGGCTGTACGTATCCGTCCCGTTCGATGAGAAGGACGAGTTCAAGAGCCTCGTCAAGGCGGGCGGCAACCCCTACGCCCTGAGATGGCACAACGAGCTGAAGCTCTGGAGCATGGGAGAAGGCGTCCCGCGAGACCTCGTGTCCCGCTGGCTCCCGTGATCCGCCTCGGAGAACCCCGCCGGCCAGGCGAACCGCTACCGTTCGCCTTCACCTGATCCGGCGCCGGTCTCGTCGACGGTCAGGACGGAGCGGTCGAGGGCGCCGGCGCGGTAGGCGGCGGCGCCGATCGTCTGGGCGGCGACGGGCGCGGTGATCAGCTGGAAGACCGCGACCAGCAGCAGCGGCGCGGCGGCCGCGACGGACTCCGCCTGCGGCGCCGCGCCCGCGAGGACGAGCAGCAGCCCGATCGTCTGCGGCTTCGTCGCGGCGTGCAGCCGGGTGAGCAGGTCGGGGAACCGCAGCACGCCGAGCGCGCCCACCGCGCAGAAGGCGGCGCCCGCGGGCATCAGGACGGCGGTGGCGACGTCGCCGGCGTTCACGAGTCCCCCTCCCGCCGCGCCGCGAGCCGGGCGGCGGTGACCGACCCGACGAACCCCAGCAGCACGAAGGCCACCAGGATCGTGGCCTGCGCGGGCTCCCCCCACACGGCCGAGTGCACCGCGATGCCGCTGACCAGCAGGACCGCCAGGACGTCCACGGCCATGATCCGGTCGAAGGAGGTCGGGCCGCGGACGAGCCGCGCGGCGGTCATCAGGATCGCCGCGCCCAGCAGGGCCATGGTGAGGGTGTAGACGACGGTCAACGCGGTTCCTCCTCCGCTGTGTCCTCCGGTGTCACGAGGGCCTGCATCAGCCTGTGCTCCGTCCGGAGCACGCCGTCCCGGGCGGCGTCGGCCTCCCGCCGGTCGCGGACCGGCATGCAGTGGATGCGCAGGACCGACCGGTCCCAGTCGAGGTCGACGAGCAGGGTGCCGGGGCGCAGCGTGATGCTCGTCGTGACCGCGAGCAGGACGAGCTCCGAGCGCGTCCGGGCCCTCACCTCGATGACGGCGCCCCTGGCCCGGCGCGGTGCGCGCAGGGCGTGCCACCCGATGACGAGGCTCGACACGAGCAGGTCCCACGCGAGCTCCGCGCCGGCCTCGGCGAGGCGGAGCGGCCGGATCCGCCTGACGAGCGGGACGGCGGGCAGCCTGCTGGCCGCGTAGGCGATGAGCACGGCGATGACGCCGCCGACGACGATCAGGGCGTCGACCCGTCCCCACAGCAGCACCCAGACCGCGAGCAGCCACGCCGTCATGCCCAGCCGGGCGCCGACCCTGCGGACCGCGTGGTTCACGGCGTCCTCCCGTCCAGCACGGCGTGCCGGTAGGCGGTGGGCTCCACCAGGTCGGCCGCGGCGCGGGCACTCCATGCCGACAGCGGACCGGCGAACAGGGCGATGAGGAGCCCGCCCGCGACCATCAGTGCGGTCACCGCCTGCATGGCCCGCACCCCGCCGCGCGTGTAGGGCTCGGCGGCGGGCGGCTCCCCCGCCTCCTCCGGGCGGGGGCGCCAGAACCCGAGCGCCCAGATCCGCGCCATCGCCATGAGCGTGAGGAGGCTCGCGAGCACCGCGAACCCCGTGACGGCGTACGCCAGCGGCCGTCCCGACCCGAGGCCCGCCTGGAACAGCGCGAGCTTCGCGACGAACCCGGAGGTCGGCGGCACCCCGCTCACGCTCATCGCGGGGATGAAGAACAGCACGGCGATGAAGGCCGACAGGCGCGCGATGCCGCCGAGGCGGTGCAGGGAGATCTCCCCCGTGCGCGCCTGTATCAGGTCGCTGACCAGGAACAGCGTCGCCTGCACCACGATGTGGTGGACGAGGTAGAGGATCGCCCCGGTGAGCCCGGCGACGCTGAACAGCGCGAGGCCGAAGAGCATGTAGCCGATGTGGCCGACGAGGGTGAACGAGAACACCCGGTGGATGTCGTCGTTCGCCAGCGCGCCGAGCGTGCCCACGACCATCGTCGCGGCGGCGAGGAGGAGCATCACCCACGACCCGTGCTCGCGGGGGAACACCAGCGTCTGGACGCGGATGAGCGAGTACACCGCGGCCTTGGTCAGCAGCGCGGCGAACACGGCGGTGACCTTGGTGAGGGCGGCCGGGTAGCTGTCGGGCAGCCACAGGTGCATCGGCACGATCGCGCCCTTGATCCCGAACACCACGAGGAACAGCAGCCCGAGCGCCGTGCGGGTGCCCGCCGGCAGGTGCGGGACGCGCTCGGACAGGTCGGCGAGGTTCACCGTCCCCGCCGCCGCGTAGGTCAGGCCGAGCGCGGTGAGGAACATGATGGACGACGTGAGGCTGACGACCGTGTAGGTCATGCTCGCCCGGAGGCGCGCGGCCGTCGGCTGGAGGGTCATCAGCACGTAGCTCGACGCGAGCATCACCTCGAACGCGACGAACAGGTTGAACAGGTCCCCGGCCAGGAAGACCAGGCAGACCCCGCCGGTCAGCGCGAGGTAGGCGGGATGGAACACCCCCGGCTCGCTCCGGCGCTCCAGCGCGCCCGCGCCCTCCGCCACCGCGTGCAGCATGATCGCCAGCAGCACGGTGCTGGACACCACGAGCAGCAGCGCCGACAGCCGGTCGGCGACGAGCGTGATCCCGAGCGGGGCCGCCCATCCCCCGGCCTGCACCGCGACGACCCCGTCCCGCGCCACCGCGACCAGCACCGCCACGGCGGCCGCCACCACGCCCGCCCCGACGAGCGGCGCGAGGATCCGCAGCCAGGACCGGCGCCGGCGGCTGGCCATCGCGAGCGCCGCCCCGAGCAGCGGCAGCGCGAACGGCATGGGGAGCAGGACGTTCATCCGCTCTCGTCCTCCTCCAGCGGGTCGCGCCGCTCCGGCGGTTCGTCCCAGGACGCGCGGACGTGCTCGGCGCAGATCCGGCGGTCCTCCACGTCGTCCTGCACCTCGTCCTCGCCGAGCAGCCGCCGGCTCCGGTAGGCCAGCGCCAGCAGGAACGCCGTGACGCCGAACGTGATCACGATGGCGGTGAGCGCCATGGCCTGCGGCAGCGGGTCGGACATCGCCCGGTCCGCCTTCGCGCCGAGCAGCGGCGGCGCCCCGGCGGCCCCGCCCGCCAGCAGCAGGACGAGGTTGGCGCCGTGCCCGAGGAGCATGAAGCCGACCACGACGCGGATGAGGGACCGCTGCATCAGCAGGTCGAACCCGGCGGCGAACAGCACGGCGACGGTCAGCACGAGGACGAGCGCGGGACCGGTCATGCCGTCTCCTCCTCTTCGTCGTCTTCATCCGGTTCGTCCTCCAGGCTCGCCCCGAGCGTGGAGAGGATCGTCAGGACCAGCCCGAGCACCAGCAGGTAGACCCCGATGTCGAAGAACAGGCTGGTGGGCAGCTTCACCTCGCCGAGGACCGGCAGCGAGGCGCTCCAGACCTCGCCCTGGAGGAACTGCCCGTGCGGGAACCCGCCGTCCGCCCACCCGGCCGCGCCGGTCGCGACCGCGAGGCCCAGCCCGCCGCCGAGCAGGACGCTCGGCCGCACCGGCAGCGCGCTCGCCAGTTCCCGGCGGCCGCCAGGCAGGTAGCGCAGGGCGAACGCCATGCCCGCCACGAGCCCGCCCACGAACCCGCCGCCCGGGCGGTTGTGGCCCGCGATCAGCAGGTAGAGGGAGAACACCAGGACGGTCGGGCCGATCAGCCGCGCCGCCGCCTCCAGGACGACCGAGGAACCGCCCAGCGGCGGCCGCCCCGGCGCCGCGAGCCAGCGGCTCCCCGGCTCGCCGGGCCCGCGCCCCCCGCCGGTCGGGCTCGGCAGCCGCCGTCCGCTCGTCACCAGGCCGACGACGCCCATCGCCGCGACGCCCAGCACCGCGATCTCGCCGAGGGTGTCCAGCGCCCGCATCTCGACGAGGATCGCGTTCACGATGTTCTCGGCCCCCTCCTCGGCCGCGAGAGGGGCGTACCCGGCGCCGACCGGCCGGGTGTTCCGGCTCAGCGCCGCCACCACCAGGAACAGCGCGACGAACCCGCCCAGGCACGCGCTGATCGCTCCCCCCGCGGCCCTGGCAGGCCCCGTGCGGCGCCGCGGCGGGTACCGCACCGGCAGCCGCCGCAGCACCAGCACCAGCATGATCAGCGAGAGGGTCTCCACGACGAAGAGCGTCAGCGCGAGGTCGAGCCCGCCCTGCGCCACGAACAGCCCGCCGATCGCGTAGCCCGTCCCGGCGAGCAGCAGCGCGGCCGTGAGCCTGCGGCGGGCCCGCCGCGCCGCGAGCGCGCACCCGATCACGACGACGGCGAGGACGACCTGCGCGGGATCGTCCCACGCCCGGAACCGGTCCACCGGCATGCCGGGGCCCGTCCCGCGGACCAGCCCGGCCACCAGCGCCGAGCCGGGCACCACCAGCACCGTCGCCCCGATCACGCCGAGGTAGACGGGCAGCGAGCCGATCTGCACGCGCGCGGTGAGCGCGTGCGCCCCGGCGAGGACCCCCTCGACCGCGCCGTCGTAGCCGCGCTGCGCGTCCAGGAACCGCCACCGCGCCCGCCCGACGGGGAACGTCCGCCCGAACAGGACGAACACCACGACGCCCAGCACGAGCGCGAGCATGGACAGGGCGATCGGCAGCGCGAGCCCGTGCCACAGAGCGAGCTTGTACTCGCCGTCCCCCGGCAGCGTGTCCGCGTACGGCCCGACGAGCTTCTGCATCACCCCGGGGATGACGCCCAAGGCGAATCCGGCCGCGGCGAGGACCACGACGGGCCCCACCAATCCCCAGCGCTCCCTGGGCGACACGTCCGCCTGACCGGCGAAGGCACCGAACAAGAACCGGATCCCGTAGGCCACGGTCAGCGTGGACCCGGCCACCACCCCCACGAGGACGACGACGGCCCAGCCCCCATGCGCGAAGGCCTCCACGGCGGCCTCTTTAGCCACGAACCCCAGGAAGGGCGGCAGCCCGATCATGGACGCCGTGGCCGCCGCCGCCGCGACCGCCAGCACCGGCAGCCGTCCCCACGCCCCCGAGAGCCGGTCGGCGCGGCGCGTGCCCGTCTCGTGCTCAAGCGCGCCGACCGTCAGGAACAGCGGTGCCTTGAACAGACCGTGGGCCAGGAGCAACGCGGTGCCCGCCAGCGCCGCGATCCGCGTCCCGTCCCCCAGCAGGACCATGAGGAAGCCCAGCTGGCTGATCGTCCCGTATGCGAGCAGCCGCTTCAGGTCATGCTGCCGCAGCGCGAGGATCCCGCCCGTCAGCAGGCTCAGCAGCCCCACGCTCAGCACCAGCGGGCGCCAGACCCCGGCGCCCGCGAACGCGGGCGTCAGCCGCGCCACCAGGTAGACGCCGGCCTTCACCATGGCCGCGGCGTGCAGATAGGCACTGACCGGAGTGGGCGCCACCATCGCGGCGGGAAGCCACGCGTGCAGCGGCACCTGCGCCGACTTGGCGAACGCGCCGAGCAGCACCAGCACCACCCCCGCCGTCGCGAGGCCGCCGCCCGGCGGATCGGCCACGATCGCGGAGATCCGGTACGTCCCGGCGGTCTGCCCGACCAGCACGAACCCGGCGAGCATGACCAGCCCGAACGCGGTCGTCATGAGAAGCGCCTGCGCGGCCGCCCTCCGGTCCTCCGCCCGCTCGGGCCGCGGCGCGCCGATGAGCACGAACGAGCTGAGCGTGGTCAGCTCCCAGAACACGTACAGGACGAGCAGGTTGTCGGACAGCACCAGCCCCGTCATCGCTCCCGCGAACGCGACGAGCGTCCCGACCATCAGCCTCTCGGAACGCTCGAAGTACCACCCCGCGTAGCACAGGACGACGGCCCCGACCCCGCCGATCAGCAGCAGCATGACGATGGACAGCGCGTCCAGCCGGAAATCGAACACCAGCCCCAGATCCGGCGCCCAGTCAAACCTTGCCGTGACCGGCTCCCGCCCGACCTGCGCGGCGGCCCACCCGGCCGTCCCCGCCGGCAGGACCGCCGCCGCACACGCCATCAGGCGCCGACGCCGCCCGAGCGCCCAGGGCACCGCGACCGCGACGACGGCATAGGCGAGAACCAGCGCGAGCATGCCGCCGCAGCCCCCCTCCGCAAGGCACGTCGCCTCCCACCTACCCGATCAACACCCCCGAAACGACCATCCCGCCGTATGAGAAGACCGCGCGACCCCCAACAGCACCGACACACAAAAGAGCGCCCGACCCGCCCACGGGCCAGGCGCTCAAACACCGAGCGAGGGGACGTCAGCGCTTCAACTCAGCGACCGAACCCCCGGAGTTCCCCGGCCACCGGTGGACGTCACGACGCCGAAGGCTTGGCTCTGAGGCCGTCCAGCATTACGCGGGTGACGGCGTCGCCGGGCTGGGCGCCGGGGCGGCAGACGGCGGTGCTGAGGATCTCGACGGCCTCGGCGGGGCTGATGTCGTCGCGCATCGCGCCCGCTTCCTGCACCTCCTTGACGAACTCCAGGAAAAGGCCGTCGACCTCGTCCTGCAAGACGAGCCGCTCCTTCGGAGCATCGCCGTCCGCGACGGACTTCACGAGCGCGAACGGCTGGCTCGCGCAGAAGGCCACCACCTCGGTCAGCGCGTCCCAGCGCGGGATCTCCCGCTCCCGAAGCCGCCGCATCTCCGAGCCGAGGTGCCGGAGCGCACTGCTCGCGATCTCCTCGACGAGCGCTCGCCGGTCCGGGAAGTGCCGGTAGAGGGTGCCCACGCCGAGGTCGGCCGCGCGCGCGATCTCCTCCATGCTGACGCCGGGCCCCCGCTCGACGAACAGGTCGAGGGCGCAGGTGACGATCCGCTCGCGGTTGCGCTTCGCGTCGGCCCGCATCGTGTCACTCCCAGAGGTAACCGGAACAAGGGATTCAGGTTATCCTGCCCAAGCAGAACCGGAAGATCCGATTCACCTTTGGAGCGGCTCATGCGCATCGGACTGTTCGCCATCGCCGGAGCGGCGCCCCTGGACGACCTCGTCGCCCAGGTCCGCCTCGCCCGGGACACCGGCCTCGACAGCGTCTTCTTCGGGCACACGGCGTCCTGGGACGCCCTCATGACCGCGGCGGTCGCCGGACGCGAGCTCCCCGACATCGAGGTGGGCACCGCGATCGTCCCGACCTACCCGCGCCATCCCCTCGCGCTGGCGAGCCAGGCGCTCACCGCGCAGGCGATGACGGGCGGCCGCTTCACCCTTGGCATCGGGCCGAGCCACCCGCAGGTCATCGAGGGCTTGCACGGCATCGCCTACGAGCGCCCGGTGCGGCACGTCCGCGAATACCTGTCCGCGCTGCGTCCGCTGCTGCGCGGCGAGGAGGTCGACCACCACGGCGAGACATTGACCGCGGTAGGCACTCTCGACGCACCCGGCGCCACCCCGCCCCCGGTGATCGTGTCGGCGTTGGGCCCGGCCATGCTGCGGGCGGCGGGAGAACTCGCCGACGGCACCGTGACGACCTGGGTGGGCGCCGACACGATCGCCGACCACATCGTCCCGTCGATCACCAAGGCCGCCGAGGCCGCGGGACGCCCCGCACCGCGCGTGCTCGCAGGCGTCATCGTGGCCCTCACCAACGACCCGGACGGCGTCCGCCGCGACCTGGCCGACCACTTCGGCCCCGCGTCGGACTTCCCCGCCTACCGGGCGGTCCTCGACCGCCAGGGCCTGACCGGCGTCCACGAGACGGTGATCGTAGGAGACGAGGAAACGGTCGCCCGCCACCTGCGCCGCTTTGAAGACGCCGGCGCCACGGACCTACTCATCAGCCCCTACGGCGACCCGGCCCGCCTATTGAAATTCGCCGCCGCCCTACGCTGACCGGCTCCCGCCCCCGCCGCCTGCCGGTCCGGCCGCACGCCGCCCGAGGATCCAGCGCAGCCGGCCGGCCTGCCGGGCGCCGAGCACCGGCTCGGCCGTGTCGATCAGCTTACCGAGGTGTAGCGCCGTTTCCTCGGACGGCATGCGGAACGCGGTGACGGCACTGCGGCGCGACCAGTCGATCAGGTCGTCGCGAGCCCGGGCGCCGAGTTCCGCGTCGCGGGCGGCCAGCAGGTGGAGGTCGGCATGGACGCGGGTCCAGGTGTCCATGCCGCAGAGCTGCTCGTAAGCCCCCACGCGAACGTGCGGCGGTGAATCGGCGGCCAGCAGGGCCCACAGGCGCGGGGCCGGCACCGCACCGGGCTCGCCGCGCAGTCCCCGCCTGACCGCTCGGACGACCACCGGGGCGGGATCGGCGAGCATGCCGGCGATCGGGGCGACGGGGCCGCCCAGGCGCCGGACGGCCCGCACCGCTTCGGCCCGCACCCGGGGCCTCGGGTCCTCCAGGAAGGGCAGTAGCACATCCACGTCCTGACGCGTGCCGCATTCCCCGAGCCCGGCGACCAGTGCGCGGACCCGGCCAGGTGCCCGATCCGAGGCCAAGGCGTCGCGGTAGATCACGGCGGGATCGCGTCCGGCGCGGCGGGCGGCCCACTGCGCGGTGGCGCGCATCATCGCCGACCGATCCGCCAGGTGGGCCACACCCGCGTCGGGACGGCCGAGTTCCACGAGTGCGGTGAGCGCCGCGACGCCGGCCCTTGCGCCTCCTTCTCCCAGCAGCCGCTCCAGCCCGTCAACACGCCGGCACCGGAGGGCATCGGACACCAGCCACTCCGCACAAAGCATCTGGCAGACCACATCCTGCTCGTCCAAAGCAGCGAGCAGGACCTCCTCGTGCCGGGGACGGTCCGATGCCAGCCACGACCGGTACGCCAGCCGCCGCACCCCGACGTCCTGCTGCCCACGAGCCGACGCCAGCACCTCGTCCGGGGCCGCGCGCAGCGCTTCGGCGACGGCCTCCAGAGCGTGTCCGCCGCGCTCCCACGATTCGATCGCCACCGCCACACCGGCTGCCGCCACCAACGCGGCGGTATCCGCTGACTTCAACGCCGCGACCAAAGACCGGCGCGCGGCCTCGCGCACCTGCGGCGCCCAGTCGGCGGTCCGCAGCACCAGGGCGGGCAGCAGCACCCCATCGGCGCCCATCCCCGGGTACGCGACGGCCGACTCCCGGCGGCGGCCGTCCGGGGAGCAGGCCGCCACCAGCCGCGAAAGCCGCCCGTCCCGGGGCAGCCCGTCCTCTGCCATGGCGAAGCTCTCGCTGTACACCACCTCGGGAGAGCGCAGCGCCCGGTCGAGCCCGATCCAGGTCGCCGCGGACGCGACCTCCAACATCACGGCGGCCTCGTCCGAGGGCCCCCGGCCGGCGGCCGCATCGGCGACCCGCATCGCCAGCCAGGTGTGGCCCCGGGCGTGAAAGTCGCGAACGACGCGGATCGGCCCGGCCAGATGAGCGTTGAACTCCTCCAGCTCCTCGGCCGGCACCCAAAGCTCCAGGATGCTCCGCCCGCCGACCTGCCGGACGGGGTAGCGGCGCGCGAAGTCCGCGTCCAGCTCGAACCGCGTCACGAACCCGGCGCCCGACGCCGCCACGTTCCAGTCCCGCGCGATCTTCACCGCGTACGCCTCGTTCAGCACCGGATAGAAGATCGGCTGATCCGGCAGCCGACGCGGCCAGGCCCGCCATTCCGACGCACGCACCAGCACCAGCTCCGCCGGGCCGACCGGCCGCCACAACGTCACCGTCGCCCGCCCGCCCGCACGCACCCCACCCCGGTCGTCGATCATGGACCGAGTCTGGCCGCCCTACCGAACGGCGACAACCGGATAACCCACCCGCGCTCAGCCGCCCGACGACCTCACCCCGCAGGGGGCGATGTCTCAGCGGACGAGGTGGGAGTGCTGGGCCGGACGGCGGCGCGGACCGGGTCGCGGAACCATTGGTGGCCGCGATCGGATGAGTGGCACGGGTGCCAGGCCATACCAATCTCCACGGCCAGAATCGCGACGGGGATCAGGAACGTGCGCATGCCGAGGGCGGTGACGGCGCCGGGGAGCCATCCGTCGAGGCTGAGGCAGACCAGGTCGCTGGTGCGGCCCATCAGCAACGCGGCGGTACGGCTGGGTACAACGGCGGCGACGCACCGGCGCAGTCCTCGCTGAACGAGCGCGATGTCGCTGGGGCCGTGCCGTCCGCCCCGCCGGGAGATGCCGATGTAGTCGGCCGCAGCGAACCGGCGCGCGTCGACCGGGCCGGCAACAAGGGATAGTCGGCCAGGGCCTCGGCGCAGGTCTCGGGATCCAGGTGGTTCAGGACCCCGAGTTCGAGGTCCACCGCGCCCTGGCGCAGGGCGGGAGATCCCTCGATCGGCTCCGAGAGGAAGACCAGCACGGCATAAGGAGCCTGAGCGCGCACACGCTCGGTCAACGGGTGGCCAGGTCCGCAAGGAGGAGATCGCTGATCTGGACGGTGAACGCCCGGTCCAGGTCGGGAAGGCCGGGGGAACGCCGGGGCGAGAACGGCATCGGCGCGTTCAAGGGGCAGGCGGACCTCCTCCCGCAGTCGCACCGCGCGTGGGGTGGGAACCATCTGCTGACCGGCACGAACCAGGACGGGTCGCCGGTGGCGCGACTCAGCCGTCCGAGCATTGGGCTGACGACGCCCGGCGACGTGCCGAGCCGCTCAGCGGCGCGAGTGACGCCGTTCTCCGGAGGAGGGCATCCAGGGCCGTCAGCAGGCTGAGGGCCACGGCACCCTCCACCACATTGCGTCGGCTGGGGGTTACCACGCAAACGCCGCCAGGCGCAGCGAGCTCACCGCCATCGCCCCTGACACACGGCGGATCGTCGAGGTCGTCGACCTGGCGCCGGAGCACGGCCTCGCGCTGGACGCCGAACGCGGGCTGCTGCACGCGAGCGTCGAAGGATCCGCCGCCGGGCCAGGGGCGCAAAAAGCGCCGCCGCCGTAGACGAGACATCCCGAGCTGGCGTGGCGTTGGTCTGCACTTGGACTTGCATTTCGATAGTACTTGCGGCCCCTCGACCCTCAAATACCTGAAAGATTACTCAACCGCCACCGAGCCGCGAACGTCCCTCAGCAAGCCCAGACAGTAGATCAAGATTGCAGGGGATTGAAGGCGAATCTAAGGTGGAAGGTGAATGCTACCCGGCACTGGCGGGAAGCATGCGAATATGACGACTTACGCTAAGTACACCTTGGATGACGGGTCGCAGGTCTTGTTCGAGAAGAATGCGGACCGACCGGCCGGAGGCGGCGATAGCGAACGAACCGCAGAGGATCTCCTGCTCAAAGCGCTCGAGCGCCGCTATAATCTCGCCACCTCTTCTCAGACTCCACTAGATCTTCCCATTGACGACCCGGCACTTCGGGCCACAGCATTCTGTGACTTGCTCTACTCGGCGACGGGCAGCGGTCCGACGGGACGCAAGCCCGAGGTCAGCGACGGCGGTGCACTGAAATACAAGTTGGATCAGGTAGCCGCCGCCGCGTCGGACATGGCCAAAGAACTAAGATCCAAAATAGACCCCATGGACCCCATAGAGATCGAACTGAAGTTCGGCATGAAGGTTTCAGATGAGGCGGACTTCATTGTCGCCAAATGCCGTAGTGAGTCCGCCGTTGAAGTCACCGTGCGCTGGAGATGACGCACGGGGAAGCCGGCACGCACCCACCAAGGCGGCAACGCGCGGTCTCCCGCAGAGCTGACTGCCCGGGTCCCCGCCTCCAGCGCCCCGACCACCCTTGCGGCCCTGGCCGCCTCCCCACGCCGATCAGCCGCCAGACCCGAGGTTGGATGGCGGCCTGTGCCGGGTATCGCTAGAAGGACAGGAAAATCTACCGGGAACGTTTCGAGACGATCCGAGCTCGCAACCGGCGACACATCAGAAGGTCTTAGGCCGCAACCAGCGACCAACCAGAACACAATCCAAGACCGCAACCGGGAGCCGGGGAGCGAAGCTCCCCACCGGGGGGTTCCGGGGGGTCCCCCCCGGGCTGGCACAACGGGCCCCGGCGAAATCGAGCGAAGCTCGATGAGCAGGCGACGCCGCCTCGGGGGGTTCCGGGGGGTCGCCCCCCGGGCTGGCACAACGGGCTCCGGCGAAGGCGAGCGCCAGCTCGCCGAGCAGGAACGCCCGCCTCGAGCTCCCGCGATTGGACTCGAACCAATAACCTGCCGGTTAACAGCCGGCTGCTCTGCCGATTGAGCTACGCGGGATCGTGCGTCCGCCGGGGTCTGTCGAGCCCTGGCGGCGCGTCTAGGTTAGCGCATGTCCGGGGCTGTTCGCGCACGCGCAGGGGTTGAGGCGCCTAGGGCGGGTATAGGGGGTGTCACGATTCCGCCGTCAGTAGGAGTTGGACATGAAGGCTCGCACGATGTTCATCGCAGGCGCCGCGGTCGGCTACGTCTTCGGGACGAAGGCCGGACGTGAGCGGTACGAGCAGCTCAGGCAGCTGTCCAAGCAGGTCTCGGAGAACCCGAACGTGCAGGAGGCCGCGGGGAAGCTGCGGTCGAAGGGCGAGACGTTCGCCGAGGTCGCGCGTGACAAGGCGGGCCACCTGAAGGACCGCGTGCCCGAGCAGGTGACGGGGGGCCGCAAGGAGGAGCAGCCGTACCCCGGCTAGAGGCCGGTCTGACGGCGCAGCTCTTCGAGGACCTGTTCGGCCTGGGCGCGTAGGCCCGGGTCGGACGGGTCGAGCCCCGCATCGAAGACGAACGTCCAGCGCACATCGCCGCCGGCAGCGGGGCGCCGGCCGGCGATGCGCACCTTGCCGCCCCCGGGCAGGGCCGCCTGGTGGGTGACGGCGATGGTGGCGGTGACGCGCTCCCGGACGGTCTCGGGCACCGAGCCGGGGTCGGTGAGGCGGACGTGGTGCTCGCCGCCGCCGGAGGTCTCCTTGACGTGCAGCCAGCCGTCCTTCCAGGTGGCGTGGTCGACGCGTTCCCAGGGGATGCGGGTGAAGCCGCCGGAGGGGGTCGGCACGTGCAGAGCGAGGACGGTGGCGGTGACGTAGGAGCCGCCGCGGGTGGGGGCCGCCGCGAGGACGCGTTCGCCGCGTTCGAGCGCGAGCGCGTCGCGGACCGCGGCGGGCAGGGGGCCCCGGTGTAGGCGCATGCCCCCACGGTAGGCGATCAGGCGGCCTGGGGGGCGCGGCGGGCCCCGAGGAGGTCGAGGACGAGCGCCGCCGACCAGGCATAGTCGTGGCTGCCGCGCCCGGTTCCGTCGAACGGGTCGAAGAACTCGCGGAACCCGGACTGGCGGACGAGCCGCATGGTGGAGCCGTAGAGCAGGTCGGCGACGACGGGCAGGCCGTGGCCTAGGGCGCCGTACCAGACGAGCCAGTTGGTGCTGATCCAGGTGGGGCCGCGCCAGTAGCCGGCGCGGTCGAACGCGGGGGCCTGGATGTCGCAGGTCGGGACGGGGTAGCCGGCGGCGCCGGCGAAGCGCGCCGACAGCAGGAGGTCGACGAGGCTCCGGACGACCGGTTCGGGGAGTTCGGGGTCGAGCAGCGGGCCGAACGAGCCGGCGGTGACGACGGGCAGCAGCCGGTCGTCGCGCAGGTCGCGGGCGCGGAAGCAGCCGGTCTCGGCGTCCCAGAGCCGGTCGAGGACGGCGCGGTGGACGCGCTCGGCGCGTTCGCGGTGCGGGACGGGGTCGGCGCCGATGATCTCGGCGATGGCGGCGAGGGCGTGTGTGGAGGCGAGGTAGACGGCGTTGACGAGGGGGTCCTCGACGGCGAACGGGTGTGTGTCGCGGAGGTAGCCGGGCCGGTAGCCCGCGTCCCGCATGAGCGCGACGAGCCGGACGTAGCGGTCGTAGTCCTCGCCGGTCGGCAGGGTGTGGGGGCGCAGGCCGGGTGCGTAGGAGGACGGCGGGAGCGGGAGCGCGCCGAGGGGACGGTCCCAGGCGGGGCTGTTGTCGAGGCCCGACTCCCAGGGGTGGCAGATGGCGATGAGGCCGCTGGAGTCGAGGTCGCGGCAGCGGGCGAGGTAGCCGTGCTGGGCCGTCAGCATCGGGTACAGGCGGGCCAGGAACGCCCGGCTGCCGTCCCTGTCTGCGGCGCACTCGTGCAGGCGGAGGGCGCTGAGGGCGTGCAGCGGCGGCTGGGTGAGGCCGGAGGTGTGGACGCCGCGCGGGGCGCCGGGCTGCCGGTCGCTGCGCCACAGTTCGGGGCCGGGGAAGAAGGCGCGCCGGTCGAGGCTCGTGTTGAACACGATGTGGGGGACCATCCCGTCCGCCCACTGGCCGCGGAACAGGGAGAGCAGCTCGGCCTCGGCCCGGTCGTGCCGGTGGCGGGCGAGGCCCATGCTGATGAAGGCCGAGTCCCAGCTCCACTGGTGCGGGTAGAGGCCGGGCGAGGCGGCGGTGGCGGTGCCCGTCCAGTTCGCGTCGAGGACCCGGGCCGCGGCCTTCCACAGCGCGGTCTCGTCGCCGGTGAGACGGGAGCTCATGTGATCCAGGTGGCCTCCCCCTGCGCGCGAGAAGGGTGCCTCTTGATTGTCGCCTCAGATCGCGGTCACGGCGACCCCCGGGGCAGCGACGGTTGTCTACCGGACGGGGGCCCGTCCGGTGAATATTTGCGGTGCCGCCGCCCGCGCCAGGAGCCACTGCGCGATCTCCTCGCCGGCGGCGATGCCGCGCGCGGCGGTGACGGCGGTGGCCGGGGCCGTCCAGCCGGTGTCGTGCAGCTCCCCGTGGGCGGGGCGGATCGACAGGTCGGCGGCCGCGAGCAGCTCGGCGTCCAGGAGCGCGTCCCCCGCGGCGATCATCGTGGAGGCGCCGGCGCGGCGGGCGACCTCCCGGGCGGCGGCGGCCTTGGTCAGGCCGGTGGGCAGGCAGTAGACCTTGCGGCCCTGGAGGGACGTCCGCCAGCCGCGTTCGGCGCACCATCCGGTGAGGTCCTCGATCCAGCCGGGCGGGAGCGCGGCCCGGTCCACGACGGTGTAGGCGAACAGGTCGGACGCGGTGCGCTGCTTGAGGACGAAGTCGCCGCCATTGCGGGCGAGGTGATCCCGGACGTCCGCGAGCGGCGCGCACCCGTCGGCGAGCCGTTCCCGGACGGCCGCCGCCCAGTCAGGGTCGTCCTCGCCGTCCACGAGGATGTGGCCGCCGTTCGCGCAGATGGCGTACCGGGGCGGCTTCTCCAGCAGGTTCACGCGCCGGTACTGCTCGGGGGTGCGCGTCGTCGTCGGGACGAACGCGGCCGCGGCCGTGAGGGCCTCCAGTGCGCGCGCGGAGGCTTCGGTCATGTACGAGAGCGGGGCGCCTTGGTAGAACTCCACGCACAGCAGCCGCGGCATGGTCTCGTCTGGGCCGTCCAAGGCGAAGGCCGCGGTCGAGTAGATGAGCGTGCGGTCCAGGTCGGAGCACACCAGGACGGTCACTGAACGGCCCCCTTGCCGAACCGGGGATGGATGAACCCCATGCACGCGTAGGGGAACCGGTCTGGCTCGACCTCGTGGACGGGCACCCCGCGCTCTCGGGCGAGCAGCTTGATGTGGGCGACCTCCTGATGGGCGTCGGCGCGCACGAGCACCTTCCACGGGACGCGCCGCAGCAGCACTCGCGTGGTCTCGCCGATCCCCGGCTTGACGAGGTTCAGGTCGTCGATGCCCTCCGCGTCGGCGCAGCGCCGGACGGCCTCCCATCCCGACCAGTCGGGCGCGCGGTCGGCAGCGCGGAGCTCCGGCAGGTCCTTGGCGACGCGTTCGGCGACCTCCTCGAACCGCGCGCAGACCGCGGCGAGGAACACCTCCGACACGTCGTCCGGGGCCAGCTCGGCGTAGAACTTCGCGCCGTGGAAGTCGCCGGGCCCGATGAGGGAGTCGTTCAGGACCGTCCGGCTCACCAGGCCGGACACGGTCGAGTTGAGGCAGGCGGACGGGATCAGGAAGTCGTCCCGGGTGCCGTACAGGGAGGTGCACCGCCCCGGGTCTGCGAGCACGGCGAGATCGGACGGGAACGGATGCGCCGCCAAGGCGGCGGTCAGTTCCTTGGTGATGGCGCCCTTGCCCGTCCAGCCGTCCACGAACATGACGGACGCCGGGTCGTGGTGCTCGGCGAGGTACCGCAGCGCGACCGCGTCGATGCCCCGCCCCCGGACGATGCTGACCGCGTAGTGCGGGACGTCGAGGCCATGGGCGAACCGCGCCCAGCGGCGCATCAGGACGCCGACCGGCGTCCCGGCACGCGCCAGCGACACCAGGACGGCGTCCGGCCCGCGCTCGGCGAGGATCATCTCGGTGACCAGCCCGGTCGCGTAGGCGAGCCGCTCGGCGGACGCGTCCAGGGCCTCGTGGAAGAGCTTCCGGTACTCCGGACCCGGCTGGTACTCGACCGGGAGCGACTCGGCGTAGTGCGCCCGTCCCGACTGGATGGCGGCCTCGCGTTCCTCCGTGGGCGCTTCAAGCCGCGCATGGGAGAGGTCCTTGAGGAGCCAGGCCACGTCCTCGGCCGGGTAGCTGCCGAAGGCCGGCCCGTACAGCGGCTTCACGATGCCCTCCTATAGGACGGGACAGTGGCGACCGTCACAGGGGCGAGCGCGCGCAGGCGTTCCAGGAGGCCGCCGGCGAGCGCCTGGGTGTCGCCGACGTCGTCCACCACGAACACGATCCTGTCGAAGGGGCGTTGCCCTGTCCCAGGGGCGACGTTGTAGGCGTACCGTTCCCCCGGCCCATCGGCGGGGTCGTCATGGGACGGGAAGACCAGGCGGGTCCTGATCGCGTAACCCGGGTCGTCCACGGCCAGTACGGGGGAACGCGTCGTCGTCGAGTAGCGGACGTCCACGTCCGGCCGGGCGTCGGCGAGCGCCTCCGCGAGGCGCAGCGGCGCGTACATCAGCTCCTCGAATCCGAGGACGAGAACGCGGGACGCCTCTCCGAGGCCCGCCGCGAGGGCGTCGCCCATCCGGGCCAGTTCCTTCTCCAGCCGCGCCCGGTAGTCGGGCAGAAACCCGTGGCGTCCGCCGTCCGGCAGTCCGGCGGGCCAATCCAGCTCGACCCGGGTGATGTCGAGGCCCGGCCCGCCCTCAGGCATGGCGGACGGGGACGAGATCCCAGCGACGATCGCCCTGCCCGCCTCAAGGACGCCGTCAGGAAGCTCGACCTGCCCTCCGGCCAGCGCCACCGCGTCTATGCGAGCCCCCAGGCGGGCGGCGAGAGCGTCCATGCGGGCCCGGTCGGCAGGACCGCGCAGGTCGACCAGGGCCGCGAGCACGTAATGCCTCCTGGGACGGACGGCGTGCAGGGCCTCGATGGTGTTCAGCACCGTCCGGCCGGTGGAGAGCTCGTCGTCCACCAGCACCACCGGTACGTCGCGATCGAGCGGCGCGGGATCGGCGGGCAGCAGCAGATGACTCGTTGCGTGGCTGTGCTCTTCCTCGAACCCGCCGTAGGGGGCGAACCCCTCAACGGGACGCCGCGTGGAGTGCAGGTAGTAGGCGCCGCCTAGAGCGTCCGCCACCGAATGCCCCAAGGCCGTCGCGGTCTCGGCATAGCCCAGGACGATCGCGTCCACGGGGGCCTGCGGAACGCGCAGGAGGTCACGTAGCGCGGTGGCGGCGTTCGGCTCGCCGCGCAGGCCGTCCAAGAGAAGCGAACCAGGACGGGACGGCTCGTCGCCTCGCAGGCGCGCGCGCACAAGCTCGCCAAGCAGCAGCCCGGACCCGTACACCAGGCGCGGATCGGTCGGCACGTGCTTGCCCAGCACGGCGGACACCAGCAGGTGCGCGCGTTTCGGATTGCGGCGCACGGCGAGCCCGACGAGGGACGAGAGCCCGGCGCCTGCGGGCCGCGCGCCGTCCACCAGGCGCACGCCCAGCCGCGCGGCCACCCAGGAAGCGGTCACCGGCTGTCCGCCGCTTCCAGCAGCTCGACGAACGTGACGCCCTCCGCCGCCACCCCGAACACCTGGGCGCGCAGCATCAGCCGCTGCGCCCACGCGCGGTGCGGTTTGGCCTCGTTCATCTTGTTGGCGTAGGAGCTGGCCATCGCCCCTCCCCCGGCGACGCCGAGGATGTCGGCGGCGTCGCTGTACTCCTCGTGCGTCACCACCGACAGGGCGTGGACGGCCGCGACGTGGCTCGGATGGATGACGGTCTTGCCGGTGAGCCCGTTCGCCTTGTCGAGGTGCACCTCGCGGATCAGCCCGTCCAGGTCGGAGGTGATGAGCCGCTGCCGCAGCGGCGCGGCGTGCTGCCGCTCGAACGGCGACTGCCGCAGCTGCGGTTTGAACATCCGCTCCCCCTGCGAGAAGTACTCCCACACGGGACCGGTCACCACGTAGCCGGTGCCGTCGGCGCGGCCGAGGATGTTCACCACGTCGCAGATCACGCCCGCGACCGGCCGGATGTCGTAGATCGTCAGGTCGGGCGGGCGGCGCAGCCCGTACGCGGCGGACATGTCGGTCGCCCCCAGCCGGACGGCGAGGATCCGCGACCGGTGCTTGGCGAGGAGCCGCGCCACGTCGTGCAGCATCTCCGCGCGCGTCTCGGCATACACGGCCTCCGGGCTCTCGATCACCGGCATCGCCAGCAGCCGCAGCCCGGAGGCGTCGCCCGCGTCCGCCAGCGCGTCCAGGAACGCTCCACCGCCCGACGCGGTGAACTTGGGCAGCACGAACCCGCTGACGAGCTCCGCCGCGTCGCCGAGCCGGCGGATCAGGTCGCCGATCTGCCGGGGGTCGCGGACGCGGACGAACAGCAGCGGGACCTCCGCGCCAGGCGTCTCGGAAGAGCCGTGCAGCGTGCGCAGCTGCGTCACGAGGTTGGCCTCGCCGGCCTCGACCTCGTCGTCGGCGATCGCGTCCTCCAGGCACACCACCATGCTCATCACGCCCCGCCTCGCCGCCCGTTCGATGTCGGCGGCGAGGAGCGGGCGCGTGGCGGGGCAGTACAGCGTCGCGCCGAGCGCGACCGCCAGCACGGCCGGGTCGTCGTGCCGGCCGAACGGGCGCGGATGACGGTAGAACAGGTGCTTGCGACGCGCGGCGTCGATGTGGTCGAAATGCCGCATGAACCCCTCGTCAGACGGTGCTTTCGGCGGGGGGCGCCGAGGGTCGTGCCCGGGCGGCGAAGCGGTGCACGGCGGAGCGGTGCCGGGTCACAGGTGCGTCGCCACGGCCGGGAGCAGGTGCTGGAACGTGCGGCCGGTCGCGGTCGCGCCGATCGCGGTCATCGACCAGCCCTGCCCGTCCCGCGACACCTTGGCCATGATCTGCGCGTTGTGCTGCCCCGCGCCGCTCAGGTCGTAGCGCGCGATCTCCTGGCCGGTGCTCTCGTCCACCAGCCGGCAGAACGCGTTGGCGATCTGGGTGAAGTCCTGGCCGGTGAAGGAGTTCACGGTGAACACCAGCTGGGTCACGTTCGCGGGGACGCTCTGCAGGTCGACGTTGATGACCTCGTCGTCGCCCTCGCCCGCGCCGGTCAGGTTGTCGCCGGTGTGCTGGACGGAGCCGTCCGTGCTGCGCAGCTGCCGGAACCACACCTGGTCGGCGAGGTTGCCGGAGGCGTCGAACAGCAGGCACGAAGCGTCCAGGTCGATGGACTGCGCCTTGCCCTTGCCGAACAGCCCCTTCTTGGCGACGGCGTCCCAGCCGAGGCCCATCTTGACTCTGGTCAGGGTGCCACCGCCCGGCTTGGCCAGCGAGACCTTCTGCCCCTTCTGCAGCGATATGGACATCGTCGACTCCTTCGATGATCGATGTATGTCGCGGGGTCGGAGGTACGCCGGTCAGACCTGGGTGGAGTGCAGCGGCCGGTCGCCGCCCGCCGCCGAGTCGGGCGAGTCGCCGCCGTGGCTGCGGTTGCGGACCACGGAACTGGCGAACGCGGCGATGATCAGCCCGGCGCCGAGCCCACCGGTGATCCACTCGGGGACGTGGTGGCCGATGCTGACCAGCATGCAGACCGCGAGGGCGCCGATCGCCCAGTGCGCGCCGTGCTCCAGGTAGACGTACTCGTGCAGGGTGCCCTTGCGGACCAGGAAGACCGTGAGGGACCGGATGTACATGGCGCCGATGCCGAGGCCCAGCGCGATGACGATCGGGTCGGTGCTGATGGCGAAGGCCCCGATGACGCCGTCGAAGCTGAACGAGGCGTCCAGCACCTCCAGGTACAGGAAGAGGAAGAACCCCGCCTTGCCGGTGGCGAGGGCCAGGGAGCTCGGCCCGGACCGCCCGCCGCCCTTCCCGGCCTCCGCGCCCGCCTCGTCCTCGTTCTCGCCGTCGTCCTCGTCGTCGTCCTCGCTCGCCTCGGAGAACAGCTCGCCGAGCCCGTTGACCAGGATGTAGGTCACCATGCCGAGCACGCCCGCGATCATGACGCTGCCCGGGTCGGAGGCCGCCAGCCACGCCACGAACGCCAGCGAGCCGCCCGCCACCACGACCGACAGCTGGTCCAGCTTGCCGATGCGGGCGAGCGGCCGCTCCAGCCACGGCAGCCACTTGTCGGCGCGCTCCTCGAACACGAAGTCCAGGAACAGCATCAACAGGAACATGCCGCCGAACGCCGCGATCATCGGGTAGGCGTCGTTCATCAGCTGGTGGTAGCGGTGCGAGTCGTTGAGGGCCAGGTCGAACGCCTCGACGGGGGACAGCTTGGCCGTGATCCCCACGATCAGCAGGGGGAAGACCAGCCGCATCCCGAACACCGCGATCGCGATGCCGACGGTGAGGAAGATCTTCTGCCAGAAGGCGCTCATCCGGTCGAGCACCTTGGCGTTCACCACGGCGTTGTCGAACGACAGCGAGACCTCGAGGACGGCCAGAACGGCGACCAGGGCGAGCCCGGTCGGCCCGTCGTAGAGCAGGGCGAGGAGCAGGCCGACGACCGTGACGCCGAAGGACCACCCGAAGGTGCGAAGAATCATGCGCGTATTTCTGCTAGGAAGGACGGCCGGGCGGTGCGGCCGGATTGCGGGGGCGCCGGCACTCAGCCGACGTTGACGCCGAAGTCCATCGCGATGCCCGCCAGACCGGAGGCGTACCCCTGTCCGACGGCCCTGAACTTCCATTCGCCGCTGTGCCGGTAGAGCTCACCGAAGACCATCGCCGTCTCGGTGGAGGCGTCCTCGGTGAGGTCGAAGCGGGCGAGCTCGTTGCCGTCGGTCCGGTTGACGATCCGGATGAAGGCGTTGCGGACCTGCCCGAAGCTCTGCTGCCGGTTGTCGGCGTCGTAGATCGAGACGGGGAAGACGATGCGGTCGCACTCGGCCGGCACCGCGCGGAGGTCGACGTTGATCGACTCGTCGTCGCCCTCGCCCTCACCGGTCAGGTTGTCGCCGGTGTGCTCCACCGAGCCGTCCGGGCTGCGCAGGTTGTTGAAGAACACGAAGTGCTGGTCCGACATGACCTTGCCGGTGCTCGCCAGCATCAGCGCGGAGGCGTCCAGGTCGAAGTCGGCGCCGGTGGTGGCGCGGACGTCCCATCCGAGGCCGACGGTGACCGCGGTGAGGTTCGGCGCGGCCTTCGTCAGCGAGACGTTGCCGCCCTTGGCGAGTGAGACCCCCATGTGCGGGCTGCTCCCTTCCTGTCTGGTCCGTTCGGGCTGTTCAGACTGCTCAGATGTTGACGCCGAAGTCCGCCGCGATGCCGGCCAGGCCCGACGCGTAGCCCTGGCCCACCGCCCTGAACTTCCATTCCGTCCCGTTGCGGTACAGCTCGCCGAAGACCATCGCGGTCTCCATCGACGCGTCCTCGGTGAGGTCGTAGCGCGCCATCTCCGCGCCGTCGGCCTGGTTCAGCACCCGGATGAAGGCATTGCGGACCTGCCCGAAGTTCTGCCCGCGGCTGTCGGCGTCGTAGATCGACACCGCGAACGCGACCCGCTCGGCCGTGGCGGGCATCGCGCCGAAGTTGACCTTGAGCTGCTCGTCGTCGCCCTCGCCCGCGCCGGTGGTGTTGTCGCCGGTGTGCTCGACGGCGCCGTCCGGGGTGCGCAGGTTGTTGAAGAAGACGAAGTGCTGGTCGGTGATGATCTTTCCGGAGGCGTCCAGGACCATCGCGGAGGCGTCCAGGTCGAAATCGGTCCCGGTGGTCGTGCGCAGGTCCCAGCCGAGACCGACGGTCACCGCGGACAGGCCGGGGGCCTGCTTGGTGAGCGAGACGTTGCCGCCTTTGCTCAGGCTGACGGGCACGATGAGCCTCCAAGATCGCATGCCGGATCGGACGCCGAACCGGCGCCCAGCCTTATCGACGTAGCAGCGATGCTATCCGTTCCATCCTTTATGAAGGGATGGCGACAATATTTGTGATTCGGCCGCCGCCCGGCCGTCCTCCCGCCCCCGGCCGCCTTCGCGGATGGACGAAACCCGGGCGGGTTGCGCAAGACTGGGGGCGGACGAAGGGAGGCTGCGTTGCGGGGACCGGGCGACCAGCGCCGCCGGGGCGGCCGCGGGGCACAGGCGGCGGCCGGCGCCGTCGAGGCCAGGGAGGCGGCCGCGTCCGCCTTCTACGACATGGACCAGGCGCAGAAGTACATCGACGGCCGGGTCACCGTGTTCGAGGACCTGGACGCCAGGGCCGCCGAGCCCGCCCGCCGGGAGTTCACCCGGCTCTCCGAGGCCGCCGACGCCGCCTCGGTCGCCTACATCTCCGTCCTGGACGCCCACGATCTCGATGACCGGGACCGGTCACCGGCCGAGTACGACGCCGCGCGGCGCGCGTTCGTCGCGTCCACCGAGCGGCTGCAGAAGATCACCCACGATCTGAACGGCTTCGCCGAGCGCCTCGCCCCGCAGATGGCCCGGCTGGAGTCCGCGCTCGACCAGCTCCCGCCCCGGCTCACCGCCGCCCGCGACGCCGTCGCCGCCGCCGACGCGGCCGTGGCCGCGGCGAAGGCCGCCGGGATGGACGCCTCCGATCCGGAGGCGGAGCTGGGGCGCGCCAAGCAGGTCCTCGCGCAGCTCGGCTCGCAGGGGCTCGGCGGGCTCGGCCTCGACGGCGCCATCCGCAAGGCCGAGGAGGTCCGCGGCATCGCCGAGCGGGCGCGGGAGGCGGCCGCGGAGCTGCCCCTGCTGGCGCAGAAGGTCCGCAACTCGCTCGCCTCCGTCCGGACGCGGGCGGACGCCGTCGCGAACCGCGTGGGGCCCGTCCAGGAGGCGATGCGCGTCCTGGTGCGCGGCTACTCGCAGGCGTGCTGGCAGGACCTCAGGGGCGCCCCCGAGTCGATCGAGGCGGCCGTCACCCGGGCCCGCGAGCGGCTGAACGAGGCGTCCGCGCACGCGAACCGCGCCGAGTGGAAGCAGGCGCAGCAGTCGCTCACCGCCGCGCGCACCGAGCTGAACGCCGCCGACCGCCGCGCCGGGCAGGTCACCGGGCGGGTGGAGGAGCTGAGGGCGGTCGCCGAGGATCCGGCGAAGCCCGCCGAGAGCGTCCGGTTCGCGGTGCGCGACGCCCAGCGGCTCGCCATGGCGCAGCCCGGCGGCCCCCCGCCCCAGCACGCCCGCGTGCTCGACTCGCTCGTCGATCGGCTGGAGAGGGCGCCGCAGCGGCTCACCGGCGCCCATCCCGACTACTGGGCCTACCTCCAGGAGCTGGAGTCGATCAAGACGGCCGCCGGCGACGTCGTCACGCGGATCCGCTCGGAGCGAGCCCAGCAGCGCTAGCCGCGATGCGGACGGTACGCCCAGGGACCGCGACCCGGCAGGCCGCAGACGCGCCTCAGCGAGAGTGGGCGGCGCGGGCGGCGTCCGGTGTCGCGAGCTCGTCCCCCGTGAAGGAGTAGGGGGGCCACGGACCGAGGAAGCGCACGCGGACGGCGGGATGGCTCTCCTGGAGGTCGGAGAGGATGAGCCCCACGTTGTCGACCTCGTCGTCGTGCACCAGCAGGGCAAGCGAGAGCACTTCGGTCTCCTCGGGACGGCGCGCCGCGGCCCGGCGGTCGGCCAGGTCCTCGGCGACGGCGCCGAGCCGCCGCCGGGCGTCGGCGTGCAGCTCGTCGGCGAAGGACTCGGCCGCGGCCCTGCGCTTGGCCTCCAGCTGCTTGCCGAGCAGTCGGCGCAGGCCCGGCGAGCTGTCGCGCATGCGCTCCTCGATCTCCTGCACGGAGGCGTCGCCGGTCGGCACGGCCGCGGACTCCAGCGCGATCTCCACGCGGTACTCGGCGCGCCCGCGCAGCCGGTCGAGGCGGGCGCGCAGGTCGTCGCGGTTCTGCCGCAGCCAGGCGCGCAGCCGGCTCGCGGCGTCGCCGTCCGGGCCGGGGGCGACCAGCACGTTGAAGGTCATCGGGAGCACGCCGCCCGCCGCGCGCCGCATGCCCTCCAGGGCGTCGTCGTGGGCGCGGATCCAGCGGCGGACCTCGTCGTCCGGACCCTGGTAGGGCTGCGTCGGGGCCTCGTGGACGAGGGCCGCCAGCCCGCAGTCCTCGGCGCGGACCAGCCGCAGCGGCGCGCCGTCGATGCCCTCCCCCGGCGGCTCGGCGCCCTCCGGAGGATCGGCGACCAGCCCGTACACGTACAGCGCTTCGCCGGTCACCGCCGCTCGCTCCCGCCTTCGATCTCCTCGGCCCAGCGCCGGGGGTTGGCCAGCCGGTCGACCACCTCGTCCACGACCTCGTCCAGGCCGCGGTGCAGGTCCGCCACCGAGGCGGTGATGCCGTGGTCGGCCTTGATCTCCTCCATGGCCTCGTCCAGCTCCAGCAGGGCGTCGCCCAGCCGGTTCAGCTCCTCGGTGGTGAGGTCGCCGCCCTCCATCCGGCGCACGGCCTGCCGCTCCAGCGCCTCCTGGATCACCTCGACCAGGGTGACGACGAGCGTGAGCACGCCGTTCTTCAGGCTGTTCTCGTCAACGGTGATGGCCATGGGCCTCCTTCCGGTCGGGGCCGGCGCCGGCGGCCGGGGCGTTCGGTGCCAGGGCCCGCATCCAGCGCGGCGCCTCCTCGGTGGCCAGCACGATCCTCTCCCCCGGCGCTTCCACGACCAGGCGGTCCAGGCCGCCCGACGGCGTGGAGCCGGGTTCGAGCCGCACGTCGCTGATCCGGCCGATGTCAAGGACGACGGCCGGACGCCCGTCGGTCGGCGCCTTCCAGGTCAGGCGGCCGTTCTCCAGGCGGGCCCGGCCGCCGCGCCACACGGCGCCGTCCCGGCGCGGTTCGTGGTACCAGACATGGCCCTCGCACTCGGGGGCGTCGTCGTCCGCGACGAGGGGCCGGGGCTCGCGCGAGCGGACGTGCGGGGCGATCCGGCGCAGGCTCTCGTCGAACTCCCCGGGGTTCGCGGCCGACAGCAGGGCGCCGCCCCCGCCGGCCAGCTCCACGCGCACCCGCAGCCGCTCCTCGCCCCCGACCGTCCGCTCGCTCTGCAGGCGGGTGGCGGCCACGTCCTCCAGCCGCGCCTCCCAGAGCACCTCGCGCGGCTCGCGCCGGTAGACCAGGATGCGCCGGTCGGTGAGGAAGAGGGTGCCGGGCCGCCAGACGTGGGACAGGCCGGTGTCGTCATAGTGGCCGCCGAACGACCGGATCACCACCCGCTCGCCCTCCTCCAGCTCGGGCGTCGCGGCGGTGGCGCGCTCGGCCCAGGCGCGCGTGTCGGCGTCCCACTGCCGCAGCAGCCCGTACTCCAGCATGGTCTCCATGCCGGCGATGGCCGCGCGCAGGTTGACCCCGATCAGCGGGATGTCGGCGACCGCGATGATGAGGTCCAGATGCAGCACCGCGCCCTTGTTCAGCACGACCTCCAGCAGGTCGTCCAAGGTGACCTGGGGGTCGCGCGTGGGACGCAGCGGCGCGGACGGCGCCGTCATCGGAGATCCGGTGCGCATCTCAGCCGGCGTCGCCGTCCTGTGACGCGCCGTCCGCGTCGCCCGCGCCGTCCGCGCCGTCCGCGCGGGCGGCCTCGGTCAGCGACTTGGCGCTGCGCCAGCCGCACCACGGGCAGTACTCCTCCAGCAGCTGCTTGGTGGGAGACCGCTTGCCGCACTCGGGGCAGGTCTCCTTCGGGTCCTCGGTCTCCTTCCAGGCGGCGGTCTCCAGGTTCGTCCCCGAGGGGAACTCCAGGCCGTAGCGCGCCGCGGTCTCGAAGGAGGCCAGCGCCGCCCGCAGCCGGATCCCGAGCAGCTCCACGCCGGCGACCGACACCATGATGTCGGCGTTGATCACCAGCCCCTTGTCCAGCAGGACCTCCACCACGTGGGCCAGGCCGCCCTCGCCGCCGCGCTGCGGCTCCATCGGGCGCCGCGTGCCGATCGGGCGCCCGCTCAGGTCCCGTGCGGACACGGTCGAGGCGGGGCGCGCGCGTTCGATCGAGGTGGGGCGGACCACCTCGTCGCTCCGGCCTGGCCGCCGCGTTCCCGCCGGCTGCCTCTCTTCGTCCATCACGTCCTCGTCCGGTTTACGGTGCGCACTCGTCGCACGCGGAAGTCCCACGCCGACATGAATACATGCCCTTTTATCCACTGATTAGCGGATCAACCCACCAGAACTCGGTGGCCGCGATCCAGCGCATGGCCGTATCCGGAAACGAAGCCGTGGGTCATCGGACGCTCACCGCTCGGGAACGGCGGCCCCGGCCGGACGCGGGGCACCGGAACGGCCTGCTGCGTTCCGCGGCGCCGGCCGGGGTGTCCCGGCCGGCGGCGCGCGCTCGTCAGGCCCTACTTGCCGAAGAGGGTGTCGCCCCAGTAGCCGCCCTTGCGCACACCCGGCGGGCACGCGTAGACGCCCGACCCCACGTGCTGGATGTACTCGTTCAGCGCGTCGGTGGCCAGGGAGTTCTGGACGCGGATGAAGCCCGTCCGCGGGTCGCGCTGGAACGCGATGAAGAACAGGCCCGCGTCCAGCCGCCCGAGTCCGTCCGACCCGTCGGTGAACGAGTAGCCGCGCCGCAGGATGCGCGTCCCCTGGTTGGAGTCGGGGTGCGCGAGCCGGACGTGCGCGTCCGGCTTCATGCGGGCGAGGTCGGGCTTGTCGCGCTCCTTCTTCAGCCCGGCGGGCGCCCCCTCGCCCTTGTCCCGCCCGAAGATGTCCTCCTGCTCGCGCAGCGACGTGCGGTCCCAGGTCTCGATGTGCATCCGGATGCGGCGGGCGACGAGGTAGGAGCCGCCCGCCATCCAGTCGGAGCCGTCGCTCCCGGTCGCCCACACGTGCCGGTCGAGAAGGTCGCCCTGGGTCCCGGCGATGTTCTCGGTGCCGTCCTTGAAGCCGAACAGGTTGCGCGGGGTCTGCGCGTCCGGCGTCGTCGAGGACGTCTTGCCGAACCCGAGCTGGGACCAGCGGATCGCGGCCACCCCGAACCCGATGCGGGCCAGGTTGCGGACGGCGTGCACCGCCACCTGCGGGTCGTCGGCGCAGGCCTGCACGGCGATGTCGCCGCCGCTGCGGTTCGGGTCGAGGTTGTCGCCGGGGAAGTGCGGCAGGTCGACGAGGGCGGCGGGGCGGCGCGCCCTGATGCCGAAGCGGTCCTTGCCGTCCTTCTCGAACAGCGAGGGGCCGAAGCCGATCGTCAGCGTGAGCCGGGACGGCGGCAGCCCGAGCGCCTCGCCGGTGTCGTCGGGCGGCGCGACCGCGGGGCCGCCGACCGCGCCGTCGCCGACCGGCCTGCCCGCGGTCATGGCGGCGGCCGCGGCCGTCCACTCCTTCAGCATCCGCACGAGCCGGTCGCGGTCGCCCGTCGTCACGTCGAACGCCGCGAAGTGCAGCCGGTCCTGCACGGGGGTGGCGATGCCCGCCTGGTGCGCGCCGTGGAACGGGATCGCGGCGGCCGCGCGGTCGTCCTCCTGCGCGGCGGCGACCCGGTCGACGCCGGCCCCCGCGGCGGCCCCGGCGAGCAGGCTCGCACCCGAGAACCCGAGCATCCGCCGCCGGGACATGCCCGGCCGCTCCTGCGTCCCCTCGCCCGTCATGGCGCCACGGCTCCTCTCGTCCCGCTCACTTCCGGATCACTTCGCGACGGCCGCGGCGAGCCTGGACAGGGGCTCGCCCAGCGCGTTCACCGCGTCGGCCAGCTCCTTGCGCTCGTCCTCGCCGACCTCGTCGTAGGAGACGTAGCCGTCGCCCTTCTCGTGCTTCTTCAGCAGCGCCTCGACGGCGGCGAAGTTGTCGTCGAGGTCCTTCGCGAGCTGCGCGTCCCGCTCCTGGACGACCGGCTTGAGCAGCTCGTGGATCTTCTTGGCGCCGTCCACGTTGGCCTTGAAGTCGACGAGGTCGGTGTGGCTGAACGCCTCCTCCTCGCCGGTGACCTTGCCGGTGGCGACCTCGTCCAGCAGCTCCTTGGCGCCGCCCGCCATGTCGTTGACCGGGTCGAGGGTGAGGCCGGGCAGCCGCGACTTCAGCGTGTCCAGGTCCTTCAGCAGCTGGTCGCCGTACTTCTCCTTGCCCTTGACGGAGCCGTCCTTCCAGAGGGCCTTCTCCAGCAGGTGCCAGCCGGACCAGTCCTTCTTCTCCTCCGGCTTGAGGTCGGCCTCGCGCGCGTCGACCTTGGGGTCGAGGTCGCCGAACTTCTCGGCGACGGGCTCGATCGTCTCCCAGCCGACGCGGGACGGCGCGTACAGCTCCTTGGCCTTCTCGACGTCGCCGGCCTTCACCGCGTCCACGAACTTCCTGGTCTTGGCGATCGTGTCGTCGGTCTGGGCGATGACGAAGGCCTTGTAGTCGGCCGCGGCCTTGTCGAGGCGCGCGTCCGCCCCGCCCGCGGACCCGCCGGTGACCGTGACCTCCTCGGACGGGCCCTTGCCGGTCTGCCCGGCGCTGCAGAGCAGCTTGTACCGGCCGGCGGGCAGGTTCACGACGAAGTCGACGGTGGTGCCGGGGCCGATGTTCTCCCGCTCGGCGAGGATCTTGCCGTCCGGCTTGAGCACCTCGAACTCGTTGACCTTCGAGCCCTTGTTGGCGACCTTGAAGGTGGTCCGGCCCGCGGGGAGGTCGGTCTTGGCGACCTCGCAGGTGTCGTCGGTGGCCGTCACGGGGACGGCGCCCGACGCGCCCGCCTCGTCTCCGTCACCGCCGCACGCCGTCAGAAGGGACATCGACACCGCGGCGGCGCCGGCGAGCGCGAGGACGGACACAGGACGCATCAGGCTCTCCAGAAGACGTGCAACACATGGTTAGGCTTTCCTAAGTTAGCGAAAGCTAACCTCAGCACGTCAAGGGGGCCGGGAGACAGTGAGTCATCCCACGCCGTTCGACCTGGTGCGACCTCCCCGCGATCTCGGTGCGATGTCGGTGCGGATCCGGTCGCGGCCTCAGCGCGGGCGGTCGTGGAGGCCCATCGTGAGGTTGCGCGCGGCCATCGGCGGGCCGCCGGCCTGCGGGTCGCCGTAGGGAGGCAGATGCCCCGGGTGCTGCTGCGGCTGCTGCTGGTACTGGGGCGCCTGCTCGCGCTGCTGCGCGGCCGGCTCCGCCCAGACGGCCGTCCCGTACGCGCACACCTCGATGCCGCCGCCCAGCACGGCGGTGTCGAACCGCATGCCGACCACCGTGTTGGCGCCCTTGCGGCGGGCCTCCTCGCCGAGCCGGTCCACCGCCTCCCGGCGCGCCGCGGCCAGACTGGCGCCCGGCTGCTCCCCCGTCACGCGGAACGTCGCGCTGCTCCCGCCCTGTCCGGGCTGGTGGACCCCGCCCTGATCGGCTTGGACGGCCGTCCCCAGGACCTCTCCGAGCACGCTCCTGATCTCGTACCCGGCCACGCCATCAGTCGTCACGATCAGCATGGTCACCACGGTAGGACACTGTCCGGACGAAATGCGACGTGAAGCCGGTTTTCACGCACCGCGCCGCACCGCATGACACCGCACCACCGGTGCCCGGCGGCACGGGCCGGGCATGCGGCCGTCCTCCCGGCGGACAGGCCGGGAGGACGGCCGGCGCTCCGTCGCCCTCGCGGGCCGGCGCCTCAGTCCAGGTACTCGCGGAGCATCTGCGCCCGGGACGGGTGCCTCAGCTTCGCCAGCGTCTTGGACTCGATCTGGCGGATCCGCTCGCGCGTCACGCCGAACTCGCGCCCGACCTCCTCCAGGGTGCGCGGGTGGCCGTCGGCCAGGCCGAAGCGCAGCTGGATGATGCGCTGCTCCCGCTCCGACAGCGTGCCGAGGATGTCCTCCAGCTGGTCCTGCAGGAGGATGAACGCCGCGGCCTCCATCGGCACGACGGCGTCGGCGTCCTCGATGAAGTCGCCGAGGTCGGAGTCCTCCTCGCCGATCGGCGACTGCAGCGACACCGGCTCCTGCGCGATCCGCTGGATCTCCACGACCCGGACGGGCGACAGGCCCATCTCCAGGCCGATCTCCTCGGGGGTCGGCTCCCGGCCGAGGTCCTGGTGCATCTGGCGCTGCACGCGGACCAGCTTGTTGATCGTCTCCACCATGTGGACCGGGATGCGGATCGTCCGGGCCTGGTCGGCGATCGCCCGGGTGATCGCCTGCCGGATCCACCAGGTGGCGTAGGTCGAGAACTTGAACCCCTTGGTGTAGTCGAACTTCTCGACCGCGCGGATCAGTCCGAGATTTCCCTCCTGGATCAGGTCGAGGAACAGCATTCCCCTGCCGACGTACCGTTTGGCGATCGAGACGACCAGCCGCAGATTGGCCTCGATCAGCCGTTGCTTCGCCCGCGCACCCTCGCGGGAGAGCAGTTCGAGGTCGAGCAGTTCGCCGCGGGTGAGGACGGCGGTGCGCGCCATCTTCTCCTCGGCGAAGAGTCCCGCCTCGATCGATTTCGCGAGTTCTACCTCATCTTCTGCCGTGAGCAGCGGTACGCGACCGATCTCTCTCAGGTAGATGCGAACCAGGTCGCTCGTCGGCGCCCGCTTGCCGAGGTCTCCCTCATCCGCTCGCGTGACGTCCTCGGTCTCCTGCTGAGACTCGAGGACCTCCACCCCCTGCTCTGCGAGCATCCGGACGACCCGCTCCAGGGAGTCGTCCGGCAAGTCCGAGCGATCGAGCGCGGCAGCGACGTCCTCGACGGTCACACCGCCGCGTTCTCTGCCGCGTGCGACGAGGTCCGCCACCTGATCAACCGATGGCGCCTCGCTTGGCAGCACCGAAGGGCCCACGCAGACAGTCTGCGTCAAATGGGGCCTAGATCACAGGACCCATTTTCGCGGGCCGGCCGCCTACTGGGACCCAAGCCCTCGCTCCCGCAACACCCGTCTCTGCTGCTCAAGCGCGACAAGATCACCGAAGAGCCGGTTGTACTCCTCGGCCGCCTCGACCGGATTCAGCCGCCCGAGTTTAGATTTCACGCTCGCGATCATGCGCGTGAGCTGGCGTTCCTGAATTCGGGCCAGCAATTCCGCGGCATATCGGTCATCCGATTCCTGCGCGGACCGTACGGGCTCCACTCCGAGCTTGGTCACCAGATCTCTGACCTGGTCGTTCGGCGCCCGCTCCAGCAGCAGCGCGACCCACTCGGCGACGTTCCCGGCGGCCGTGACGCCGCCCGCCTCGGCGAGCACCGCCCGCACGGCCGCGTGCGGGGGCGCGATGAACGCCTCCACCGGGACCTCGTCGAACGCCGGGCCGAGCAGCGCCGGGCGCTGGACCGCCAGTTTCAGCAGCTCGCGCTCGCGCTGGACCTCGGGATCGGAGGGGTCGAAGGCGGGCCGCCGCGGCGCCCGGGCCTCCGCGTCGCCGTTGCGCCCGTTCTCCGCGGCGGAGCCGTTCGCCCGGCCGCCGCCGTCCTGCCCGCGGCCGTTGCCGTTCTGGCCCCGGTCGCCGCCGGGGCGGCCGCGGCCGTTGCCCGCCTGGGCGCGGCCGTGCGCGCGGTTGGCCAGCTCGCGGACGCGCCGCAGCACGAACTGCTCGTCCATGATGCCGAGCCAGCGGTCGAGGTTGACCGCGTACATGTGGCGGCGGGAGCGGTCCTTGATCGCGGCGACGACCGGGGCGGCCGCGTCCAGGGCGCTGAGCCGCCCCTCGACCGTGTCGAGGTCGTGCTGCTCGATCGCGCTGCGCACCGCGAACTCGAACAGCGGCAGCCGGGACGCCACGAGGTCGCGCACCGCCGCGTCGCCGTGCCGGATGCGCAGGTCGCACGGGTCGAGGCCGTCCGGCTGGACGGCGACGAACGTCTGCGAGACGAACTTCTGCTCGTCGTCGAACGCGCGCAGCGCCGCCTTGCGCCCGGCCGCGTCGCCGTCGAAGGTGAAGATCACCTCACCGCGGAACTCGTCCTGGTCCATCAGCAGGCGGCGCAGCACCTTGATGTGCTCGTCGCCGAACGCCGTGCCGCAGGTGGCGATGGCCGTCGGGACGCCCGCGAGGTGGCAGGCCATCACGTCGGTGTAGCCCTCGACCACCACGGCCTGCCGCCGCCGCGCGATCTCCTTCTTCGCGAGGTCGGCCCCGTACAGCACCGAGCTCTTGTGGAAGAGCGGCGACTCGGGGGTGTTCAGGTACTTGGGCCCGTCGTCGTCCTCGAAGAGGCGCCGGGCGCCGAACCCGATGACGTCGCCGGACAGGTCGCGGATCGGCCACATCAGCCGGCCGCGGAACCGGTCCATCGGGCCGCGCCGCCCCTCCTTGGCCAGGCCGCCGGCGACGATGTCGCGGTCGGCGAAGCCGCGCCCGCGCAGGTGCCGGACCAGCCCCTCCCACTCGCGGGGCGCGAACCCGACGCCGAAGTGCTCGGCGTCGGCGGCCTCGAAGCCCCGCTCGGACAGGAACGCGCGGCCGGGCGCGCCGGCGGTGGAGGCCAGCTGCTCGGCGTAGTACTCGGCGGCCGCCCGGTGCGCCTCGACCAGCCGGGCGCGCTGCCCGGAGTCCTGGCGGGGGCCGCGCCCGCCGCCCTCCTCGTAGCGCAGCTGGATGCCGGCCTGGGCGGCGAGCCGCTCCACCGACTCGGTGAACGTGAGGTGCTCGATCTCCTGGACGAACTTGATGACGTCGCCGCCCGCCTCGCAGCCGAAGCAGAAGTACAGCCCGCGCGAGGGCGTCACGTTGAACGAGGGGGACTTCTCGTCATGGAACGGGCAGAGGCCCTTGAGGTTGCCGCCGCCCGCGCTGCGCAGCTGCAGGTACTCGCCGATGACGTCGGCGATGGACGAGCGCTCGCGAACGAGCGCGATGTCCTCATTGCGAATCCGGCCTGCCACGACCATGGAGTCTACGGCGGGCCCGTGACATCGAGGGCATCGCGCCGCGACCGGCATGGGTGCGCCCCCGTCCCGCGGCGGGACGGTGCCGCGGTGGGACGGGGGCGCGCCAGGTCAGCCCACCCGGAAGCGGCCGAAGAGCCTGTACATGAACTCCGTGCCCTGCCTGAGGGCGTCGACGGTGATGCGCTCGTCGTTGCCGTGCATTCCGATCAGCTGGTCGTTGTCGACGACGTAGGGGTAGACGCCGTAACCGGGGACGCCCTTCGAGGTCCACGGCGACAGGCTCGTCCCGGCCTCGAACAGGGCGGGCGAGAAGACGGCGTCCGGGTAGGTCGCGGCGGCGGCGTCCCCGATCGCCTTGAACAGCGGGGAGTCGAGGCTGGACGGCGGCTTGGCCCAGGTCTGGTCCAGCCGCTTGAGGGCGTCCTCCTCCGACTCCCCCGGGTTGCCCGCCAGCCTGACGGCGACGTCCCGGTCGGCGAGGCGCCGCCGGATCTCGGCCAGGAAGTCGCGGGGCCGCTGGCCGCCGGGCACGCCCCGGCAGTTGAGGCGCAGCGTGGCCTTGGACGGGATGACGTTCTCCTTGTAGCCCGCGTCCTCGATCACGAACGCGTGCGTCGTGCGCAGGAGGGCCTGGTGCAGCCACGGGTAGGAGCTGCGCTTGACGACGAGCGCGGCCGCCCGTTCGCGCGCCTGCTGGGAGCGCGCGGACAGCAGCAGCCGCAGCGCCCGTTCGAACGGGCGGTCGTCGGTGGCCTTCGCCAGCGCGCCGAAGTACTCCCGGGTGACCGGGGTGAGCGCGACGGGCGCGAGCCAGGTGTCGATGTCGGTGACGGCGCGGGAGAGCTTGGCGATGGCCGAGTCGGGGTTGGGCTTGGAGGAGTGGGTGGCGGTGCCGTCCGCGACGAGGTCGAGGTTGAAGTAGACCTTGTCCTGGCGCGTCACCGTGATGAGCATCGGCGTCCTGCGGTCCTTCTGGGCCAGGAACCAGCCGCCCTCGGTGAGCACCATGCCGGCGTTGATCTTGTCCCAGTGGTGCTCGGCGAGCCAGTGGGAGCCGTACTGCCCGGCCTCCTCGTCGCAGTCGGTGAGGACGATGATGTCGCGGTCGAACCTCGCGCCCTCGTTCACGTGCCGCAGCAGGGCGGCGATGTTCGCGGAGTTGGCGCCCTTCATGTCCAGGGCCCCGCGCCCGTAGACCTCGCCGTCCTTCACGACGCCGGCGAACGGGTCGACCGACCACTTGTCACGTTCCACCGGCACGACGTCGGAATGGCCGAGCAGGAGCAGCGGGGGCGCCGCCGTGGTGCCCTTGATCCGGGCGATGAGATGGACGTTGTCCTTCTTCGGCGTGGGGATGATCTCCGCGGGGACGCCCGCGGACTCCCAGACCGCCTTGAGCATCTCGGCGTAGGGGCGGGTGACGCCTCCCTCCCCGAAGTTCTGGGTGTCGAACGACAGCATCTTCTTCAGCAGGGCCAGCGGGTCGAGGTCGGCGGGCGCGGGCCGGCGCGCGGGGCCGGCGAGGACGGACCGGCCGCCGGGCGCCGCGGCGGCGGTGCCGCCCGCGAGGACGCCGCCCGCGAGCAGGACGGCGCCCGCACCCGTGCGGTGCAGGAAGGTTCGGCGGGTGACGGAGGCTGGGGAGTCGGACATGGGGGGAGCTCCTCCTTCGACGGACGGGAGCGCCCGGCGGGGGCCGCAGAACGCTCCCGGACCTTGGACGGACGGAGCCGCGCTAACGGAACGCGGCCACGACCTCCACCTCGACTAGCCAGCCTGACACGGGGAGGTTCTCGATCTCCAGTGTCACCCGTGACGGCCGCGCGGGATTGACGTACATGGGAGGGGCGGGCGGTGCGGTGCCGAGCGGGACGTTCACGGGCGCGCCGGTGGAGAGGTCGGTGTTGGCGAAGTACTGCCGGTAGGCGCGGTTCCAGCCGGCGAAGTCCGCCGCGGCGGCGCCGGGGGCGTTGGCGAGGTAGGCCCGCATGGAGATCACGTCCCGGAGGGTGAGGCCCTGGGCCCTGAGGTTGGCGGTGATCTGCTTGAGGACGTTGAGCGACTGGGCCTCGGTGATGGTGACGCCGGGCGGCGGCGCCGGGTACTCGCTGTAGCGCTCGGGGCTGCCCGGCGGGGCGGAGGGGTCGACCTCCTTGGGGCCGAGGCCGCTGGCCGTGTAGGTCGCTACGCGCCCTCCGACGGCGACGCCGTCGGCGATGGCCGGGTTGTTCTGCCCGGCGGGGAGCGCGGGACGCACCTCGTTGGGGCGAGGCGGCTTCACGAAGCCCTGGGGCGCGGCGGACGCGGCCCCCGCGACTCCGACGAACGCGGCGGTGGCGAGTCCGCCGACGAGGATTCTGCTTCTCAGCACGGTCATCCCTTCAGGACGCGCTGGTGGAGTTCGGTCACGACCTTGCGCGCGGACTCGAACGAGCCGTGCTGCCAGGCGATCTCATGGCTGAGCCAGTCGCCGGCGTAGTAGACGTTCCCCTGCGGCTGGTTGAGGAGCTTGTACTCGGCGCCGAGGGACGGCCAGCTCACCCAGCCGCCCTCGATGTGCGGCTGCCGGATCCAGGCGATGGACGCGGACGCCGCGATGCCCTTCCGGTAGCGGTCGCCGTGGATCTTCGCCCCCTGGTCGAGGGCGCGGGCGAGCCGTCCGGCATGCCCCATCCGCGCGTAGGTGTCGGCCTGCGCACCGAAGTTGTAGTAGCCGACGAGCAGGCCGGAGCGGCCGTGGTAGCCGTAGGAGGGGTACCAGATGGTGGACAGGTCCAGGTCGGTGTTCGTGATGCCGCCGTAGATCTTCTCCTCGGTCTCCCACCAGCGGTTCCGGTACTCCAGTCCGATCTTGCCGGTGGAGACCGGGACGGGCGCGCCCAGCGCGGACTGGACCGCCGCACCCAGGTTGTGCGGGATCCTCGCGAGCACCTGCGGCGGCAGGGTGGCTATGCAGTAGTCCGCCTCCAGGACGCGGGTGCGTCCGTCCGCCTCGTACTGGATCCGCACGCCCTGAGCGAGGTTCGTGATCTGGGTGACCTTGGCGCCGGTGCGGATCCGGTCCTTCCCGACGGCCTTGGCCAGCGCGCGCGGGATGGCGTCCATGCCTCCGACGGGCTGGAACATCAGCATCGCCTGGCTGTAGCCGAACTCGAAGGAGAAGTAGCGGCCCACGCCGCTGGCCAGGACGTCCGACAGCGAGGGCGGAGGGCCGAGGACCGTCCCCTCGACGTCGCCCGCCCCGGGGTCGACGGTGAAGCCGCGCCGGTCGGTGCCCTTGTACGCGTACCCGTCGGTCTTGGCCCCGATGGCGCCGAAGCCCGACAGGAACGACAGCAGCCTCTCCCTGTCGGTCGAGGTGAGCCGCTCGTTGAGGGCGCCCTGGTCGGTGGCCTTGGCGAGCAGTTCGGAGATGTACCCGTAGACGTCGGCCTTCGCGGTGCGCCACCGCACGGGGGACGTCATCCCGGCCGACTCGTTGAAGAGGTAGGCCTGGGCGTTCGCGTTGGTGAAGACCTCCAGCGGGACGCCCAGTTCCCGGCAGTAGTCCATGGTCGTCATCCACTGCGCGATGCGCGCCGGGCCCGCGTTCATGTACGTGCCGTCGCCGAACCCGACCCGCTGGGTCTCGCCGCCCGTCTCGGTGAGGCGGTCGCCGCCGCGGAGCGTGCGGTTGCGCCCGCCCACCCGGTCCTGCGCCTCGAGCACGGTGACCCGGTAGCCGGCCTTGCCCAGTTCGTACGCGGTGGCCAGCCCGGCGACGCCCGCGCCGAGCACCACGATCTTCGCGGCCGCACGGCCGCGCAGCCGGAAGTCCGACTCCCGCGGGGGCTGGAACGGGACGCGGGTGCGCGCCTCCGCGCTCGGGGCCAGGCCCAGCGCGCCCATGGTGGCGAACATCGCGCCCGCCCCGCCGGTGGCCCCGACCCGGGTGAGGAAACCACGTCTGCTGACACTCGTCGGCTCTGCCGTATCCGCCAAGGAACACCTCCAAGATCTCTCGTCCGGGAAGTCTGGGAGCGTTCCATTTCGGGCGGCGCCGCGTTCTGTAAGAGCCGTGTTGCCGGCCGGGCGCTCCGGTGATCAACCGGTTTCGCAACCCTCACGGGCGAGGCGGGGCGGCAGGGGCGGCCGGCGGGCGTCCCCGTCCGCGGGCATGCGCCAATCCGGTCGGAGCCGGATACATCCTTTGATGCCCGGAATATACGATCCAGTGGCCGAACTCGGCCGGGTTAACGGCTGGTAACCCTGGATTCACTCTGGACAATGCGGACCGCCCCGCGATGAGATGGCGCACCGAAGATTTGCCCACCCCCAGGCGGACCCGATGACGGATGTTGTGCTGGACGGCGTCGACAAGGTTTATCCCGGCGGCCAGGTGGCCGTCAGGAACGTGCGCCTGCGCATCAACGACGGGGAGCTGTTCGTCCTGCTGGGACCGTCCGGCTGCGGCAAGTCGACCATCCTGCGCATGATCGCCGGACTGGAGGAGATCACCGCGGGGGACCTCTGGCTCAACGGCACCGTCGCCAACGACCTGGCGCCGCGCGAACGGAACGTGGCAATGGTGTTCCAGGAGGGCGCGCTCTACCCGCACCGCACGGTCAAGGGGAACATGATGTTCCCGCTGGAGGTGTCCGGGGACGACCGCGCCGAGGCGTCGGCGAAGGTCGTCGAGCTGGCGCGCGCGCTCGGCATCAACACGATGATCGACCGGCTGCCGCGCACGCTGTCCGGCGGGCAGCGGCAGCGGGCCGCGATCGGGCGGGCGCTGATCCGCGAGCCGTCGCTGTTCCTCATGGACGAGCCGCTGTCGAGCCTGGACGCGGGGCTGCGCACGGAGCTGCGCGTCGAGATCGCCGCGCTGGTCCGCTCGAGCGGCACCACCACCGTCTACGTCACGCACGACCAGGTCGAGGCCATGACGATGGCCGACCGGATGGCGGTGCTGCGCGACGGCGTCCTGGAGGACGTCGGCACCCCCGAGCAGATCTACGAGGACCCGGGCACCGTGTTCGTGGCCGCGTTCCTCAGCTCCCCGCCGATCAACCTGCTCCAGGCCACCCTCTGGGCCGTCGAGGGCGAGGGGCTGGTGCTCGACCTCGGGCCGCAGCGGCTGACCCTGCCGTGGGACGACCCGCGGGCGTCCGCGCTCATCAGCCACCACGGCCGGCCCGTGATCGTCGGGATCCGCCCCGACACGATGATGCCGATCGCCCCGGGCTCGCCCGCGGCGCCCGGGACCGTCCTGTCCGGCCAGGTCCGCGCGCTGGAGTTCCACGGGCACGAATGGCTCGCCTACGCCGAGGCGGGCATCCCCACGGTCGACGCGAACGAGGTCGGGCGCCCCGCGCGGCCGCAGGTCCTCGCGGCGGAGCGGCCCGCGCTGCGCGACCGGGTGCGGTCGCTGTTCGGGCGGCCGGCCGAGGAGGAGGAGCCGCACGAGGAGCACGCGGGCCACCACCGGCGCTCCGACCTCGTCTTCCGCATCGCGCCCGGCGGGCGGCCGAACCGGGGCGACCGCGTCGCGCTGGCGGTCGACCTCGACCGGGTCCTGTTCTTCGGCGCGGACGGCCGGCGCATCACGCCCGTCCAGCGCTAGCCGGGCCGGTCCGCCGCCGGCCGGGCCAGGACCGCGGCGAGCCGGCGCATCCCCTCGTCGATCTCGGGCGGCGTCACGGCGCCGTAGCCGAAGACCAGGCCCGCGACCGGCGGCCCGGTCACGGCGAACTCCGACAGCGCGAACAGCCCGACGCCCGCGCCGAGCGCCCGCGCGGCCGCGGCGGCGTCGTCGGTGCCGTCCCGGAACGCGGCGCTCAGATGCAGCCCCGCCTCGGACGGGACGAGCTCCAGCCGCTCCCCCGGCAGCCCGGCGACCAGTTCGGCGACGCGCTCGTGCCGCGCCCGGTACTCGCGGCGCGACCTGCGGATGTGGCGGGCGAGCAGCCCCTCGTCGATGAACCGGGCGAGCGCGGCCTGGGCGGGCAGCTCGGCGTGCCAGGACGAGACGTAGCGCGCCATCCGGAACGCGTGGTGCAGCGACGGCGGCGCCACCAGGAACCCCAGCCGCAGCACCGGCCGCATGATCTTGGAGAAGGTCCCCGTGTAGAGGACGCGGCCGTCCTCGTCGAGGCTCTGCAGCGGCTCGACGGGCCGCCCGCCGTACCGGTACTCGGTGTCGTAGTCGTCCTCCACGACCACCACGTCCCGGCGCCGCGCCCAGTCGAGCAGCGCCCTGCGGCGCGGCAGCGACATCGGCATGCCCAGCGGGAACTGGTGCGACGGGGTGACGTAGACGGCCCGCGCCTCGCCGGGCAGCGCGTCCACCCGCAGGCCCTCGGCGTCGACCGGCACCCCGCGCACCCGCATCCCGGCCGCGGTGAGGAGCATCCGCACGGGCGGGTACCCGGGGTCCTCCACCGCCACCACGTCGCCCGGTTCGAGCAGCACCCGGACGATCAGGTCGAGGGCCTGCTGGACGCCGGAGGTGACGACGACGTCGGCCCCGCTGGCCCGCACCGACCGCGAGACGCCCACGTGCCTCGCGACGGCCTCCCGCAGCGCGGGCAGCCCGGCCGGGTCGCCCGCCGAGGCCGGGTCGGCCAGCGCCGACGGCCGCAGCAGCCCCGACATGATCCGCCGCCACGCCTCGTAGGGGAACAGCCGCACGTCGGGCAGGCCGGCGCGGAAGTCCCACCGGACGCCGGGCATCGGCGGGGGCCAGGCGGACACCCCGTTCCACACGCCGCGCGGCCGCAGCGGCGACGCGGCGGGGGCGCCGCGCGCGGCGGACCCGGTCTCCCGGACGAACGTCCCCGCGCCCACCCGGCTCGTCAGGAACCCCTCGGCGGCGAGGCGGTCGTAGGCGACGCCGACCGTGTTGCGGGAGATCGACAGGCGCCGCGCCAGCTCCCGCGTGGGCGGCAGCGCGTCCCCGGCGCGCAGCCGGCCGTCCAGGATCGCGGCGCGCAGCTGGGCGTAGATCTGGCCCGCAAGGTCGCGGCGCCCCACCAGGCTCACGTGGAGATCCACGGCGCCGACTCTAAATCGGCTCAGTCATTCGGCGCAATTTTGGACCTGTACCTGGGCCTCTACGGGTCCCTAGCGTGGCCGCATGGACCTGTTGACCGAACTGCTCACGACCGACTTCCGGCCGCTCGACCGGAAGGCGGCCGATCTCTACCTGTCCGTCGTCGCGCAGGTGGAGCCGGACGCGCTGCGCCTTCCGACGCCCTGCCCCGACTGGACGCTGCACGGCCTGCTGCGCCACCAGGTGAGCCAGGACGAGGGCTTCGCGGCCGCCGCCCGGGGCGGCGGCGCGCGGCTGTCGGAGTGGCGCGGCGGCGACCTCGGCGACGACCCCTACGCGGCCGCGCGGGCGTCCGCCGGCCTCGTGGCGGACACCTTCGCCGGCGTGGCCCTCGACGCCGAGCTGTCCCTTCCCGAGATCCGCGACGGCGGCGCCTTCCCCGCCTCGCTGGCCATCAGCTTCCACTTCGTCGACCTGGTCGTGCACGCCTGGGACGTCGCCGCCTCGATCGGCGCCGCCTGGGAGCCGTCCGGCGAACTCGTGGAGGCGTCCCTCAGGGTCGCCGCGATCGTCCCCGAGGAGGGCCGGGGCCCCGGCGACTCGTTCGCCCCGTCCGTCCCCTCCTCGGACGGCGCGGAGCCGCGGGACCGCCTGCTCGCCCTCCTCGGCCGGGACCCCTCATGGCGCTGCTGAGGACGGCGTGGCGCGCCGGGCCGGTCCGGGCGACCGGCCCGGTCCTCGTCAGCGTCACCGACTTCACCTGCGCGCGTCCGCTCGACCTGGCGAGAGCCTTCCGCGCGGGGATGGCGCTGCGCCGGTCGTGGCCGGAACTGGAGGGCGCCGTCGGCCTGTGGCTGTGGACCGACCTCCGCCGGCGCAGGTGCGGCTCCGTCTCGGTGTGGACGGACGAGGCCGCGCTGCGCGGCTTCGTCGCCTGGCCGCCGCATGTCGCCGTCATGCGCGGGTTCCGGCGGCGCGGGACGATCCGCGCCGGCACCTGGCAGACGGAAGCCTTCGAGCCAGCGGAGACGTGGGCGCGCGCGGAGCGCGTCCTCGCTCAGTTCGAGGAGGGCGCCGCGCCGCAGATCGTCGACGCCTCGCGGTAGAAGCCGATCTTCATCTTGATCTGCTCCTGCTGCGCGCGCAGCGTGGCGATCTGCTCCTCGACCCGGCGGTCGTGTGCCTGGAGCAGTTCGAGCCGCTCCTGGACGGTCTCGGCGCCGCCGCGGGCCAGCTCGGAGTAGCGCAGCATCTCGGCTATCGGCATCCCGGTGCCGCGCAGGCAGCGCAGCATCCAGAGCCACTGCAGGTCGTCGTCGGTGAACACGCGCCGTCCCGACGCGTTCCGCGCGATGCCGGACAGCAGCCCGATCTTCTCGTAGTAACGCAACGTGTCGATGCTGAAACCGCTCTTCTCGGCGGTCTCGCCTGGAGAGTAGGAGCTCACGCGTCCCAGGATCGCACCTGGAGCGCACTCCAGGTCAACGTCCGGCGGGCGTGATTTGACCTGGAGCGCGCTCCAGGTCGCAGAGTGGAAGGAGACGCACACCGCGAAGCACGCGAAGGACTGCCATGCGCATTGGACTGCAGGTTCCGAGCTTCACCTTCCCCGGAGGGCCCGAGCAGATCGGCCCGACGTTCGGCCGCGTCGCCCGCGAGGCCGACCAGGGCGGGCTGCACTCGCTCTGGGTGATGGACCACTTCTTCCAGATCGAGATGGTGGGCCCGCCGGAGGACCCCATGCTGGAGGCCTACTCCGCGCTCGCGTACGCGGCGGCGCTGACCGAGCGGATCACGCTCGGGACGATGGTCACCGGGGTCACCTACCGGCATCCCGGCATCCTGGTCAAGACCGTGACCACGCTGGACGTCCTGTCGGGCGGGCGCGCGTGGCTCGGCATCGGCGCGGCCTGGAACGACGAGGAGTCGCGCGGCCTCGGCGTCCCCTTCCCGCCGACCGCCGAGCGGTTCGAGCGGCTGGAGGACACGCTGCGCATCGCCCACCGGATGTGGGAGGGCGACGAGTCGGCGTTCGAGGGCGGGCACTACACGCTGGAGCGCCCGATCAACTCCCCGCCCGCGCTGCGGCGCCCGCACCCCCCGATCCTCATCGGGGGCGGCGGCGAGAAGAAGACGCTGCGGTTCGTGGCGAAGTACGCCGACGCGTGCAACATCTTCGACGGCGACGAACTGCCCCGCAAGCTGGACGTCCTGCGGGAGCACTGCGAGCGCGAGGGCCGCGACCACACCGAGATCGAGAAGACGGCCCTGACCTTCTTCACCGGCACGCCCTCGGTCGGCGCCGCCGTCGACACCGTCGGACGGCTCGCCGAGCGCGGCATCGACCACGTGATCTTCTCCCAGGGCACCGGGCAGGACCTCCCGGGCATCCTCGCCGAGGCCCTCGCCCAGACCGAGAAGATCGTCCCGGCGGGCCGCTGAGCCCCCGTCCCGCGCGCCGCGGTGCGGAGCGGCGCGCGGGACGGCCGGCTCAGTCGAGCGGCGGCCGCAGGTGCAGCGGGACGCCGAACAGGTTCAGCGCGTTGATCAGCGAGACCAGCCCGGCGAGGTCGCCGAGCTCGCGCTCCGGGTAGTGCTTGCGGAGCGTCTCCCACAGCTCGTCGCTCACCGGCTCGCGCCGCGTCACGGCCTCGGTGTAGCCGAGCGCCGCGCGCTCGGCGTCGCTGTAGAGCGGCGACTCGCGCCACACCGTGAGGTGGTGGATGCGCCGCTCGTCCTCCCCCGCCGCGCGGGCGTCCCCGGTGTGCCGGTCCACGCAGAACGCGCAGCCGTTCAGCTGGGACGCCCTGATCTTGACCAGTTCCTGCACCCGGTGGTCCAGCGGCCCCCGGCGGATCACCGCGGCGATCTTCATGAAGCCCGCGTGGACCTCCGGCGAGGCCTCCTGCAGGAGCATGCGTGCCATGCGTTCTCCCTTCGTCGCCAGGGAGACGACGCTCCCGGAGAGCGTGTGACGGCCCGGTTCAGACTCCGCGCAGGGACGCGAGCTTGCGGGGGTTGAGGACCCGGCGGACGGCGGTGATGCGGCCGTCCGCGACCTCCACGGTGTCGACCGCGGCCAGCCGGCCCTCCCGCCGCACCAGCAGCTCGCGGCGGCCGTTGACCTCCGCGAACTCCAGCCGGAACGCGTTGCGCGCGCCGACGCGAAGCAGGGCGGTCGCCACCCGGCCCGCCCCGGCGATGACCTTGCGGGCGGCGAAGACGTGCCCGCCGCCGTCGGTGGTGTAGGTGGCGTCCGGGTCCAGCAGCGCCAGCAGCGCGGCCTCGTCGCCGCGCTCGTAGGCGGACCGGAAGGCCTCCAGCACCCTGTCCCGCTCCGGCGCCGGGGCCGGGCGTGCCGGCAGCGCCGCGGCGATCTTGCGCCGGGCGCGGGAGGCGAGCTGCCGGCACGCGGCGGCCGACCTGCCGAGCACCCCGGCGATCTGCTCGTAGGGCACCTCGAACGCCTGGTGCAGGACGAACGCGACGCGCTCCGGCGGCGACAGCTCCTCCATCACCACGAGCATCGCGGTGCCGGCCGTCTCGTCCACGAGCACCGGCTCGGCGGCGTCCGGTCCGGTGAGCAGCGGCTCGGGCAGCCACGGCCCGACGTAGTCGACGCGCCGCGCGTGGGCCGACCCGAGCACGTCGTAGGCGCGGCGCGCCGCCACCGTGACCAGCCAGGCGCGCAGGTCGCGGACGTCGTCCAGCGGCTCGTGCGCGGAGGCGCGCAGCCACACGTCCTGGGTGATGTCCTCGGCGTCCGCGACGCTCCCGGTGATCCGGTACGCGGCGCCGAACACCGCGGGCCTGTGCTCGGCCCATTCCTCGTCGAGTCGGCTCACGCCCGCTCCGTGCTTCGGCTTGGCTTCCGTGGGAGACAACTCGCGAGGCCGCGGTTTCATGCCGCCGCGGGAGTGAAGACCCACTTCTTGTACGACCAGTAGCGGAACGCCGAGCCGAGGCCGACCCCCGCGAGGAGCCCCAGGTTGTAGGCGATCCCGCCGTGCAGGCCGAGGGTGTAGTAGGTGAAGCCGGTGCACAGCACCTGGATCAGCAGCCCGACGCCGTTCAGCGCGAAGAAGATCGCGACCTCCCGGCCGGAGCCGTCGCTGTCGCGGTGCCGGAACGTCCAGAACCGGTTGAGCAGGTAGGAGGACAGGGTGGACACCACGGTCGGCACGACGACGCTCGTGACCGGGCTGCCGCCGAGCCACGCGCGCATCAGGTTGGCGCCGAAGATCATGATCAGCGTGCCGAGGCATCCCACGAAACCGAAGCTGAGCAGCTCGCTCAGGAATGTCCGGAACGCCGGGGCGGGCGGGACCGTTTTCGCCGGTCGCGACCGCTGCATGGTGCTCACTCGCCCAGACCTTACCTGAGTAGGACATATACGAAGGTCGTAACCCCAAAGATCCGTGACCCACCGTTACCGTCGCGCCTTCGGCGTCCCGCCGGAAACGGCAGGGTCACCGCTCGGCCGTCACCGCGGCCGGGGCGAGCAGGACGATCAGCCCGACCAGCGCGACGGGCACGGCCAGCGCCCATGCCAGGCCCACGCCCTGGGCGACGAACCCGATGACGGGCGGGCCGCCGAGCAGGCCCAGGTACCCGACCCCGGTGACCCGGGAGATCCCGGTCGCGGCCGGGACGCCGGGGATGTTGCCGGCCGCGCTGAAGGTGACGGGCGCCACGACCGCGACGCCGAGGCCGAACAGCGTGAATCCGGCCACCGCCGCCGTCGGGTCGCCCGCGGCGAGCCCGAGGCCGAGCCCCAGCGCGGCCACCAGCGACCCGCCCCGCAGCACCGGGACGGGCCCGAAGCGCGCGACGACCTGGTCTCCGGTGAGCCGCCCCACGGTCATCGCCACCGCGCACCCGGCGTAGCCGAGCCCGGCCACGCCGGGGCCGGTGCCGAGGTCCTCCCGCAGGTAGATCGCGCTCCAGTCGGCCATGGCGCCCTCGCCGACGAACGAGCACAGCCCGATCACGCCGAGCATGATCAGCGGCAGGCGCGGGGACCGCGCGGAGGCGGCGGCGTCCTCGTGCGGCTCGGGCGGCTCGTCGGCGGAGCGGTCCAGCAGGCCCCGGCAGCCGGAGGCCAGCACGGCGATCAGCACGGCCGCCGCGGCCGCCAGGTGCAGCGGGACGGGGACGCCCGCGTGCGCGGCCGCCGCCCCGGCCAGCGCCGCCAGCAGCGTCCCGATGCTGTAGGAGCCGTGCAGCCCGGACATCAGCGGGCGCCCGTAGCCGCGCTCGACGGCGACGCCCTGGGCGTTCATCCCCACGTCCATCAGGCCGAGCGACGCGCCCAGCAGGAGGAGCGAGAGGACCAGCGCGCCGAGGTTCCAGGCGAGGCCGAGGGGGACCAGCGACAGCGCCCCGGCGACCCCGGCGGCGACCGTCGTCGCGCGGCTGCCCCACCGGCCGATGACGCGCCCCGCGAACCGGACGGCCGCGACGACGCCCACGGGCGCGCCGAGCAGCGCCACGCCCATCGTGCCCTCGCTCAGCCCGAGATGCTCCTTGATCTGGGGGATGCGGGCGACCCAGGCGGCGCCGAGCAGGCCGTGCGCGGCGAACGCCAGCGTCACCGCGAGGCGCGCGCGGGCCGGCACCGCGATCTTCTCGGTGACCACTCGGCAGACTGTACGTGGCTTACGCGACCGGGCCGGGGCCCGGCCGCGTCACGCCAGTTCCGCGAGCGGCACCCCCGGGTCGGCGAGCCGGGCGGCGTCCACCGGGCGACCGGAGCGGATCAGCGCCTGGACGTCCCCGGTGACGTCCCACACGTTGACGTTCATGCCGGCGACGACCCGGCCCTCCGACAGCCAGAACGCGACGAACTCCCGCCCCGGGACGTCCCCGCGGTACACGACCTCGTCGTACTCCCCCGGCGCCGCGACGCCCGACATCTCCATGCCGAGGTCGTACTGGTCGCTGAAGAAGTACGGCACCCGGTCGTAGACGACGTCCCGGCCGAGCATCGCCCGGGCCGCGGCGGGCCCGCCGTTCAGCGCGTTCGCCCAGTGCTCCACGCGGATCCGGCGGCCGAGCAGCGGGTTGTAGGCGTTGGCGACGTCCCCGGCCGCGTAGACGTCCGGGTCGGACGTGCGCAGCGACTGGTCGACCAGGATCCCGTCGGACACCTCCAGCCCGGCCCGCTCCGCGAGCCCGCTGTTGGGCCGCACGCCGATGCCGACGACCACGACGTCCGCGGGCACCTCGGCGCCGCCGGAGGTCACCACGGCCGACACCTGCCCGGCGCCCCAGAACCCGGCCACGCCCTCGTCCATCCGCAGGACGGCGCCGTGCTCGCGGTGCAGGTCGGCGAACATGCCGCCGAGCTCGGGCCCCATCGCGGCGTGCAGCGGCACCGGCTCGGGCTCGATGACCGTCACCTCGTTGCCGTGCGCGCGGGCGGCCGCCGCCGTCTCCAGCCCGATCCAGCCCGCCCCGGCCACCACGACCCGGCGGCCGCCGGGCGCCAGCGCCTGTTTCAGCGCCGCCGAGTCGGCCATCGTCCGCAGGTAGTGGATGCCCTGGAGCTTGGACCCCGGCACGTCCAGCCGCCGCGGGGAGGCGCCCGTCGCCAGCAGCAGCCTGTCGTAGGACACCGGCTCCCCGGTGGACAGCCGCACCTGGTGCGCGCCCCGGTCGATGGACGCGACGGACGTGCCCGTCCGCAGCTCCACGTCGTGCTTGTCGTACCAGTCGGCCTCGTGGACGTGGGCCTTCTCCCGGGGCTCCTTGTCCAGCAGGTACCCCTTGGACAGCGGGGGCCGCTCGTACGGCCGCTCGATCTCCTCGCCGACCAGCAGCACCCTGCCCGAGAAGCCCTCCTCCCGGAGCGTCTCCGCCGCCTTGGCCCCGGCCAGGCCGGCGCCGGCGATGACGAACGTCTCCTCGGGCATGGCGACCTCCTGTAGTTGACCTGTAGCTATCCCTACAGTGGCCTCTGTAACGAGACAAGGGGCATCGTCTGGCGCGTCGGGGCGGATTCCTCCCCGCGGCCCGCGCCCGGACCGCGGCCGGGCGGCCGCACCCGCGGCCCCTGGTCAGTACCCGCGTCCGCCCAGCATGCGGTGGCGGGCCATCGCCGACAGGTCGGTCAGCGAGGCGATCTGGTCGATCACGGCGCGCAGCCGGGCCGCGTCGTCGCCGGCGTCCACGAACGCGTCGCGGAAGCCCGGGTCGAGCGTGTCCGGGGCGCCCGCGAGCATCATCTCCGCCAGCTCGGTGATCAGCGTCCGCTGGCGGGCCCTGACCTCCTCGTGGCTGATCCACACGTAGTGCGCCGTGATGCCCTTGAGCAGGGCGTTCTCCAGCCGCTGCGCGCGCGGGACGATCAGTTCGGCGGCGTAGCGGGTGAGCGGGCGGTCGCCGTAGGCCTCGCGCGTGGCGGCCTCGGCGGCCAGGCAGAACCGGCCGATCAGCGTGCTGGTCAGGTTCTTGAGGGCGGCGAGGCTGCGGGGCGTGCCGTCGTAGCGGTCGGGCCAGTACGGCTCGGCGAGCAGCGCGGCGAAGCGCTCCTCCAGCTCGGCCTGGCCGGCGTCGGGGCAGTACAGCTTGGCCGCCGTGGCGGCGACGAGGCGGCGCTCGCCGGGGTCGGCGAGCCGGACGAAGTCGACGTGCCCGGCGACCAGCGCGTCCTCCAGGTCGTGGACGGAGTAGGCGACGTCGTCGCTCCAGTCCATGACCTGGGCCTCGAAGCAGGTGCGGCCCGGCTCGGCGCCGTCGCGCACCCAGCGCGCCACGTCCGCGTCGTCGTCGTAGACGCCGAACTTGCCGTTCACCGCCTCGGCCTGGGACCACGGGTACTTCATCGCGGCGTCCAGCGCGGCGCGGGTCAGGTTGAGGCCGACGCTGCGGCCGTGCAGGGGCGGGCCGTCCGCCGCGAACGACTTGGGCTCCAGCCTGGTCAGCACGCGCAGGCTCTGCGCGTTGCCCTCGAACCCGCCGCAGTCGCGCGCGACGATGTCGAGCGCGTACTCGCCGTTGTGGCCGAACGGCGGGTGCCCGATGTCGTGGGACAGGCAGGCCGTCTCCACCAGGTCGGGGTCGCAGCCGAGGGACTTGCCCAGCTCGCGGCCGACCTGCGCGCACTCCAGGGAGTGGGTGAGGCGGGTGCGCAGGCTCTGCACCGTGTCGGCCGCGGCGTCGGCGCCGGGCGAGGCCACCTGCGTCTTGGCGGCCAGCCGGCGCAGCGCGGCGCTGTGCAGGACGCGGGCCCGGTCGCGTTCGAACGCCGTGCGGTCGCGGCGCTTGGGGGGCTCGGGCGCCCAGCGCTCCCTGGCGCGGGCGTCGTAGCCCGGGGTCGTGTTGATCGTCATGTCCCTATCCAGGGTAAAGGGCCGCCGGGGGCCTCAGCGGCCCGGCGGCGAGGAGGAAGGGGCCGACGACGCGGAGGGGCCCGCCGAGGAGGGCGGGGCCTGCGACGAGGAGGGCGTCCCGGACGGGTCGATGTGGATCCGCTTGATGGTCTCGTCCGGCACCTGGACGCTCTTGCCCAGCAGCACGTAGGACAGGTACCCGCCGGTCTCGCGGACGATGTAGTGGAACTGGGTGTCGCGGGTCTGCACGCTCGGGCCGCTGCGGGTCGGCGACGCGGCGGCCTTGATCCCGCTGTCCTCGGCCATCTTCTTGGAGCGCAGCCCGTGCCACGGGTCGGTGACGATCACGCCCGAGGACCAGTGGTGCCGGTCGAACTCCTTGCCGACGGCCTTCATGCTCTCCAGCGTGTCGCGCCCGACCGGCACCGCGAAGACCTTGGAGGCGGGCACCCCGCCCTTGCCGATCAGCCAGCTGCGGCCGGCGCCGGCCTCGGTGTAGTTGTCGCCGGGCGCCTTGCCGCCGACCGTGACGATGGCCGGCGCGACGCCGGCGCGGTACAGCTCCAGGGCGTGCTGGAGCCGCCATTTCAGCGTCGGGGACGGCACCCCGTTGTACTGCGCGGCGCCCAGCACGATGATCGCGTCGGAGCGGGGCCGCTCGTCCTGGCGGGCCTGGTACCAGATCCGCGCCCCGACCGTGAGGGGCGTCAGCACCGCGACCGCCAGCAGCCCGATGAGAACGCCGGCGGGCACCCTGAACCAGGGCGACCGGCGCCACCTGCCGCGCCCACGGCTCCGCCGCGGCCCGCCCGCCCGCTCGTCGGGCCCGTCCGCCTCGTCGTCTTCCGGCCTGAACTCCGGCAACTCCGCTTCCACCGTCATCGCATCGGACACGTTAGTGAGATGGTGCGGCACGCGCCCGAGGTTCGCCAGGACGGCGTGTCATCCGTCCCACATCGGTCCCGGCGGCCGTGCCGGAGGCGCGGTGGCCGGCCGCCGGGGGGACGTCAGCGGCTGTCGCTGCCGCCGGAGGCGTCCGCGGCCTCGATGGCCGCGCGGCCCGCCTCCAGCCGGGCGACGGGGATGCGGAACGGCGAGCAGGACACGTAGTCGAGGCCCACCTCGTGGCAGAAGTGCACCGAGTCGGGGTCGCCGCCGTGCTCGCCGCAGATGCCGAGCTTGAGGCCGGGACGCGCCTTGCGGCCCTCCTCGGCGGCGATGCGCACGAGCCTGCCGACGCCCTCGCGGTCGAGGGTCTCGAACGGCGACACCCCGAAGATCCCGAGGTCCAGGTAGCGGGAGAAGAACGCCGCCTCGACGTCGTCCCGGGAGAAGCCCCAGGTCGTCTGGGTGAGGTCGTTGGTGCCGAAGGAGAAGAACTCGGCGGCCTCGGCGATCTGCCCGGCGGTCAGCGCGGCCCGGGGCAGCTCGATCATCGTGCCGATCAGCGCCGGGACGTCCACCCCGCTCGACTCCTTGACCGCCGCCAGGATGCCGCGCGCCTCGTCGCGGACGGCCTCCAGCTCCTGGACGGCGCCGACCAGCGGGATCATGATCTCCGGGCGCGGGTCGCCGCCCGCCCGCCTGCGGTCCGCCGCGGCCTCGGCGATCGCGCGCACCTGCATGGCGAACAGGCCGGGAATCACCAAACCGAGCCGCACTCCGCGCAGGCCCAGCATAGGGTTCTGCTCGTGCAGTCGGTTGACTGCCTCGAGCAGTCTCCGGTCCTTGGCGTCCGCTTCGTCGCCCGCGAGCGCGACCCTGACCGACAGCTCGGTGATGTCGGGGAGGAACTCGTGCAGCGGCGGGTCGATGAGCCGGATCGTGACGGGCAGTCCGTCCATGGCCTCGAAGATGCCCTCGAAGTCGCTCTTCTGCAGCGGCTCCAGGGCGTCCAGCGCGGCCTGCCGCTCGTCGACGTCCTCGGCGAGGATGAGCTTCTCGACGAGCTGCCGCCGGTCGCCGAGGAACATGTGCTCGGTGCGGCACAGCCCGATGCCGGCCGCGCCGAACCGGCGGGCGCGCGCCGAGTCCTCCGGGTTGTCGGAGTTCGCGCGGACCTTCAGCGCGGCCCGCGCGTCGGCGTGCTCCATGACGCGGTGCACGGCCTTGACGAGGTCGTCGCCGTCCTCGGCCGTCAGCTGCCCCTCGAAGTAGCGGACGACGGGCGAGTCCTCGACGGGCACCTCGCCGAGGTAGACGTCGCCGGACGACCCGTCGATCGAGATGACGTCGCCCTCCCTGACCGTGACGCCGCCGGGCGCGGTGAAGTGCCCGTCCTTGACGTCGACGTCGAGCTCCTCGGCGCCGCAGACGCAGGTCTTGCCCATGCCGCGGGCGACGACGGCGGCGTGCGAGGTCTTGCCGCCGCGGGAGGTCAGGACGCCCCTGGCGGCGACCATGCCGGCGAGGTCGTCGGGGTTGGTCTCGCGGCGGACGAGGATCACGTCCTCGCCCCGGTCGGCCAGCTCCACGGCGCGCTCGGAGGTGAACACCGCCTTGCCGACGGCCGCGCCCGGGGAGGCGTTCATGCCCTTGGTGAGCTTCTTGACCCCGTCCACCTTGGCCGTGAAGCGGGGGAACATGAGCTGGGCGAGCTGGTCGCCGGTCACGCGGCGGGCGGCCTCGTCCAGGTCGATGAGCCCCTGGTCGAGCAGCTGGCAGGCGATCCGGAACGCCGCGCCGGCGGTCCGCTTGCCGACCCGGGTCTGCAGCATCCACAGCTTCCCGCGCTCGATCGTGAACTCGATGTCGCACATGTCGCGGTAGTGGTTCTCGAGCGTCTCCATGATCTCGAGAAGCCGGTCATAGGACGCCTTGTCGATGCGCTCCAGCTCTTTCAGCGGGACGGTGTTGCGGATGCCCGCGACGACGTCCTCGCCCTGGGCGTTCTGCAGGTAGTCGCCGTAGATGCCCTGCTGGCCGGACGCGGGGTCGCGGGTGAAGGCGACGCCCGTCCCCGAGTCCAGGCCCATGTTGCCGAAGACCATCGAGCAGATGTTGACGGCGGTGCCGAGGTCGACGGGGATGCGCTCCTGCCGCCGGTAGAGGATGGCGCGGGGCGCGTTCCAGGAGTCGAACACCGCCTTGACGGCCAGGTCCATCTGCTCGCGCGGGTCGGTCGGGAAGTCGCGGCCCGCCTTCTCCCGTACGATGACCTTGAACCGGTCGACGAGCTCCTTGAAGTCCTCGGCGGTCAGGTCCCCGTCGTCGTCGCTGCCCCGGGCCCGCTTGACGTCCTCGACGGCGTCCTCGAACAGGTCGCCGTCGATGTCCAGGACGGTCTTGCCGAACATCTGGATCAGCCGGCGGTAGGAGTCCCAGGCGAACCGCTCGTCGCCGGCCTGCGTGGCGAGGCCGTGCACGGACTCGTCGTTCAACCCGACGTTGAGGACGGTCTCCATCATGCCCGGCATGCTGAACTTGGCGCCGGACCGCACGCTGACCAGGAGCGGGTCGTCGCTCTGGCCGAGCTTCTTGCCCATCGCCGACTCCAGGTCGGCCAGGTGCCGGTTCACCTCGTCCGCCAGTCCCTCGGGCAGGCTCCCGTGCTCGAGGTAGTGCCGGCAGGCCTCGGTCGTGATCGTGAACCCCGGCGGCACGGGCAGCCCGAGATTGGTCATCTCGGCCAGGTTGGCGCCCTTGCCCCCCAGGAGGTCCTTGAGGTCCTTGTTTCCCTCAGTGAAGTCGTACACGAACTTCGGCACGGGGAGCTCCTTCTCGCTCCGGTTCCACCCAGTGGCAGTACCGGGCCCGCGCCCGCGGGGCGGCGCGGCGTCGCACCACCCCGGGCGGCGGGTCCGCTGCCCTGTTTGCCGGGACTGTACCCGCGAACTCGGGACTTGCTCGGCGCCCGGTGCGCCGAGGAGCGTTGTCGCAGGTCAGACCGCGGATAATGGTCTATTCCAATAGGGAGACCAAGGACACACCGCCACAAACCGCCGCCCCGGGCACCCCCCGCCCCGGGAGCGGCGCGCACCCATGACGTACCCACTGCGCGGGAGAGGGAATGATGAATCAAGGAGGTGACGTTGTGAGGCCGAAGGTCGCCGGCGGCCGAGCGGGAGACCCGTTCGCCCCCATCGCCGATTTCGGGTTCCTGTCCGACTGCGAGACGACCGCCCTGGTCGCCCCCAGCGGAAACATCGAGTGGATGTGCCTGCCCAGGATGGACTCGCCGAGCGTGTTCGGCTCCATCCTGGACCGCGACGCCGGATACTTCCGGGTCGGCCCGGCGGGCGTGGAGGTGCCCGCCGCGCAGCGCTACATCCCCGGGACCATGGTGATGGAGACCACCTGGTGGGTGCACGGCGGCTGGCTCGTCGTGACGGACGCGCTCCTCATGGGGCCCTGGCACCACGAGACGGAACGGTCCCACACGCACCGCAGGGCGCCGACCGACTACGACGCCGACCACGTCCTGCTGCGGATGGTGCGCTGCGTGAACGGGCAGGTCCAGGTCCGGCTCGACTGCATGCCGGTGTTCGACTACGGGCAGACGCCGGCGCGCTGGGAGCACACCGGCTCCGGCTACCACGAGGCCGCCGCGCGCGGCAACGGCGTCGGGCTGCGGCTCACCACCGACATGAACGTCGGTTTCGAGGGGTCGCTCGCCACGTCGCGGACGCTGCTGAAGCAGGGCGAGTCCCGGTTCGTCGCGCTGTCCTGGAGCGAGCACGCGGCGCCCTCGTCGTGGGAGGAGGCGCAGGACCGGCTCGTCTGGACGGTCCACCACTGGCAGCACTGGCTCGACCGGGGCCGCTTCCCCGACCACCCGTGGCGCAGCCACCTGCAGCGCAGCGCGCTCACCCTGAAGGGCCTGACGTTCGCGCCGTCCGGCGCGGTGGCCGCGGCGGCGACCACGTCGCTGCCGGAGGCGCCGGGCGGCGACCGGAACTGGGACTACCGCTACACCTGGATCCGCGACTCCACCATGGCGCTGTGGGCGTTCTACACGCTCGGCTACGACTGGGAGGCCAACGACTTCTTCTACTTCATCACCGACGTCGCCGAGGCCGCCGAGGGCAAGCTGCAGATCATGTACGGGCTGGACGGCCGGGAGGAGCTGCCCGAGTCCACGCTCGACCACCTCACCGGCTACGACAACGCCCGCCCGGTGCGCATCGGCAACGAGGCGTACATGCAGGCGCAGCACGACGTGTGGGGCGCGATCATCGGCTCCATCTACCTGTTCGTGCGCAAGCGGGACCGGCTCGACGACCGGCTCTGGAAGATCGTCGTCAAGCAGGTCGAGGACGCCCTGGCCAACTGGCGGACGCCCGACTGCGGCATGTGGGAGGTGCGCGGCGAGCCGCAGCACTTCACCTCGTCCAAGGTGTTCTGCTGGGTCGCTGCCGACCGCGGGGCGCGGCTCGCGCGCATCCGCGGCGACCAGGAGCGGGCGCGCCGCTGGCAGGCCGCGGCCGACGAGATCCACGCCGACGTGCTCGCCAACGCGCTGGACGAGCGCGGCGTCTTCACCGCCCACTACGGCGCGACGGCGCTGGACGCCTCGGCGCTGCTGATCCCGCTGCTCGGCTTCCTGCCCGCCGACGACAAGCGCGTCCGGGAGACCGTCCTCGCCATCGCCGACGAGCTGTCGGAGGACGACCTCGTCCTGCGCTACCGCGCGGCGGAGACCGACGACGGCTTCGAGTCGGACGAGGGCACCTTCACGATCTGCTCCTTCTGGCTGGTCAGCACCCTGGTGATGATCGGCGAGCTGGAGCGGGCCCGCGCCCTGTGCGAGAAGCTGCTGTCCTACGCGAGCCCGCTGCAGCTGTACGCCGAGGAGATCGACCCGCACACCGGCCGCCACCTCGGCAACTTCCCGCAGGCCTTCACCCACCTGGCGCTGATCAACGCCGTCATGCAGGTGATCAGGGCCGAGAACCCCGAGGACCAGCCGCCCCTCGCCTGACCCCCCGCACCCGTGGCCGGGACCGTCCCCGGCCACGGGGTCCCTTGATCACGACTCGGCGACGACCGCCCGGAGGGCGGGTTTTTTGCCGATTGTCCGGCCTACCGTTTCGCCGTGACCACGCCACCATCTCCTGACGACGTCCCGGACGGCCCCGCGACGGACCCCGCCTGGGCACCTCCCGACAGGCCCACGTCCGACACGCCCACGTCCGACACGGACGCCACGCCCGGCCCGGCCGACGCGGCCTCGCCGGCGGACGGCGCGGACGAGACCTCGCCCGCGGACGGTCCGGAACCCTCGCCCATCGCGGGCGAGCGGCCCGATCGGGCGCGGACGAACGGCTTCGCCATCGCCGCCCTGGTCACCGGTGCCGTGGGCCTGGTCCTGTTCGCGATCGCCTTCGCCGTCGCCGCCCTGGTGCAGATCCGCCGCCGGGGAGGCCGCGGCAGGGGCCTCGCACTCGGCGGGCTCGGCGCCTCGGCGGCCTGGCTCGCGGCAGCGGCGATCATCGCGGCGCTGTTCGGCGACTCGCTGTTCTCGGCCGGAGAAGGAGAGGCCGACCCGAGCCAGCGGGACGGCTACGTGCTGTCGTCGACCCTGAAGGTGGGTGACTGCTTCACGGCGCAGACCCGTGACTCGGCCGATCCGAACGTGTTTCCCAGCCGCTGTGACAGCCCCCACAACGGTGAGGTGGTGGCCAAGCCGACGCTCCCCGCCGGCCCCTTCCCCGGAGTCGGACGGCTCGCCGCCCAGGCGGCGGCGCTGTGCAAGGAACGCACCCCGGACAACGTGAAAAAAGTCGTGGACGACGATTTCGACGCGCGGGCCGAGCTTCCCAAGCGCAAGGACTGGGAGAACGGGAAGCGGACTGTGACGTGCACGCTCGTCTACGTCGGCGAGGGCAAGTACGTCGGCGAGGGCAAGTCGCTCATCACTCCCCTCAGCCGCGCCGTGATCACTCCCCGGCACGAGGCGATGTTCGAGCAGGGCGAATGCCTGGAGAAATGGGACGAGAGCATGACCCCTCCGGTCGTGGACTGCGACCGGCCGCATAAGTTCCAGGTACTGGCGACGTACAAGCTCCAGGGCAAGGAGTACCCGGGCAGAGGGAAACTCGAGAAGATGGTCTCGAAGGGCTGCGCGAAGCGGGCGGCGGACATCTGGGGGAGCGATTCGCCGCCCGACGGCGTCTACCCCACGTTCTCCACTCCGACCGAGCAGGAGTGGAGACGCGGCTATCGGGACGTGTACTGCCTGATCGCGGGCAACGGGCCGCTCAAGCGGTCGTTCGTGCCGAAGAAGTGACGTCCCCGCCGGCTACCGGACGCGGTCGAACACGACCACCGAGTCGTTCACCGGGATCCGATGGGCCGACAACCCTGAGGACCAGCCGCCCCTCGCCTGCCCCCCGCGCCCGTGGCCGGGACCGTCCCCGGCCACGGGATTCCTTGATCACGACTCGGCGACGACCGCCGAAAAGCCCGGCTTTTACCAATTGTCCAGCCTACCGTTTCGCCGTGACCACGCCACCATCCCCTGACGACATCTCGGACGCCTCCGCTCCGAGCCCCGACTGGGCACCTCCCGACACGCTCACATCCGACGCGGACGTCGCGCCCGGCCCGACGGACGAGACCCCGCCGGCGGACACCGCGCACGAGCCCCCGCCGGAGGACGGTCCGGAGCGTCCTTCCGGCGGCGACGAGCGGCCCGTCCGGCCGCGGACGAACCGGTTCGCCATCGCCGCCCTGGTCACCGGCATTGTCGGCCTGGCGCTGCTCTCGATCGCGTTCGCCGTCGCCGCGCTCGTCCAACTCCGCCGCCGGGGAGGCAGGGGCACGGGCCTCGCTCTCGGCGGGCTCGGCGCCTCGGCGGCGTGGCTCGCGGCGGCGGCGGTCGTCGCGGCGCTGTTCGGCGATTCGCTGTTCTCGGCCGAAGACGGGGAATCCGACCCGCGCCGCCGGGACGGGTACGTGCTGCCGTCGACCTTGAAGGTGGGCGACTGCTTCACGGCGCAGACCCATGACTCGGCCGACCACTACGTGTATCCCAGCCCCTGTGCCAACCCCCACAACGGTGAGGTGGTCGCCGAGGCGGCGCTGCCCGCCGGGCCGTTCCCAGGAGTCCAGCGGCTCACGGCCCAAGCGGCGGCGCTGTGCAAGGAACGAACCCCGGACAGCGTGAAGAGGGTCACGGCCAAGGATTTCGACCCACGGGCCGAGGTCCCCGGGCGCAAGGACTGGGAGAGCGGGAAGCGGACCGTGACGTGCACGCTCGTCTACGTCGGCGAGAACAACACGCTCACCGCACCGCTCGACCGCGCCTTCATCGTCCCCAAGTACGAGACGGATTTCGAGCAGGGCGACTGCCTGGAGAAGTGGGACGAGTACATGGCCCCTCCGGTCGTGGATTGCGATCTGCCGCATCAGTACCAGGTGCTGGCGACGTACAGGCTGCGGGGCAAGGAGTACCCGGGAGACAAGAGACTCGACGAGATGATCCTGGAGGGCTGCGCGGAGCGCGCGGTGAAGGTCTGGAAGAGCGACCCGCCGCTGGACAAGGTCGACCCCACGTACTCGGCGCCGACCAAGGAGAGCTGGGAATCCGGCAATCGGGACGTGTACTGCCTGATCACGGGCAGGAACGGGCCGCTCAAGCGGTCGTTCGTGCCGAAGAAGTGACGTCCCCGCCGGGCCGCCGCCACAGCGGGCGGCGGCCCGGACGGGGTCAGACGACGGCGCCCGAGTCGTCGGGGGTGCGGCGGGCGGGCCTGGACTTCTGCTTCGGCTGGGGCGGCGGAGCCTTCGTGCGGCGCTCCAGCACCACCGCCAGCGGCGTCGCGGTGAAGACGCTGGAGTAGGTGCCGACGACGATGCCGATCAGGAGCGCGACGGCGAAGTCCGTCAGGGAGTCGCCGCCGAGGACGGCCAGGGCCGCCAGGATGAACAGGGCGCCCACCCCGGTGTTGATCGTCCGCGGGACGGTCTGCAGGGTGCCCCGGTTCGCGATGTCGGCGAACCGGCCCTTCGGGTTCGCCGTCCACATCTCCCGGACGCGGTCGAACACGACCACCGAGTCGTTCACCGAGTAGCCGATGATCGTGAGCAGCGCGGCGAGGAAGACGCCGTCGATCGGCTTGCCGAGCCAGGCGAAGACCCCGGTGACGATCGTGATGTCGTGGAACATCGCGAGGACCGAGCCCGCCGCGAACGTCCACCGGAACCGGATCGTCAGGTAGGCGAGCTGGGCCAGCAGGGCCACGGCGAGGGCGATGAGCGCCTTGGTCCGCAGCTCGTCGCCGAGGCTGGGGCCGATCAGCTCGTCGCGCTGCTTGACGGCGCCGCCGCCCTCCTTCGCGAGGGCGTCCTGGATGCGCTTCTCCTCCGCGTTGCCCAGGTCGGACGTCCGGACGGAGATGTCGTCCTTCCCCGAGGTCTGGACGACGGCGCGCGGGAACCCGGCGTCGGCGACGGCGGCGCGGGCGGTGTCGATGTCGACGTGCCTGCTGGTGGAGTACTCGACCAGGCGGCCGCCGGTGAACTCCACGCCGAAGTTCAGGCCGCGGGCGAAGATCCCCGTGACCGCGAGGACGACGGCGAGCGCGGACAGGCCCAGCCAGAGCCGGCTGCGCTTCATGATGTCGGGGCCGCTGTTCTCCAGCCACGACCGGATGCGGCCGGAGCCGCCGAGGCCGCCCGCCCTGCCCTTGCTGAGCCTCGGCATGCGCGCGGCGGCGGCGTCGGTGAGGACCCGGCTCAGCAGCATCGCGGAGACGAGGGAGCCCAGCACGCCGATGGTCAGCGTGACGCCGAAGCCCCGGACCGGCCCGGAGGCCAGGAAGAACAGCAGGCCACCGGCCAGCAGGGTCGTGACGGCCGAGTCGGCGATCGCGGACCAGGCCTTGTCGAACCCGACGGCCAGCGCCGCCCGCGCGCCGCGGCCCGGCGCCGCGGCCCGCTCCTCCCGCGCGCGTTCGAAGGCCAGCACGTTGGCGTCGATCGCCATGCCGATGGCCAGGACGAACCCGGCGAGGCCCGGCAGCGTCAGGGTGGCGCCGACGGCGACGAGGGCGCCGTAGGAGATCAGCGCGTACCCGGCGAGCGCGACCGTGGCGAGCAGGCCGGCCAGCCGGTAGACGGCCACGATGAACAGGCCGGTCAGCAGGATGCCGATGACGGCGGCGCGGGCGCTGGCGTCGATCGCCTCGTCGCCGAGCGTCGGGCCGACCACCCGCTGCTCGATGATCTTCACCGGGACGGGCAGCGAGCCGCCCTGGATGAGCGCCGCGAGGTCCTTGGCCTCGTCCGGGCTGAAGTCCCCGGTGATCTGGGTGGAGCCGCCGGTGATGCCGACGCCGCAGGCGACGCTCTCGGTGACCTGCGGCGAGGAGATCACCTTGCCGTCCAGGACGATGGCGACGCGGCGCTCGTCGCCGACCGCGCAGGCGGCCTTGGCGGTCAGCCGCTCCCAGGTGGCGCCCCCGCCGCCCTTGAACTTGACGTCGACGGCCCAGCCGCCGAGGTTCTGCGGGTCGTAGGAGGCGCTCGCCGAGCCGATCCCGGCGCCGGTGAGCGCGGCGGGGCCGATGAGGATCTGCTGCCCGCTCTCATCCGGGATCTGCTGCTGCCCCTTGGCCGGCGCGCCGCCCCCGGCCAGCACCGGATGGGCGGTGAGCTGCGCGGTCTTGCCGATGGCCTCGGCGGCGCGGGTCGGGTCCTGGACGTCCGGCAGCTCGACGATCAGCCGCCGGTCCCCGGACCGGGTGATGGACGACTCGGCGACCCCGAGCGCGTCGACGCGCCGGTGCAGCACCTCGCGGGCGCGGTCGGTGGACTCCCGGTCGGCCTTCACGGTCGGGGAGTCCTGCGTCTCCAGGACGATCTGGGTGCCGCCGCGGAGGTCGAGGCCGAGGCGGGCGGGTTTGGACCAGGCGAAGTAGAACGATGTGGCGAGCACGGCGAACGCCAGTACCGCCCGCACCACGTTGGCGCGAGTCAAGGGGAACCTCCACACAGGGGCTACGGCACCGCACGCGGGCGTGCGGCACCGGGGACGGAGAACTCAGATCCCTGTGGAGGCGGGCGGAGCGCGCCCGCGCGGGGCGCCCCTCGGCGCGACGTCGGGCGGGACGTGCGCGGCGGCGGCCCGGACGAGGCGTCCGGACCGCGGCTCGGTCGCGGCGCCGGACGCCGGGAGCGTCGCGTGCTCGGGCTGGGCGCTCGGCGCCGCCGCCCCCGCCGCGTGGAGCGCGGCGGCGGCGATCGCGGTCTGCGTACGCCCGGCCGCGCGCTGCTTGCCGGAGAGCCGGGTGCGGGACGGCGCCTGTTGCACCACCCCGGCGCGGACGCCGGAGACCGTCCCGGTGGAGGGCGCCCTGCCCGGCGCGCCCGCGCCGGCCGGGACGCCGGCGCCGACCGGTCCGGCGACGAAGCCGAGGAGGCCGAGCACGACGACGAGCAGCCGGGCGACGGGACGGCGGAAGGCGGGGTGGCGCTCGTCGCCCATTCCGCCCTCCCTCCCAGGTCTCCGGCGGCCGCTCGCCCGGCCGTTCCCGCCAACCTAGCCCACTTTCCTCCGGGCGGCGCGCACCCTGACCTGGCAGGCGAAAGCGTGAAAGCAGGCTCGTCAAGAAGGGGTTGCGTGACAAAGCCCTTGCCCTCCCCCGCGCACCCGGCCTTACCAGCAGACACTGGCGAGTGTCCCGATCCGGCCACGCCGCAGTCGACCGCCCGCCATTGCCTGCGCCATTTATGCGAATTACTTTCGCGTATGCCCACCCCGAACCGGACAGAGGAGTATCCGGTGGCACGAATCAGACAGACCGCGATCGTCGGGACCGCCGCGCTGGCCGTCCTCGCCGCGGGGGTCGCCCCCGCGTACGCCGCGGGCACCACCATCCGCAAGGGCTCGGCCACGGCCGCTGCCTACTCCGGCAACGTGCAGGCCTCGCTGCTCGGCACCGCGACGGTCAGCAGCTCGCTCGGCGGCGGCTCCTGCAGCCAGTCGACGATGACCGGCGCCATCAGCTCGGACGGCAGCGGACTCAACGTCAGCTCGGCGACCTTCACCGGCGACGGCGGCGGCCCCTGCAGCGGCAGCACCAGCTCGACGATCACCGCGCAGAGCCTGCCGTGGACGGGCGGCAACGTCACCTACGACCCCAACCACACCGGCGGCCGGGACGCCACCGTCACGATCGCCAACTTCAAGGTGAAGGCCGTGGTGAACATCTTCGGCGGCATCACCTGCGTGTTCGGCGGCAACCTCACCGCCAACGGCTACAACGGCGACAACGCCTCGCGGCCCGTCACCTCCAGCGGCGACGCGCAGGTCGGCGTGCAGAACGCCACGGTCAACAAGCAGTCGGGCAGCAGCTTCCTCTGCCCGTCCACCGCCACCGTGACCGCCACGTACGCGCTGCGCGGCGAGTCGGTCGCCGGATCCGGCACCTACGACCAGGCCCTCTACGTCACGAGCTGACGGGAGGCCGGAACGGAGCTCCCCAGGAGGCGGCAGGGCCCCTCCCAGTACGTGCTCCCAGGAAAGCGGGCCGCCCCGATATGGGGCGGCCCGTCACGTCGTCACCGGGGCCCTCGGCCCCGAAGCCGGGTCAGCAGCCGACGAGCTGCGCGGCGAGGAACGACTCGACCTGGCTGATCGCGATGCGCTCCTGGCTCATCGTGTCGCGCTCCCGGACGGTCACCGCGTCGTCCTCCAGGGTGTCGAAGTCCACGGTGACGCAGAACGGGGTGCCGATCTCGTCCTGGCGGCGGTAGCGGCGGCCGATGGCGCCGGCGTCGTCGAACTCGACGTTCCAGTTGCGGCGCAGCTGCGCGGCGAGGTCGCGGGCCTTCGGGGACAGGTCGGTGTTGCGCGACAGCGGCAGCACCGCGACCTTCACCGGGGCGAGCCGCCGGTCGAGCCGCATGACGGCGCGCTTCTCCAGCTTGCCCTTGGCGTTCGGCGCCTCGTCCTCGGCGTAGGCGTCCATCATGAAGGTGAGCGTGCAGCGGTCGACGCCGGCCGCGGGCTCGATCACGTACGGGGTGAACCGCTCGCCGGACTCCTGGTCGAAGAACGACAGGTCGGCGCCGGACGCCTTGGAGTGCGTCGTCAGGTCGTAGTCGGTGCGGTTGGCGATGCCCTCCAGCTCGCCCCACTCGCTGCCGACGAAGTCGAAGCGGTACTCCACGTCGACGGTGCGCTTGGAGTAGTGCGACAGCTTCTCCTGCGGGTGCTCGAACAGCCGCAGGTTCTCCTTGCGGATGCCGAGGTCGACGTACCACTGCATGCGCTCGTCGATCCAGTACTGGTGCCATTCCTCGTCGCTGCCGGGCTTGACGAAGAACTCCATCTCCATCTGCTCGAACTCGCGGGTCCGGAAGATGAAGTTGCCGGGCGTGATCTCGTTGCGGAACGACTTGCCGATCTGGCCGATGCCGAACGGCACCTTGCGGCGCGCGGACTGCTGGACGTTCAGGTAGTTGATGAAGATGCCCTGCGCGGTCTCGGGGCGCAGGTAGGCCAGGCCCGACTCGTCCTCGACGGGGCCGAGGTAGGTCTTGAGCAGCCCGTTGAACATCTTCGGCTCGGTGAACGAGCCCTTCACGCCGCAGTTCGGGCACGTGATGTCGGCGAGGCCGTTCGCGGGCGGGCGGCCGTGCTTCTCCTCGTAGGCCTCCTCCAGGTGGTCGGCCCGGAAGCGCTTGTGGCAGGACTGGCACTCGGTGAGCGGGTCGACGAACGCCTGGACGTGGCCGCTGGCCTCCCACACCTCGCGCGCCAGGATGACGCACGAGTCGAGGCCGACGACGTCGTCGCGGCCCTGCACCATCGACTTCCACCACTGGCGCTTGACGTTGTTCTTCAGCTCGACACCGAGCGGGCCGTAGTCCCAGGAGGCGCGGAGCCCGCCGTAGATCTCGCTCGACGGGTAGACCAGGCCCCGCCGCTTGGCGAGGTTGACGATCGTGTCCAGCACATCGGAACGGCGTGCCATGAGAGATTCTCCATCCGGCTGGCGGTCGGCGGGAACAGTGAGTGCGCCCCGGTCCCGCGGCGACGGCGGGCGGCGGCGAGTGTGATCCCCGGTGATGTGCTCCGGCGCGGTCGCCGCCGCCGCCGGAGAGTGTTCCCCAGCTTAGGGCACGGGGGCCGTTGGACAGGACCTAGTAAACGCGCCCGTCGGCGATGTCGCTGTCGACGAGCAGGGAGACCCCGCCGTGCGTCTCCCGGTGGCCGCCGCGGTACTGCTTGATGCGGCGGTGCGGGGACCACCAGCCGTCCGGCAGGTGGGGGTCGCCGTACACCTTGGCCCGGCCGTCCCAGTTGGCGAACCAGATGCCCAAGGGCTTGCTGATCGAGGACCGGCCCACGTCGCGGATCCCGGACGTGGAGCTGCTGTAGAGGCACGGCACGTACCCCTCGGACTTCAGCCGGTCGACCCAGTTGTCGACGAACCGGAGGACGGCGGCCCTGCAGGCGCTGTTCCCGTGCCTGTAGCCCTCCATGTCGTAGTAGAGCGGATTGCCTTCCGGGATGCCGAGCGCCCTGGCCCTGCGGGCCGCGTCCGCGGCGGCCCGGGCGCCCTGCGACGCGGCGTTCCCGGCGGTGAACCGCTGCCGGCGGTAGCCGCACGGCGCCTGGAGGCCCACGTAGGTGGCGGTGAGGCGGTAGCCCATCGCGCGCACCTGCCTCACCCAGGACGCCGTGAGGTTCGGCTGGGCGCATCCGCGCGCCGCTCCCCCGATGTAGATGTTGGTGACCTTGAATGAGGGGCGCCAGGCCCTCATGGTCGCGAGGGACGGGGCCGTGCAGGTGTCGAACCCCCTCCCGCGCACCCACGGGCGCTCCAGCGCCGTCCCCTGGCTGGGCGAGGGGACGTCGGTGGGCACCGGGCCTCCGCTGGGCTCCGGGCTCCCGACGGGCGCCGGCCCGTCGCCGGACTCCGCGCCCTCGTCGGGGGAGGCGCCCTCCTCCGGCGGCGAGGGGACGGCGGTGCGGCGGGCGCCCGGCCCGGCCTTCCACTTCCCGGACAGCCGGGTGCCGCGCAGGATCCGCTGGAGCCTCGCCGGATCCGTGCCGTACACGCCCGTGATCGTGACACCGGCCTCGGGGAGGGTGAGCCGCGTCTCGTGGCCGGCGGTCCGCGCGACGGTCAGCGAGGCGAGCCTCCGGGCGTGCACGGTCCGGGCGGCGCGCCCGTTCCCCGCGGGCTGGATGTGAAGGGCCTCGGTCCGGCCGACGACGCGGGCCGGGCAGTCCGGCTGCGGGCCGGGGCGGCCGAGGTAGACCGCGTGCCGGTCGTAGCGGACGCAGCGGGACGGCTCCCGGTCGAGCCGGTGCACCTCCCAGCCGGCCGGGACGGGGACGCGCAACCCCCGGTACTCGACCACCCGGGGACCGTGCGCGGTCGCCGCGCCGCCCGCCGGCCCCCGTCCGGTGAGCGCGGCGGCCTGATGGGACGCGGGCCGCGCGGGGGCCGTCCCGGCGACGGTGAGGGCGGCGGCGACGGCCGCCGCCCCGGACGAGACGCTGAACAGGACGGCACGGCGCATCACATCTCCCCCGCGGAGTGCATGATCATGTGCGGAAAGGATGACCTTGACCGGGTCGCCGAAACCGGGACGGGTCGCTTCTTGACCACCGGTTTCCCGCGTTCTGACCGTGCCTCCGGAGCGGCCGCCCGGGCGCGCCGCCGGGCGGCCGCCGGGGCGGGCCGCTCAGGCCGAGGAGACCACCTCGTAGGCGCCGGGCTCGTCCACGGCGAGGGCGGCGAGCGGCATGAACCGGAGCCGCACCTCGTAGGCGCCGAGCGCGCGGCGGTAGTGCCCCGCCCCGTCCCATTCGGTGACGAGGGCCCACAGGCCGGGGTCGTCGACGGTCCGGGCGAGGCGTCCGGAGCGGAAACCGGTGCTGGCGGCCAGCGCCTCCAGCACCGCGGTCATGCTCTCGGCGAAGCCGCCGGACTCCTCCTCCGGCACCCGGTACCGGGTTATCGCGATCATCCGTCCATCCTGGCAGTACGTTGGGCGTGTGGAGACGAGAGGTGAGCGCGGGACGGGGCTGCGGGCGGCCGTCGAGCGGCGCAGCGCGGCGCCGGTGGTGTTCCTGCACCGGCTGCCGCGATGGGTCCTGCTCGCCGCCGTGTTCGTGCTGCTGGTGGTCGGCATGGCCGGGACCGGCTGGGTGGCCGCGGCCGGGCTGCTGGCGCTGGCCGCGGCGCTGGGCTGGTTCGCCTACCTGAACTGGCCCGCGCTGGACGGCTCGGGACGGCTCCTGCGCGTCGCCGCACTGGTGGTTCTGGTCGGGTTCGCCCTGGGACGCGGCATCGGTCGGTTTTGACAACCGTTTTCATCTTCGTCCATAATCGCAACGTGCCCCGTATCCGCGCAGCCCTGCGAACCGCCACGGCCGCGGCCGTCGCCCTGGCCGGCGCGGCGGCGGGCCTGACGGCCTGCGCCGACGCGGGCGCGGACGTCCCGCCCAGCAGGACCGCGGTGGTCGCGTCCTTCTACCCGATGGCCTGGCTGGCCGGGAAGGTCGGCGGCGACGACGTGTCCGTCCGGACCCTCACCAGGCCCGGAACCGAGCCGCACGATCTGGAGTTGACGGCGCGGCAGGTCGCGAACGTCGAGGACGCCGACTACGCCGTCTACGTCAAGGGCGTCCAGCCCGCCGTGGACGACGCGGTCCGCAAGCACGCGCGGGGCAGGTCGCTCGACGCCGCGAGCCTCGTGCCGAAGCTCCCTCCGCCGGGCGAGACCGACGACGAAGAGGCCCACGACGGGATTCGGCACCAGGAGGCGCCCTACGACCCGCACATCTGGCTCGATCCGAGCCGGATGGCGACCGTGGCCACCGCGCTGGGCGAGCGGCTGGCCGCCGCCGACCCCGAGCACGCGGCCGGCTACCGGGAGCGCGCCCGCTCCACCGCGCAGGGGCTGACCGGGCTCGACCGCGAGTTCCGGGACGGGCTGGCCACCTGCGCGCGGCGGGAGATCGTGACCGCGCACGCCGCGTTCGGCTACCTCGCCGACCGCTACCGGCTCCGGCAGATCCCGGTCGCGGGGGTGGACCCGTCCGGCGAGCCGTCCCCGAAGAGGCTGGCCGAGCTGGCGCGGCTCGTCTCCTCCACCGGCGCGACGACGGTCTTCACCGAGACACTGGCGAACCCGAGGGTCGCCGGCGCCCTGGCGCGGGAGGCGGGCGTGCGGACGGCCGTGCTCGACCCGGCCGAGGGCGTGGCGGACGGGGCGTCCGGCGACTACTTGACGATCATGCGACAGAACCTGCGGGCCCTGCGGCCCGCGCTGGAGTGCTCTTGACTACTTCTCCCGCCTGAAGGCAGGGGGTTCCAGCGGTCGCCCGCCGGGTTTCCTGCTTCACCGACGACCGCCCCATCCGGGAGGTGCCCCGTTGAGGTCCTACACCGTCTCCACAGGCGGTCACCGCCAGCCCTGCGGCCAGGATGTTGCGCGCCGCGTTCACGTCGCGGTCATGCACCGCGCCGCACGCGCACGTCCACTCCCGGACGTCCAGCGGCAGCCCCTCGCGGACGGTGCCGCAGGTTCCGCACAGCTTGGTGGAGGGGAACCAGCGGTCGACCACGACCAGGTCGCGGCCGTACCAGGCGCACTTGTACTCCACCATCGAGCGCAGTTCCGCCCACGCGGCGTCGGAGATGGCGCGGGCGAGCGTGCGGTTGTTAAGCAGGTTGGCAACGGCGAGGTCTTCGATCACGACCGTTTGGTTCTCACGGACGAGACGGGTCGACAGCTTGTGCAGGAAGTCACGGCGCCGGTCGGCGATCCGCGCATGCACCCGCGCCACCTTCCGGCGAGCCTTCTCCCGATTCGCCGAACCGGGTACCTTGCGGGCCAGGTTCCGCTGCGCCTTGGCCAGGCGGGCGCGGTCACGCCGCTCGTGCCGGGGGTTAACGATCTTCTCCCCGGTCGACAGGACCGCCAGGGAGGTGATCCCGGTGTCGATCCCGACCGCCGCGTCGGTGGCGGGAGCGGCCGGGATGGTGTCCTGGCACAGGATCGAGACGAACCAGCGTCCGGCGCTGTCGCGCGACACGGTCACCGTGCTCGGCTCGGCGCCCTCGGGCAGGGGACGCGACCACCGGATGTCCAGCGGCGCGGTCATCTTCGCCAGCGTGATGTGCCCGTCGCGCCAGGTGAAGGCACTGCGGGTGTACTCGGCCGAGCAACGCGACCGCTTGCGCGACTTGAACCTTGGGTAGGCGGCGCGCTTGACGAAGAAGTTGGTGAACGCGGTCTGCAGATGCCGCAGCGCCTGCTGCAGCGGCACGCACGACACCTCGGACAGGAAGGCCAGTTCCTCGGTCTTCTTCCACTGCGTCAGCAAGGCCGACGACTGCGCGTAGGAGATCCGGCGCCGCTCGCAATGCCAGGCCCGGGTGCGCTCCTCCAAAGCCTTGTTGTACACCAGCCGCACGCACCCGAACGTGCGCGACAGCTCGGCCGCCTGCTCGCCGGTGGGGTAGAAGCGGTACTTGAACGCCCGCCTGACCTGCCGCGCCATGACCCACGTTCTAGCAGCCCCGGCCCGAGCCGACCCGGCGGACGCCGAAACGTCCCGGTTTCCTCGAGCTGTTCCGCAGGAGCCCGTTCCCTCCCCGGCCTGAAAGCCGGGGTATCCACGGAGGAGACCCAATGAGCGCGACCACCGCCCCGCCGTTCGCGATGACCGGCGGGCTCGTCCGGCGGGACGGCCGCGCGGTGCTCGCCGGCGTCGACCTGCGGGTGGAGGCCGGCGACGTGCTCGCCGTCCTCGGGCCGAACGGGGCGGGCAAGTCCACCCTCGTCCGGGCGCTGCTCGGGCTCGTCCCGCTGGCCGGCGGCCGGACCGAGATCTTCGGCGAGCCGCCCGCGCGGTTCCGCGACTGGCGGCGGATCGGCTACGTGCCGCAGCGGCTGCCGATGGGCGGCGGCGTGCCCGCGACCGTCCGCGAGGTCGTGGCATCCGGACGGGTGGCCCGGCGCTCGCGCTGGCGGCCCGCGCCGTTCGCCGACCGGGCCGCCGACCGCGCCGCCGTCGACCGCGCCCTGGAGACGGTCGGGCTGACCGCGCGGGCCCGCGACTCGTCGCACCTGCTGTCGGGCGGCCAGCAGCAGCGGGTGCTGATCGCCCGCGCGCTCGCCGGCGAACCCGACGTGTTCGTGATGGACGAGCCGACCGCCGGGGTGGACGCCGGCAGCCAGGCGGCGCTCGCGTCCGCGCTGCACGGGCTGGCCCGCGCCGGGCGCACGGTCGTCCTCGTGGCCCACGAGCTCGGGCCGATGGAGCCGCTCGTGACCCGCACGGTCGAGCTCGACCACGGCCACGCCGTCCGCGAGACCGCCCGGCAGACCCTCGAAAGGCCCGCGTGAGCGAGATGCTGCACTACGACTTCATGCGCATCGCCCTGGTGATGGCGGTGCTCATCGGCCTGACCGCCCCCGCCGTGGGGACGTTCGTCGTCCAGCGCAGACTGTCCCTGCTCGGCGACGGCATCGGCCACATCGCGCTGACCGGCATCGGCCTCGGGCTGCTCACCAGCACCTCCCCCGTCCTCGCCGCGCTGGCCGTGTCGGTGCTCGGCGCCATCGCGATCGAGGTCCTGCGGGCGCGCAGCCGCAGCGGCGCGGACGTCGTGCTCGCCCTGCTGTTCTACGGCGGGCTGGCGGGCGGAGTGCTCCTGACCAGCGCCGCAGGCGGCGGCTCGGCGGGCCTGCAGTCCTACCTGTTCGGCTCGATCAGCAGCGTGACGGTGAGCGACCTGTACGTCGTCGCGGGGCTCGCCGCCGCGGTGCTCGCGGTCGTCGCGGTGTTCGGCCGCGAGCTGTTCCTGCTCTGCCAGGACGAGGAGGTCGCGCGGGCGGCCGGGCTGCCCGTCCGGTTCCTCAGCGTGCTGATCGCCGCGACCGCCGCGGTGACGGTGGTGATCTCGATGCGGGCGATCGGGCTGCTGCTCGTCAGCGCGCTGATGGTCGTCCCGGTCGCGGCGGCGCAGCAGCTCACGCGGGGATTCTGGAGCACCATGCTGGCCGCGATGGGGATCGGTGTACTGTCGGCCGTGGCGGGTCTGGCGGGTTCCTTCCAGTACGATCTCCCTCCGGGCCCCTCGATCGTGTTGCTGGCGCTCGCGGTGTTCGTGGCCGCGGTCGCCGGGGGCTCGGTGGTGCGCCGCCGGCGTGCCCGTGCCGTGGCCGGCGCCGTCCCCGCGAGGGGCGCCGGGCCCGGCGTCGAGCCGCGCGTGGATGCCGAGGCGGAGGTGCTAGGGGGATGACGACGGCCCGCCGGGACGCGGTACGTCAGGTGCTGGCCGGCTGCGAGGGCTTCCGCAGCGCCCAGGACATCTACGCCGACCTGCGCGCCGACGGCTCCAAGATCGGCCTCACCACCGTCTACCGCGCGCTGCAGGCGCTCAGCGACGCGGGCGAGGTCGACGTGCTGCGCACCGACGAGGGCGAGGCCGTGTACCGCGCCTGCCGCACCGAGCAGCACCACCACCACCTCGTCTGCCGCGGCTGCGGCCGGACGGTCGAGGTCGAGGGCCCGGCCGTGGAGCGCTGGGCCGACACGATCGCCGCCGAGCACGGCTTCACCGACATCACCCACACGGTGGAGGTCTTCGGGACCTGCGCGAACTGCGCCGCGAAGCAGTCCTGAAGTCCGAAAACGCCCTTCCCGCGCACTTTTTGCCAACCTGTCGCTGCCCTCTGAACTCGGACAGAGTCGGTATCTCACACGCTGCGTAGGCATTTCTTGTCAAATTGCTACATCTACTTCCCAGTAGCCCTATGTCATAAATGTCCCGTCGCCACGGCGGGCCCGACGGCGGGCCCTCGGGGGAGCGTGGCGCCCGCACGAGAGGGCGTTCATGACAAGACGGGCGTTCACCAGCCGAAGGACCGCGCTCCTGGCCTCGGCGACGTTGCTCGCGACGGCCGCCACCGCGCTCCCCGCCTCCGCACGCCAGCCGGCGTCCCCACCCGGTCCGCGCGCCGCCGCCGAGCACGCGCTCCGGGCGCTCACCGGCCGCGCCGCGGAGGTCCGCGGCGGCGGCGGGCAGGCGTTCCAGGTGGTCGGGGTCGGCATCGACCGCGACGGCACCTCCCACACCCGCATGACCCGCACCTACAACGGCCTTCCCGTCCTGGGCGGCGACATCGTCGTCCACGAGTCGGCGGCCGGCGCGTGGCGCGGCACCAGCCTCACCCTCGCCAAGGCGCCGTCGGACTCCAGCCCGGAGGTCTCCGCCAAGACCGCCGAGAAGCGCGCCGCCACCAAGAGCCGCAAGGCGGACGGCGCCCCCGCGCTCGTCGTGGAGGCCCGCACCGCCGACCACGCCCCCCGCCTCGCCTGGCGCGTCCAGACCGTCGGGAAGAAGGCCGACGGGACGCCCAGCCGCGTCTTCACCTCCGTGGACGCCGCGACCGGCAAGGTACTGCTGCGCGAGGAGACGATCCGGACCGCCGCGGGCGACGGGAAGTCCCTCTACACCGGGACCGTCCCGCTCGAGACGACGCTGTCCGGCAGCACCTACCAGCTGAAGGACCCGACGCGCGGCAACACCTACACCGGGGACGCCCAGAACGACACCGACCTCTGCTTCCTGAGCTGGTGCTTCCACCGGGCCCCCGCCACCCTGTTCACCGACGCCGACAACCACTGGGGCAGCGGCACGACGTCCGACCGCGCCACCGTCGCCGTGGACGCCCAGTTCGGCACCAACACGACCTGGGACTTCTACAAGAACGTCTTCGGCCGCACCGGCATCGCCGGCGATGGCAAGGGGTCCTACAACCGCGTCCACTACGGCAGCGGCTACGCCAACGCCTTCTGGGACGACTCGTGCTTCTGCATGACCTACGGCGACGGTGACGGCAGCCAGCTCGGCCCGCTCACGTCCCTGGACGTGGCCGCGCACGAGATGAGCCACGGCGTCACCAGCTCCACCGCGAACCTCACCTACAGCGGCGAGTCCGGCGGCCTGAACGAGGCCACCTCCGACATCATGGCCGCCGCCGTGGAGTTCTACGCGAACAACTCCAACGACGTCGGCGACTACCTGGTGGGCGAGGAGATCGTCCTGCCCGGCTTCGGCAAGGCAGCGCTGCGCTTCATGGACAAGCCCAGCAGGGACGGCAGCTCCGCCGACTCCTGGTCGACGAACACCAAGAACCTCGACGTGCACTACTCCTCGGGCGTCGCCAACCACTTCTACTACCTGCTGTCCGAGGGCAGCGGCGCGAAGACGATCAACGGCGTCTCCTACAACAGCCCCACGTCCAACGGCTCCACGATCACCGGCATCGGCCGGGACGCCGCCACGAAGATCTGGTACCGGGCGCTGACCACCTACATGACGTCCTCGACCAACTACGCGGGCGCGCGCACCGCGACGCTGAACGCGGCCAAGGACCTCTACGGCTCGGGCAGCACCCAGTACAACACCGTCGCCGCGGCCTGGTCCGCGGTGAACGTCAACTAGCCCCGATCCGGGCGGAACGCCCCGCGCCGGCCTCCGGCGCGGGGCGTTCCCGCGGTTCGGGTGATCCACCCGCCGCGCCATGGTGAAGAATCGGGGCATGGCTACGACACGAACCGCGAACGCGCATTGGGAAGGCTCCCTCCTGGAGGGGCAGGGGACCGTCTCGCTGGACTCCTCGAAGCTCGGCACCTACGACGTGACCTGGGCGTCGCGGTCCGAGGAGCCGAACGGCCGGACGAGCCCCGAGGAGCTCATCGCCGCCGCCCACTCCACCTGCTACTCGATGGCCCTCTCGCACGGCCTCGCCGGCGCCGGGACCCCGCCGGAGAAGGTCGACACCAAGGCCGAGGTCACCTTCCAGCCGGGCGAGGGCATCACCGGCATCCACCTGACCGTCCGGGCCAGCGTCCCCGGCCTGTCCGCCGCCGACTTCGAGAAGGCCGCCCAGGCCGCCAAGGAAGGCTGCCCGGTCAGCAAGGCCCTCACCGGCACCAAGATCACCCTAGACGCCAGCCTGGTCTGACCCGGCCAAGCCCAGCCGGGGAACGGGCGCACCAAGCCCAGCCACTTCCCGGCCACGCGGCGACCTGAACGATCGCGATCGCGTCCGAAGGCAGTTTCGAGCGAAGCAAGAAACTGATCGCGCAGCGAGCCGCCAGGCGAGCCGGAGCGATGCAGCGATCGCACGCAGTTGGGGCGGGTCGGGCGCCCCCAGGCGCCCGACCCGCCCCAACTGCAATGAACACAGTCAGGCGCCCCCGGGCGCCTGACCCGAAAAGACCGCATTAGGCACGGCTCCTCCATAGCGGCGGTCGCGGGAGGCGTAGATCTCGCAGGCGTGCCAGAGGTGGCGGCGGTCGAAGTCGGGCCAGAGCGTGTCGAGGAACACCATCTCCGCGTAGGCCGACTGCCAGAGCAGGAAGTTGGACGTGCGCTGCTCCCCCGAGGAGCGCAGGAACAGGTCGACGTCGGGGATGCCGGGCTCGTCCAGGTAGCGGGCGAAGACCTTCTCGTTGATCTTGCCGGGGTCGAGCCGGCCGTCCCGGACGTCCCTGGCGATCGCCGCCGCCGCGTCCGCGATCTCGGCGCGGCCCCCGTAGTTCACGCAGAACTGCAGGGTGAGGACGTCGTTGTCGCGCGTCATCTCCTCGGCCGTCTCCAGCTCCTTGATGACGCTGCGCCACAGCCGGGGCCGCCGGCCCGCCCACCGCACCCGCACGCCCATCGAGTGGAGCTGGTCGCGGCGGCGGCGGATCACGTCCCGGTTGAAGCCCATGAGGAAGCGCACCTCGTCCGGCGAGCGCTTCCAGTTCTCGGTGGAGAACGCGTACGCCGACAGGTACGGGACGCCGAGCTCGATCGCGCCCATGATCACGTCGAAGAGCGAGTCCTCGCCGCGCTTGTGCCCCTCGGTGCGCGGCAGGCCGCGCTCCTTCGCCCAGCGGCCGTTGCCGTCCATGACGATGGCGACGTGCCGCGGCACCAGGTCCGCGGGGATCGGGGGCGGGGTGGCGCCGTCCCGGTGCGGATCCGGAGGCGATACGGCCCTGCTCAAACTCTCTCCCTATCGGTGTCGTCGTCGCGCGTCTCGCGCTCCACATGGCGCAGGGAACGGATCCCGTGCTCCAGATGCCACTGCAGGTAGGCGGCCACCAGGCCGCTGGTCTCCATCCGGTGGCGCTGCTCGCTGCCGTCGGCGTACTCCCAGTCGCCGCGCAGCAGCGCCAGCATCAGCGCGAACGTCGGCGGCGCCGGGGTCGCGGCGCCCGGCTGGCGGCAGTTCGCGCACACCGCCCCGCCCGCCGCGATCGCGAACCCGCGCAGCCCGCCGCGGTTGCCGCACCGGCAGCACTCGTCGAGCGCGGGCGCCCAGCCGGCGACCGACAGCGAGCGCAGCAGGTAGGCGTCCAGGACGAGCCGGGGGTCGTGGACGCGCTCGGCGAGCGTGCGCAGCCCGCCGACCAGCAGCAGGAACTGCCGCAGCGCGGGCTCGCCCTCCTCACTGGTGAGCTTCTCCGCGGTCTCCAGCATCGCCGTCCCCGCCGTGTAGCGGGGGTAGTCGCTGACGAGCGCCTCGCCGTACGGGCGCAGCGTCTCGGCCTGCGTGATCAGGTCGAGCGAGCGCCGCTCGTAGAGCTGCAGGTCCACGTGGGTGAACGGCTCCAGCCGGGCGCCGAACCTGGACCTGGTCTTGCGGACCCCCTTCGCCGCGGCGCGGATCCGGCCGGTCCGCCGGGTCAGCACCGTCACGATGCGATCGGCCTCGCCCAGCTTCTGGGTGCGCAGGACGATGCCTTCGTCGCGGTACAGGGTCACCCGTTCATTCTGACGCACGTCACCCGGTGCCTCGGTGCGCCGGGAGCATTTCCGCAGGATCTCCACAAGTCACTCAGTGACCCCGCTGCGCTTCATAACGAACACGCAACGTGACCGGATTCGGCCGTAGTGGTCCCCCGAAAGCCATGGCCCGCACGACGGGTTGCTGGCAGCGTTGTGGCATGAGATGCCACATCGTGCCACCGCACATGCTGGAACGGATCGCCCGCGATGCCGAGGACCCGGCCATACGCGGCCGGGCCCGCCGTACGCTGGCGCTCACCTCCGCCCAGTTCGTCGAGCGCCGGACGGCCGCGGCCGCGGCCCCCTCCCCGTCCGAGGACTTCGTCCCCAACCGGACGATCAACGACGCCGGGCACCGCGAGGAGCTGCCCGGCCGCACCGTCCGGGCCGAGGGAGCCCCCGCCACCGGCGACGCGACCGCAGACCGGGCCTACGACTGGCTGGGCGCGACCTTCGGCTTCTTCGAGGCCGTGTACCGGCGCGACTCGATCGACGGCGGCGGCCTGCCGATGGTCTCGACCGTCCACTACGGCGACCGCTACGACAACGCTTTCTGGAACGGCGAGCAGATGGTGTACGGGGACGGCGACGGCGTCCTGTTCACCGACTTCACCGCCCCGCTCGACGTCACCGGGCACGAACTCGTCCACGGCGTCACCCAGTACGCCGCGGGCCTGGAGTACTACGGCCAGTCTGGCGCCCTCAACGAGTCGGTGTCCGACGTGTTCGGCTCGCTCGTCAAGCAGTGGCATCTCGGCCACGGCGCCGACCGGGCCGACTGGCTCATCGGGGAGGGCCTGCTCGCCCCCGGCGTCCACGGCGTCGCGCTCCGCTCCATGAAGGAGCCGGGCACCGCCTATGACGACCCGCAGCTCGGCAAGGACCCGCAGCCCGCCCACATGGACCACTATGTCGACACCTACCGCGACAACGGCGGCGTCCACATCAACTCGGGCATCCCCAACCACGCCTTCTTCCTCGCCGCCACCGCCATCGGCGGCAACGCCTGGGAGAAGGCCGGCCGCATCTGGTACGACGCGCTCACCGGCGGTTCCCTCGCCTCCGACGTCGACTTCGCCGGCTTCGCCGCCGCGACCGTGAAGGCCGCGACCGCGCTCTACGGAGCAGGCGCCGACGAGACCGAGGCGGTGAGCAGGGCCTGGACGGGGGTAGGAGTCTCCTTGGGGGCGAACGAGACGCAGTGAAGGTGACAGTCGTCCGCAGCGGTGGGTTCGCGGGGATCGAGCGGCGCGGCGAGTCCGACAGCGCCAGCGATCCCATGCTGTCGAGGCTCGTCGGCCGCGTCGATCTGAAAAGCGTGCCGCCGCCGGGCCGAATCCCCGACCAGTTCCTCTACGAGATCGATATCGACGGCGATCGGACCACCGTCGGCGAGACCCAGCTCCACGGCCCCCTCCGGGAGCTGGTCCACCACGTCCTCGGACGCATATGACCGTCCTGTCTCGGGTTCAGGCGCCCGGGGGGACCTGAACCCGAGGCCGCAGACCGCTCATCGTCCCTGCGCGCGGGCCACCCGGTTGACGGCCGACAGCATCGCCTTGAGGGACGCGGTGACGATGTTGCCGTCGATGCCGACGCCCCACACCGTCGTGTCCTCCCCGTCGCCGAACCGCACGTCGCACTCGACGTAGGCGGCGGCGCGCGCGTCGCCGCCCGCGCTCATCGCGTGCTCGGCGTAGTCCAGCACCCGGACGTGGATCCCGATCGTGGCGAGCGCGTCCTCGAACGCCGACACGGGACCGTTGCCGACGCCCTCGATCTCGCGGATCTCGCCGTTCACGCGGATGTCGCAGCTGAGCGCGTCCTTCTCGTCCACCCGGGACGTCGCGCGGTGCGCCAGCAGCCCGGCGCGCGGGCCGCCGGTGAGGAACTCCGCCTCGAAGATCTCCCACATGCGCTCGGGGGTGACCTCGCCGCCTGCGGCGTCGGTGTGCTCCTGCACGACCCGGGAGAACTCGATCTGCAGCCGGCGCGGCAGCTCCAGCGCGTGCTCGGTCTTCATGATGTAGGCGACGCCGCCCTTGCCGGACTGGCTGTTCACCCGGATCACGGCCTCGTACGTGCGGCCGACGTCGTGCGGGTCGATCGGCAGGTACGGGACCTCCCACCGGTACCGCTCCACCGGCACGCCTGCGGCCTCGGCGTCGCGGCGCAGGTGGTCGAAGCCCTTGTTGATGGCGTCCTGGTGGGATCCGGAGAACGCGGTGTAGACCAGGTCGCCGCCGTAGGGGTGCCGCTCGTGGACGGGCAGCTGGTTGCAGTACTCGACCGTCCGGCGGATCTCGTCGATGTCGGAGAAGTCGATCTGCGGGTCGACGCCCTGGGTGAACAGGTTCAGGCCGAGGGTGACCAGGCACACGTTGCCGGTGCGCTCGCCGTTGCCGAACAGGCAGCCCTCGATGCGGTCGGCGCCCGCCATGTAGCCCAGCTCCGCGGCGGCGACGGCCGTCCCGCGGTCGTTGTGGGGGTGCAGCGACAGGATGACCGAGTCCCGGTAGGAGAGGTTCCGGTTCATCCACTCGATCTGGTCGGCGTACACGTTCGGGGTGGCCATCTCCACCGTGGCGGGCAGGTTGACGATGACCTTCCGGTCCGGCGTCGGCTTCCACACGTCGTTGACGGCGTTGCAGACCTCGACCGCGTACTCCAGCTCGGTGCCGGTGAACGACTCCGGCGAGTACTGGAAGTAGATCTCGGTGTCGCCCATGTCCTCGGCGAGCTTGGCGCACAGCTTGGCGCCCTCGACCGCGATCGCGGTGATGCCGTCCTTGTCCTGCCCGAACACCACGCGGCGCTGCAGCGTGCTGGTCGAGTTGTACAGGTGGACGATCGCCTGCTTGGCGCCGCGCACCGCCTCGAAGGTCCGCTCGATCAGCTCGGGGCGGGCCTGGGTCAGCACCTGGACGACGACGTCATCGGGGATCCGGTCCTCCTCGATGATCTGCCGGACGAAGTCGAAGTCGGTCTGGCTCGCCGCCGGGAACCCGACCTCGATCTCCTTGTAGCCCATCCGTACCAGCAGCTCGAACATCTTGAGCTTGCGGTGCGAGTCCATCGGGTCGATCAGCGCCTGGTTGCCGTCGCGCAGGTCGACGGCGCACCAGCGCGGAGCCTCGGTGATCACCTGGTCCGGCCACGTCCGGTCGGCCAGCCTGACGGGGGCGAACGGCGCGTAGCGCTGGAAGGGCATGCCGGAAGTCTGCTGTTGCGGATACATCCTGTGAGTTCTCTCTGCTCGAACCTCGCGGCCGACGTCCACGGCGAAGCCCCGCAGCGAGGGAGCCGGCCTGCTTACAGGGCCCCGCTGCGGCCGCTAAGGAGGAGCAGCTCACGCAACACGTTCGCCAAGTTAACAGATGCCATCCGTGTTACGGAAACGAACGTCCGCATCCTGAGACACAACGTCCTCCCCCGCGGTCCTGCCCCTGTCAGGGTACGAGGACGGAGAGGCAGGTCACGCAACCGTCGAGCGCCTCGAACTCGCTGATGTCGACGCTCGTGACGCGCAGGCCGTCGGCCGCCAGCCGGGCGGCCGTGCGCGGCGCCGACGCCGCCATGAGGACGTGGTCGGGCCCCAGCACCACCACGTGGGCGCCCTCCGGTTCGCGGACGACCCGCAGGCACGGCAGAACCGACGTGTCCACCATCTCCGGGACGCCGATCAGGCCGCCGTCCGGCAGCGCGGTCATCGCCGACTTCAGGTGCAGGCAGCCGCGGATGTCCACCGGGACGACCTTCCGCCCGCCCAGCAGGTGCGCGAGCTGGCAGATGCCCTCCTCGTTGGTCCGGGCGCCGCGGCCCACGTAGACGGTGCCGTCCGCCTGCAGGACGTCCCCGCCGTCCAGCGTTCCGGGCTCCTTGATCCGCTCGACCCGCAGGCCCAGGTCGCGCGCGGCCTGCTCCGCGCCGGGGGTCTCGCCGCGGCGGCTCGGCGCACCCGACCGGCCGACGACGGCCAGGCCGCCGCAGACGACCAGGGCGTCCTCGACGAAGACGGCGTCGGGCAGGTCGTCGGCGGGCGCGACGGCGCGGACGCGCCAGCCCGCGGCCCGCAGCGCCGCGACGTACGCCTCGTGCTGGCGCGCCGCGAGCCCCACGTCCACCGGGCGGCGGTCCGCGTGGGTGACGATGCCCTCGGCGAGGCGCGGTCCGGGCGGCCTGACCAGTGCGCTGCCCGCGGAGGCGGGGCCTGCGGCGGAAGGCATGTCAGCGCGCCGCCCCCTCCGTGGTCACGATGACGCCGAGCGCGTAGGCGCGGGACATGCCGAGCAGGGCGGCGATGCCGTGCAGGGCGGACCGCTCCCCCTCGCCGAGCGGGCCGTCCGCCAGCCCGATCCGGACGGCCTGCGCGAGGAACCACTCCTTGGCCTCCACGGCGAGGTGCGCCCCGGCCTGGACGACCTCCTGCTCCAGGAACGTCCGGCGCAGCGCGAGGTCGGCGTCCACGGCGGCCGCGTCGTAGTCGGGCTCGCCGTAGCCGGTGACCGTCGTGATCGCGCGGGCGCGGGCGGCGGCGTCGGCGGGATCGCCGGAGCGCAGCACCAGGGCCGCGGCCGCCCGCATCCCGGCGGCCAGGGACTCGGCCATCTGCTGCGCGGTCGGCGTCCGCAGGGCGGACACGGGAAGGCGGGCGCGGCACGTGCGGCACTCCACGGCGTGCCCGAGGCGCCACAGCGGCACCATCGGGACGAAGAACACCGAGAACCAGCGGCGTCCGGCGCGCCTCCGGTAGGCGCGGTCGCCCCCGCACTGCGGGCAGTGGAACGTCCCCTCGCTGACCGTACGGAACACCGCCGTCAGGCCAAAAACGAGCAACACCGGCGCTCTCCTCCCATAACGGACTTCGTTCCAACCTACAGATCCGCGCGGGGGGAGGTGGCCGTCCCGGGCAATGCCCTTCGTACGTTTACGCTGGGTTCATGACCGGTGACCTGGGATCCGACGCGGGCCGCGCGCGGTCGCGCCCGTCCTTCCTGCCGCCCGTCGACGGCTATCCGCCGCCGCACGACGGGCCGGCCGAGGCCGTCCCCGCCGCTCCCGGCCCGTACCCGCGGCGGGGCGGCGGCGCCTGGATCGCCGCCCTGATCATCGCCGCGTCCGGCCTGCTGGTGTCGGCGTTCCTGCCGTGGGCTCGCGCAGAGGTCGTCGTCGACCTGTTCGGCCGCTCGCTGAGCCGCGACCTCGGCAGCATCGCGGGCATCGACGCCGACGACATCGTCCTCGCCGTCCCGGTCCTCGCCGTGATCGCGATCGCGCTGGCCGCCTGGGACCTGATCGGGCGGGACGCCCGGATCGGCGGGCTCGCCGCGGTCCCCGGCATGCTCGCCCTGCTGGTGTGCGGGATCTTCGTGCTGCGGCTCGGCGACGTCCGCGACGACCTGCCCCAGACCGGCCTCGACCTCGGCTACCAGATCACCGTCCGGTTCGGCTGGTACCTCGCGGTCATCACGTCCCTGCTCGTGGTCGGCTTCAGCCTCGCCCGCCCCGTCAGCGACCGCGTCGCGAAGTCGCAGAGCCAAGAGGAGCAGGACTACCCGCAGCCTCCCCATGCCGACCAGCAGTACACGGGCCAGCAGTACACCGGCGAGCAGTACGCAGGCGAGCAGTACGCAGGCGAGCAGTACCCGGCCCAGCAGTACCCGACGGGTGAGTACGCCGCCTGGCCCTCGGAGGAGCAGGCGTGGGGCCGCCAGGGGCAGCCGCACGAGGAGCCCGCGCCGCCCGACGGCGAGCCCGGGACGGACCGGCCCGATCCCGAAGGGACGGCGCCCCGGCGGGACGCGGACTGACGCCGACCGTCAGTCGTAGAAGCCGAGCCTGCGGAGCTGCTTGGGGTCGCGCTGCCAGTCCTTGAGGACGCTGACGCGCAGGTCGAGGAACACCTTCGTGCCGAGCAGGGCCTCGATCTGGCGGCGCGCCGCCGCGCCGACCTCCCGCAGCCGCGAGCCCTTGTGCCCGATGATGATCCCCTTCTGGCTGGACCGCTCGACGAACAGGTGCGCGTAGACGTCGACGAGGTCGTCGCGGCCCTCGCGGGGCGCCATCTCGTCCACCACGACGGCGATCGAGTGGGGCAGCTCGTCCCGGACGCCCTCCAGCGCCGCCTCGCGGATCAGCTCGCCGACCAGGACCTGCTCGGGCTCGTCGGTCAGGTCGCCCTCCGGGTAGAGCGGCATGCCCTCAGGCAGATGGGAGATCAGCAGGTCGCCCACGAGGCCGACCTGGAAGCCGCTCTCGGCCGAGCACGGAACGATGTCGGCGAACTCGCCGAGCCCCCCGACCGCGAGGAGCTGCTCGGCGACCTGCTCGGGCGCGGCGAGGTCGGTCTTGGTGACGATCGCGACCACGGGCGTCTTCCTGACCCCCGCGAGCTCCCTGGCGATGTACCTGTCGCCGGGGCCGACCGGCTGGTCGGCGGGCACGCAGAACCCGATCACGTCGACCTCGGTCAGCGTGGACCGGACGAGGCTGTCGAGCCGCTCCCCGAGCAGCGTCCGGGGCTTGTGCAGGCCGGGGGTGTCGACGACGACGAGCTGCGCGTCCGGACGGTGCACGATCCCCCGGATGGCGCGCCGCGTCGTCTGCGGACGGCTGCTGGTGATCGCCACCTTCGTCCCGACCAGCGCGTTCATCAACGTCGACTTGCCCACATTGGGCCGCCCGATAAAACAAGCGAACCCTGTATTCATTGCGTTCCTCTCCTCCTTCGGGCCTGGCGGCCCTCCATCGTCGAGAAACGCGGGCGATCGCTGGCATCGCTCCGACTCGCCTGACGGCTCGCTGCGCGATCAGATTCTCGCAAGCTCGAATCTGCCTTCGGACGCGATCGCAACCATAGAGGTCGTTGCGGGGTTGCGGCGGTGGCCAGGGCCAGTGCGTCCATGGAGACGGGTGCGCTTATGGCTTTTTCTCCTTGTTCGGGCCCAGCGGCCCTCCGTCCGCGGCTGGGGATGCCAGTTTAGTCGGGTTGCAGGAGAGAGCGGTCACGCCGCGGTGCCGAGGCCTTCGAGGGCCGCGGCGGCCTTCTCGGTCCAGAAGGGGGCCTCCAGGCGGGCGGCGACGTCAGCGGCCCTGCGGTAGTGGGCGGCGGCCACGTCGGCGGGGCGTTCCAGGAAGCGGGCGAGGTCGCCGAGGACCTGGGCGGCGGGGCCGACCGTGGCGACGGCGGTGGCGCCGCCGGTGAAGTGGCCCTCGTAGGGCAGCAGCGCCGCGTAGGCCTCCTCGGCCAGGGGGCGGTCGCCGAGGGCGACGGCGCGCAGGCCGCGGACCGCCATGGTCAGGTCGAAGAAGTAGTCGCGCCGGACGGGCCCGGCACCGGCGACGACCCGGCGGGCCTCGGCGAGGCGGCCGGCGGCGGCCAGGGTGAGCGCGTACATGTCCGCGGTCGCCCCGACGTGCCCCCACTGCTCGTGCAGCCAGGCGGCCTCGTCCATCGCCTCCTCGGCCCGCCCCAGGACCAGCCGCAGGCAGAACGGGCCGAGAAGGGCCATGCCGCGCTCGCTGAACCAGATCCGGGTCCGGCCGATGGAGCCGCCGACCTCGGCGAACGCGCGTTCCGCCTCCTCCGGCCGGGCGGCGAAGGCGCGCACCAGCGCCGTGTACCAGTCGGCGATGCGGGCGAGCAGCGGCAGCCCGTACTGCTCGGCGAGCCGGCGCCCCTCCGTACGGTGCCGGTGCGCGGCGGGCAGGTCGAGCGCGGCGACGCTCGTCTGCTGGAGCTGCAGGTGGGCGAGGACGCGGTAGGTGCCGAGGTCGTGCTCGGTGGCGAGGGCCAGCAGCTCGGAAGCGAACCGGTGGCGCTCGGTGAGCCCCTCCGCGCTCCGGTAGGAGTTGATGTAGGCGCCGTTGAGGGCCAGGGCGACCAGCTCGGGCGCGCCCAGCTCGCGGGCCAGGCGGAGCGCCGCCTCGGCGGCCGCCGCGCCCCGGTCGTGCTGCTCGCCCTCCAGCTCGATCGCCAGCGTGGTCAGCAATCTGACGCGCAGCTCCGGCTCGGCTTCGGGCAGGCGTGCCAGCGCCTCCTCGGTGGCCTCCACGGTGTCGAGGTCGAGGCTCCCGTACTCCCGGCTCGTCCACAGCGTCGGGACGTCGAAGCCCACGATGATCCGGGCGAGGAGCCGGACGTCGCCGAACGCGCGGGCGTCGGCGATGGCGGCGATCCGCCGGACCCTGGCGTCGACGACCTGCCCGGCGAGGGCGCTCGACCGGATCGCGGCGACCTCCGCCTCCAGCCGGTCGCGGGTCGCCTCGGGGCCCTGCGCGCGGAGCGTCTCGACGACGCGGACCCACAGGTCGGCGGCGGTTCCGTGCGCGAACCGCATCTCGGCGGCCGCGGCGGCGCGCCGCGCGTACCGGACGGCCTTGTCCGGGTCTGTGCCGGATTCGAGGTAGTGGTGCGCGATCGCGGCGGCCTCGTCCGGGAGGTGCCGTTCGAGCGCGGCGGCGACCCGGCCGTGCACGCGGGTGCGGCGGGCCCGGGACAGGCCCGTGTAGAGGGTGTCGCGGACGAGGGCGTGCGCGAACCGGATCCGGCCGGGCGCGGGCTCGGTGACGAGGCCCGCGGCCAGGCCCGCCTCCACGGCGTCGATCACCGTCTCCTCGTCCCCGGACAGGTCGGCCAGAACGCGCAGGTCGGCGTCCCGGCCGGCGACCGCGGCATCCCGCAGCACGGTCTGGACCGGTCCCGGCAGCCGCGCGATGCGGCGCCGCAGCACGTCGCCGACGCCGGCGGGTACCCGGCGCGTGGCGGCGGGCAGCCCCTCGGCGTCCAGAAGCCGGGCCGTCTCCCGGGTGAAGAACGGGTTGCCGCCCGTGCGCTCGGCGATCGCGGACAGCTCCGCGTCGTCCAGCCCGGCGGCGCAGGTGTCCCGGACGAGGACCGCGACCTCCGCCGGCGACAGCCCGGCCAGCTCGATCCGCGCGGGCTCGTGCCGGGCGAGGGCGGCCAGCGCTGCGGCGAGACCGTCCGGGACCTCGGTCTGCCGGAACGTGGCCAGCAGCAGGACGGGACGGTCCCGCAGCCGCCCGGCGAGCCGGATGAGCAGGGCGAGGGTCTCCTCGTCCGCCCAGTGCAGATCGTCCAGGACGAGCAGGAGCGGCGCGGTGTCCGCGAGTTCGGCGAGGTAGTCCCCGACCGCCAGGTGGAGGCGGAAGCGCCCCGTGACGACGTCGGCCTCGCCGCGCTCGACGACGGCGTCGTCCAGCAGCGGCCCGAGCCGTCCGGCGAGGCCGGCGGCGGGCGGGGCGGCGGCCGCCAGCCCGCGCAGCAGCTCGGCCCAGGGCCAGGCCGCGGGCGCTCCCCCGGTCTCCGGCGCCGTCCCCCATCCGCACGTCCAGCCCCGTGCGGCCAGGTCGCGCGAGAACCTCTCGGCGAGCGCGGTCTTGCCCATGCCGGCGTCGCCGCAGAGGAGGACGGCGCCGCCGCGGCCCGCGGCGGCGCTCCGGGCGGCCTCCTCCAGTCGCGCCAGTTCCTGGACGCGTCCCACGAAGGCGGGGCCGTCCTCGGCGCGGGGCTCGGACGCGAGCCGCAGCGCAGGACGGGCCGTCGCCGGCCGTTCCGGTTCCCCGAGGGCGGGGTCCTGCGCAAGGATGCCGGCCTCCAGGCGGCGCAGCGCCGGGCCGGGGTCGACGCCGAGTTCCTCGGTCAGGGTCGCGCGGGCTCGCCGGAGGGCGCCGAGGGCGTCGCCCTGGCGTCCGGCGCGGTACAGGGCGAGGGCCAGCAGCCGCCACGCCTCCTCGCGCAGCGGGTTGGCGGCGGCGTGGGTCTCCAGGTCGGGGACGGCCTCGGGGGCGGCGCCGAGCCGGAGCATCGCCCCGGCGCGGTGCTCGACCGCGAGCCGGCGCCGCTCGTCCAGGCGGGCGGCCTCGGCCGCCGCCCACGGCAGGTCGCCGAACTCGGCGTAGGCGGGCCCGCGCCACTCGGCGAGCGCCGCCTCCGCGCGGCGGCGGGCCTCCGGCGGGTCGGCGTCCGACAGCTCGGCGGCCTGGTCGATCAGCGCGTCGAACCGCCACGCGTCGACGGCGCCGTCCGGCAGCCGCAGCGCGTACCCCGGCGGCTCGGTGACCAGGACCCGCGCGGGCGTGCGGGGCGGGCGGTCCGGTTCTAGCGCGCGGCGCAGGTGGGACACGAACGACTGGAGGCCGGCGGCGGCGCGCGGCGGGGCCGTGCCCGCCCACAGGTCGTCGACGAGCCTCTCGGCGGGCACCATCCGGCCCCGCGCGGCGACGAGGCGGGCGAGCACGGAGCGCTGCCGGTGACCGCCGAGGTCGGCGGCGGCCCCCGCCACCTCGGCTCCGAAGGCCCCGAGAACGCGTACGACAGGCGACATGTCCCGATCAGCCTAACCGGGACATGCCGCCCTCCTCTGATCACTCCCCCGGTTACGCGCGGCTGGGTTCGGGCCGCCGCACGGGGGCCCCGGCGGGCGCCGCGCCGCCGTGCAGGTCGATCGTCGGCAGCACCCGGGCGAGCGGCTTCGGCAGCCACCAGTTCGCCCGGCCGAGCAGCGACATCGTGGCGGGCACCAGCACCAGCCGGACGACCGTCGCGTCCAGCGCCACCGCCACCGCGAGCCCGACCCCCATCTGCTTGATCACCAGGCCGGGGTCGGCGGCGAAGCCGAGGAACACCGCCACCATGATCAGCGCCGCGCTGCTGATCACCCGGCCGGTCGCGGCCAGCCCGGTGGACACCGACCCGCGCGCGTCGCCGTGCAGCAGCCATTCCTCCCGGACCCGCGAGAGCAGGAAGACCTCGTAGTCCATGGAGACGCCGAACAGCACGGCGAACATCAGCAGCAGGATGAACGACGACACCGGGACGCTGTGCGGGAGGCCGAGCAGCTCGGCGCCCCAGCCCCACTGGAACACGGCCGTGAGCACCCCGTACGCGGCGCCGATCGACAGCAGGTTCATCACCGCGGCCTTCAGCGGCGCCAGCAGCGACCGGAACACGATCATCAGCATGATGAACGAGGTCGCCACCACCGCGCCGATCACCGGCCACAGCCGGTCCGAGAGCATCCGGGACAGGTCCACGTAGGCGGCGGTCAGCCCGGTGATCTCGGTGTCCGGCGGCAGGACGTCCGCGCGGATCCGGTCGACGAGCCCGGTCACCCGCTCGTCCTGCGGCCCGTACCTCGGGGTGACCATGATCACCGCGGCGTCGCCGCGCGGGGAGGCCTGCGGCGGCGCCGCGGACGCGACGCCCTCGGTGGCCGCAAGCCGGTCCCGGAGCGCCGGCAGGGCGGCCCGGTCGGTCTTGCGCAGGTCGACCGCGACGATGAGCGGGCCGTTGGCGCCGGGCCCGAAGCCGTCGGCGACAAGGTCGTAGGCGTTGCGGACGGTGTTGGACGTCGGCTCGCTGCTGGCGTCGCTCGGCCACGTCCGCATGCCGAGCGCGGGGGCGGCGAGCGTCAGCATCAGCACGGCGGCGGCGAGCAGCCACGGCCAGGGGTGCCGTCCGACGTGCACGGCCCACCGCCGGACCCGCGGCGAGTCCACGGCGATCGCCGCGCCCGCGGCCCGGTCGCGGCGGCGCAGCACCCGGCGGCCGGCGAGGCCCAGCACGGCCGGCAGCAGCGTGACGGCGCTCAGCACGGTCGCCGCGACGACGATGCCGGTGGTGAACCCCATCGTCATGAACACCGGGATCCGCGACAGCACCAGCCCGCACAGCGCCAGCAGCACCGTGAACCCCGCGAAGATCACCGACAGGCCCGCCGTCGCGCTGGCGCGTCCCACCGACTCCGGGACGTCGAGCCCCTCCGCGAGCCCCTCCCGGTGGCGGGTCAGCACGAACAGCGCGTAGTCGATGCCGACCCCCAGCCCGACCATGATGGCGAGCGTCGGCGCGGTGGTGGCGACATCGGTGAACGCGGCCACCAGCGTGATCCCGGACACGCCGACGCCGAGCCCGGCCAGCGCGACGGCGAGCGGCAGCCCGGCCGCCACCACCGACCCGAACGCCAGCAGCAGGATGACCAGGGCGGCCACGATCCCGATGGCCTCGGCGACGCCGCCGGGCGCGGTCACGTTCTCGGGGACCTGGCCGCCGAACTCCACCCGGTAGCCGGCGGCGTCCAGGTTCCGCGTCGCCGACCGCAGCAGGTCGAGGGTCTCCTTCGGCCCGAGGTCGGTCACCGGCACGGAGTACCGGACGGTCATCAGCGCGGTGGCGCCGCCCTTGCCGAACTGCGCCGGGTCGACGCCGCTGACGTGCGGCAGCCCGCGCAGCTCCCCCGCCGCCGCGGCCAGCTTCGCCGGGTCGACCTTCCCCGACCTCGCGTGCACCACGACCCGGGCGTCGGCCCCTGACAGCGCTGGGAACCGCTCCTGCAGCAGGTCGGTGGCCTGCTGCGAGCCCGTCCCGGCCAGCGTGTAGTTGTCGTGCAGGGTGCCCCCGGCGACGCCGGAGAGCCCGGCCATCGCGGCGACGAGCACCAGCCACACCACGATGAACCGCCAGGGCCGCATGGCGGCGGCCCTCCCCAGGCGGTAGAGCAGACGGGACATCACTTCTCCCCCAGAACGGCATTGTTCGACGCCCTACAGGCTCGCGTGCGCCCCTTGCCGTCCACTTGCCGCCGACTTGCGGCCCGCCTGGCCGGCCCGCGGACCTGCGGCCCGCCCGCTCCGCGCGGGTGACCCCGCCGGTCGCGCCGCCCGCTCGCGATGCCCGTACGCTGGGGGCGTGAGCGAGCTGAACGCCGAGGACGCGAAGATCATCACCCTGGCCCGGTCCGCGCGGGCCCGCACGGGCGCCGCCGAGGGCGCCGCCGTGCGCGACGAGACCGGCCGCACCTACTCCGCCACGAGCGTGGACCTGCCGTCCCTGAAGCTCTCGGCGCTCAAGGTCGCCGTCGCGATGGCCGTCTCCAGCGGCGCCGAGGACCTGGAGGCCGCCGCCCTCGTCACCGCCGCGGACGCGCCCGACCCCTCCGACGTCAGCGCCGTCCGCGACCTCGGCCCCAAGGCCCCGGTCCTGCTCGCCGCCCCCGACGGAACCCTCCGCGACACCATCGGCGCCTGAGCCCCTCCGCCCGCAGAGGCGGGCAGAGCCGGAGAAGGGCGGCGGCCGGGACGACGGCCCAGCTGTCAGCCGGAGTGGTCGGAGGCCGCGCGGCTCTCGGCGTCCGCAGCCGGCGCGCCGAGGCGCCGCACCAGGACGGTGCCGACCCGGTTGCGGCGGCCGGCGATGGTCTCGGCCTTGAGGGACAGCGCGGGGCCCGGCTCGCCGGTCCCGGCCTCGATCGTGGCGACCTCGGCGGTGGAGCCCTCGATGGGGACGCGGCCGAGCGCGTGGGCGAGCAGCCCGCCGACCGTCTCGACGTCCTCGGCGTCGATCTCCAGGTCGAACAGCTCGGCGAGGTCCTCCACGGGCAGGCGGGCGGTGACCCGGACCGCGTCGTCGGAGAGCCAGGTCACCGGCGGGATCTCCACGTCGTACTCGTCGGTGATCTCCCCGACGATCTCCTCCAGGATGTCCTCGATGGTGACCAGGCCGGCGGTGCCGCCGTACTCGTCGATCACGATCGCCACGTGGATCTGCCGCGCCTGCATCTCGCGCAGCAGCTCGTCGATCGGCTTGCTGTCGGGGACGTAGGTGGCGGGCCGCATGACCGAGTCGACCGTCTCGACCGACTCGCCCTCGCGGTGCTCCTGGCTGCGCCGGACGACGTCCTTGAGGTAGGCGATGCCGACGACGTCGTCCTCGTTCTCGCCGACGACGGGGATGCGGGAGAAGCCGCTGCGCAGCGCCAGCGACATCGCCTGCCGCAGCGTCTTCGTGCGCTCGATGAACACGATGTCGGTGCGCGGCACCATCACCTCGCGGACGAGGGTGTCGCCCAGCTCGAACACCGAGTGGATCATCTCCCGCTCGACCGGCTCGATCAGGCTGCGCTGCTCGGCGAGGTCGACCAGGTCGCGCAGCTCCGCCTCGGAGGCGAACGGGCCCTCCCGGAAGCCCTTGCCGGGCGTGAGGGCGTTGCCGAGCAGGATCAGCAGCCGGGGCAGCGGCCCGAACACCCGGGTCACCGGGTGGATCACGGCGGCGCCCGCCAGCGCGATCCGGTCGGCGTGCTGGATGCCGAGGGTGCGCGGCCCCACCCCGATCGCCACGTAGCTGACGACGATCATGACGGCGGCGGCGGTCACGTAGGCGCGCCAGGTCTCGTCAAGCCAGGAGATGCACAGGTCGGCGACGATGACCGTGGCGACCAGCTCGCAGCCGATCCGCAGCAGCAGGACCATGTTGACGTAGCGGGCCGGGTCGGCGACGACCTCCGCCAGCCGCCGGGCGCCGCGGCGGCCCTCCCGGACGGCCTCCTCGACGGTGACGCGCGACACCCGGGCGAGCGCGGTCTCGGTGCCGGCCAGCAGGCCCGCCAGGAAGACCAGGCCCACCGCCAGGGCGGACAGCCACGCCTGCGCGGTGCTCATCAGCCGCCGCGTTCCTCCCGCCAGGAGGTGAGGAGCTCGGCCTGCAGGCCGAACATCTCCCGGTGCTCCTCCGGCTCGGCGTGGTCGTAGCCCAGGAGGTGCAGGATGCCGTGCGTGCACAGCAGCTCGAGCTCCTCCGCGGTGCTGTGCCCGGCCTCCCGCGCCTGCTTCTCGGCGACGGCGGGGCACAGCACGACGTCGCCCAGCAGCCCCGGGTCGGTCTCGCCGTCCTCGTCGGCGCCGCCGGACATGTGCCCGGGGCGGAGCTCGTCCATGGGGAAGGACAGCACGTCGGTCGGGCCCGGCTCGTCCATCCACTTCTCGTGCAGCTCGGTCATCGCGGCCTCGTCGACCAGCAGCACCGACAGCTCCGCCAGCGGATGGACGCGCATCCCGTCGAGGACGTGCCGGGACAGGGCGGCGATGCCCTGCTCGTCGACCTCGACGCCCGACTCGTTCAGCACCTCGACGCTCACTGCCGCCCCCGCTTGCGGGGACCGCCGCGCGCCGCGCCCTGCTTGAACGGCGGCACCTGCTTCTCGTCGTACCGGTTGTAGGCGTCGACGATGTCGGTGACGAGCTTGTGCCGCACGACGTCGCGGCTGTCGAGCCGGCAGAAGTCGATGTCGCCGACGCCGTCGAGGATCTCCTGGACGACGCGCAGCCCGCTCATCTGCCCGTTCGGCAGGTCGACCTGGGTGACGTCGCCGGTCACGACGACCTTCGACCCGAACCCGAGCCGGGTGAGGAACATCTTCATCTGCTCGGGCGAGGTGTTCTGCGCCTCGTCGAGGATGATGAACGAGTCGTTCAGCGTCCGGCCGCGCATGTAGGCCAGGGGGGCCACCTCGATGGTCCCGGCGGCCATCAGGCGCGGGATCGAGTCGGGGTCGACCATGTCGTGCAGCGCGTCGTACAGCGGGCGCAGGTACGGGTCGATCTTCTCGTAGAGCGTGCCCGGCAGGAAGCCGAGCCGCTCGCCCGCCTCGACGGCCGGGCGGGTGAGGATGATCCGGTTGACCTGCTTGTCCTGCAGCGCGCGGACGGCCTTGGCCATGGCCAGGTACGTCTTGCCGGTGCCCGCGGGGCCGATGCCGAACACGATCGTGTGCTTGTCGATCGCGTCGATGTACCGCCGCTGGTTCAGCGTCTTCGGGCGGATGGTCCGGCCACGGCTGGACAGCACGTCCAGGGTGAGGACCTCCGCCGGACGCGCGCCGCTCTCGCCGCGCAGCATCGCCAGGCTGCGCTCGACGGCGTCGGGGGTGAGCTGGGTGCCGCCCTTCAGCAGTTCGAGCATCTCGGTGAAGAGCCGGGAGACGAGGTCGGTCTCGCCCTCCGGGCCGGTCACGGTGATCTCGTTGCCGCGGACGTGGATGTCGATGTCGGCGCCGAAACCGTGCTCGATCGCGTGGAGCAGCTCGTCGCGGGAGCCCAGCAGGCTCACCATCGAATGCTCGTCCGGCACCACGATCTTGATCTGCGAGCGCGAGCCTGTCCGGTCGTCGCGCCCCGTGCGGGTTGCCCTCGCGTGAGTTGATTCGACCATCAGCCGGGCCTTGCGGCCTATCGGACCTGCCTTCTGTCTGCTCCGGGTGTCCTGGTGTACCGGTTCCATCGTACTGGCGACCCCCGACACACCGCCGCCGCATTTTCCGCGCGGCGGGCGGGCTCAGCCGGGCGGCCAGTTCAGGCCGCGCCCGCCCAGCACGTGGGCGTGCACGTGGAACACCGTCTGCCCCGCCTGGGGGCCGGTGTTGAACACGACCCGGTAGCCGGTCTCGGCGATGCCCTCGTCGGCCGCGACCTGGTGGGCCTCGCGCACCAGCTCGGCGAGCAGCTCGGCGTCGGCTCCGGCCAGCTCGGCGGCCGTGGAGTGGTGGTCGCGCGGGATGACCAGCACGTGCGTCGGCGCCTGCGGGTTGATGTCGCGGAACGCCACCGTCCCCGCCGACTCGCGGACGATCGTGGCGGGCACGTCCCCGGAAACGATCTTGCAGAACAGGCAGTCGGTCATCTGTCTCCCCTCGCGGGCGGTCGCGGACCGCCCGGAAATCCTATCGGGACCGGCGGAGCCGTGGATCACGGCCGCCCGTGGCGGATAGGGTTTCGTCAATCGACTCCCTGTAGCCGTCGGCATTTCGACCGGCCACTGGCTAAGGTTGTCAGCTCAAGGCGTAACCCCCCGGTTCGCAAGGCGTCGCGACGCATCTCGCCCCGGCGGGAACGCCCGGTACATGCCGGCCGGACGCGATCGTCCGAATGGACGGCGGGGGGCCGGCAAAGGCGGCGGATAGGTGACCGAGGCAAACCAGGACATGCCCTTTCGTAAACCGAACGACGAGGGTGCGCGTCCCACTGACGTGACCGAGACCCTCGTGGCCAGGGGCACGGCGGGCGTGGTGGCCGCCGCCTGGGACGCCGATCAGGCGGTGACCGCCCTCTACAGCGCCAACTACCGTTCGCTGGTGCGCCTGGCGGCCATGCTCGTCCGGGACGCGGGGACGGCCGAGGAGGTCGTGCAGGACGCGTTCGTCGCGATGCACGGCGGCTGGCGCCGGCTGCGCGACCCGGACAAGGCCCTGTCGTACCTGCGGCAGTCGGTGGTCAACCGGTCGCGATCGGTGCTCCGGCACCGCGCCGTCGTCGAGAAGTACGCCCCCAAGGGGCTGCCCGACGCGCCGAGCGCGGAAGCCGGGGCCATCGGGGAGCTGGAACGCTCGGCGGTGATCGACGCGCTGTCCCGGCTCCCCGCCCGCCAGCGGGAGGCGCTCGTCCTTCGCTACTACGCCGATCTGTCCGAAGCGGAGATCGCCAACGCGATGGGCATCTCCCGCGGCGCCGTGAAGAGTCATACGGCGCGCGGCATGACCGCGCTACGCAACGTCCTGGAGCAGTTCTCATGACCACCGACCCCCACGACGAGCACGGCGAGATCCTCCGCCGCGCCCTGCACGCGGAGGCGGACTCGGTCAACCCCGCGGGCGACGGCCTGGAGCGCATCCGGGCCCGCATCGCCGACGGCCACGGCCGCCGGTTCGGTCTCGGACGCTTCGGCCCGGCGCGCTTCGGGTTCGACCGGTTCACCGTGAACTGGGCCCGGCCCGTCCTCGCCGTGGCCGCCGCCGTGCTGATCGCCGGGCTGGGCGTGACGGCGCCCCGGACGATCGACCTGATCCAGCAGTCGGTCGGCAACAGCAGCCGGTCCGGCCACGAGGGCGGCGACGCCGCCGGCGACCGCACCGGACAGGGCGACGACCCCCAGTTCCCCGACCCCTCGTCGCCGGGGAGCAGCCAGTCCGGCGAGCCGAGCAGCTCGGAGGCGCCGACGAGCAGTTCCTCGCCGGGGCTCTCGTCCTGCCGCATACCCTCGCCGGGCGCCTCGGCCAGCGCGTCCTCCACGCCGACCCCGGCGACCACGCCGTGCCCGAGCGAGACGCCGACGCAGACGACGCCGGCCACGCCCTCCTCGCCGCCCGCCCCGACCACGCCCGAGCCGTCGAGCAAGCCGACCGAGCAGCCGACGCCGCCGGCCGAGACGAGCGAGCCCGCGAGCGTCACCGAGCAGGGCGCGTCGACGACGCCCTGACCGGCGGGCGCTACCAGCGGCCGGTGGCGGCCAGCAGGACGCTCGCCGCCGCGACGCCCGCCGTCGAGGTGCGCAGCACGGTCGGGCCGAGCCGCGTTGGGCGACCGCCCGCGGCGCGGAAGCGCTCCAGCTCGTCCTCGCTGATCCCGCCCTCGGGGCCGACCACGAGGATGATCTCGCCCTCCGCGGGCGGCTCCACGGCGCTCAGCGGCGCCTCGGCCTCCTCGTGCAGGACCAGGGCGAGGGCCGCGGCGGAGATCCGCTCGGCGACGTCCTCGGTGGAGGCCAGCTCCGGCATCGCCGGCAGCCTGCCGCGCCGGGCCTGCTTGCCGGCCTCGCGGGCGGTCGCGCGCCAGCGCCCGAGGGCCTTGTCGCGGCGCTCCGGGCGCCAGCGGGTGACGCACCGGGACGCCGACCACGGGACGATCTCGTCCACGCCGACCTCGGTCATGGTCTCGACCGCGAGCTCGCCCCGGTCGCCCTTCGGGAGGGCCTGCACGACCACCAGACGGGGCGAGGGCGGCGGCTCCCGGTGCCGGGCCAGCACGTCGAGCGTGAGGGTCGCCCGGTCGGCGGCGGTGACGACGCACTCGGCCAGCAGGCCCTCGCCGTCGGTCAGGTCGACCCGCTCCCCCGGCCGCAGCCGCCGCACGGCCGCCGCGTGCCGCCCTTCGGGGCCGTCCAGCAGCACGCTGTCGCGCTGAAGCGCGTCCGTCCCGGCGAGGAAGACCGGCGGGCTCATCCGAGCCGCCCGCGGCGCGCGGGCGCCCGGTCAGCTGAACACATCGCTGCTCCCCACGAGGCCGTCCCCCGCACCCGGTTCCGATCCGCTCGTACGGGGGCCTGCCGCCATGCTCTTAGTCGCCGCGGCGGCCTTCCTGGTAGGCCGCCGCCACCGCGCTTCAGTGCTGGTTGAAGACGTCCTTGAGACGGGAGAACACGCCGCGCTGCCCGGGGGCGAACCTGCCGGGCGGGCGCTCCTCGCCGCGCAGCACCGCGAGCCGCCGCAGCAGCTCCTCCTGCTCCTCGTCGAGCCGGTTCGGCGTCTCCACGTTGACGTGGATCATCAGATCGCCGCGGCCGCTCTCGTTGAGATGCCGGACGCCCCGGTTGTAGAGCGTGATGACCTGCCCCGACTGCGTGCCGGGCTTGATGTCGACGCTCTCGGCCGCGTCCAGCGTCTCGATCGTGACGCTGGTGCCGAGCGCCGCCGCCGTCATCGGGATCTCGACCGTGCAGTGCAGGTCGTCGCCCTCGCGCTCGAAGATGGGGTGCGGCTTCTCGACGATCTCCAGGAACAGGTCGCCGGGCGGGCCGCCGCCCGGGCCGACCTCGCCCTCGCCGGCGAGCTGGATGTGGATGCCGTTCTCCACCCCGGCCGGGATCTTCACCTTGACGGTGCGGCGGGTCCGGACCCGGCCGTCGCCGGAGCACTCGGTGCACGGGTTGCGGATCACCGAGCCGAAGCCGCCGCACGCCGGGCACGGCCGGGCCGTCATGACCTGGCCGAGGAACGAGCGCTGGACCTGCTGGACCTCGCCGCGGCCGTGGCACGTCTCGCAGGTCTCCGGGTGGGTGCCGGGCGCGCAGCCCGACCCCTCGCAGGTCGTGCAGGCGACCGCGGTGTCGATGGAGAGCTCCCGCGTCGTGCCGAACGCGGTCTCGGCGAGGTCGAGCTCGACCCGCAGCGTCGCGTTGCGGCCGCGCCGCGCGCGCGAGCGCGGGCCCCGCGAGGTCGCGGTGCCGAAGAAGGCGTCCATGATGTCGCTGAACGGGAACCCGGCGCCGCCGAACCCGCCGGCGCCCGCGCCCCCGGCGGACGCGAAGGGGTCCGCGCCGAGGTCGTACATCTCGCGCTTCTTGGGGTCGGAGAGCACCTCGTAGGCCTGGGTGATCTCCTTGAACCGCTCCTGGGTCTCCGGATCCGGGTTGACGTCCGGGTGGAGCTCCCGCGCGAGCCGGCGGTAGGCCTTCTTGACCTCGTCGGCGCTGGCGTCCCGCCGGACGCCCAGGGTCGCGTAGTAGTCGTTCGCCACTTACGACCCCGCCAGGATCTGTCCCACGTAGCGTGCCACTGCCCGTACCGCTCCCATCGTGCTGGGGTAATCCATGCGTGTCGGCCCGAGCACTCCCAGCCGGGCCAGAGTGAGGTCGCCCACCCCGTAGTCGGCGGCGACGACCGAGGTCGACTTCAGCCCCTGGTCGGGGTTCTCGGTGCCGATCCGCACCGTAACTGTAGAGGAGTCGCCGGTCTCGCCGAGCAACCGCATGAGGACCACCTGCTCCTCCAGCGCCACCAGGACGTCCCGCAGGCTCTGCGAGAAGTCCACGGCGGCGAGGTTGGCCGCCCCGGCGAAGACGATCTTCTCCTCGTGCTTCTCGACGAGCGTCTCCAGCAGCACCGACAGCACCGCCGCCGCCACCGGCCGGTCGTCCGGGCCCACCTTGTCGGGCAGGTCCGCCACCGCGGCCGGGACCTCGCCGAAGCCGAGCCCGTCCAGGCACGTGTTGAGCAACGCCCGCAGGTGCCCGATCGATTCCTCGGAGATCGGCCCCGTCTCGATGACGCGCTGCTCCACCCGCCCGGTGTTGGTGATCAGGACGAGCAGCAGCCGCCCCTCCGCCACCGGGACCAGTTCCACGTGCCGCACCGCCGAGCGGGTCAGCGACGGGTACTGCACCACCGCGACCTGCCGGGTCAGCTGCGCGAGCAGCCGCACCGTGCGGCCCACGACGTCGTCGAGGTCGTACGCCCCGGACAGGAACGTCTCGATGGCGCGGCGCTCGGCGACCGACAGCGGCTTGATCGTGGAAAGCCGGTCGACGAACAGCCGGTAGCCCTTGTCGGTGGGGACCCGCCCGGCGCTGGTGTGGGGCTGGGCGATGTAGCCCTGCTCCTCCAGCACCGCCATGTCGTTGCGGATGGTCGCGGGCGAGACGCCGAGGTTGTGCCGGTCGGCCAGCGCCTTGGACCCCACCGGTTCGTTGGTGGAGACGTAGTCCTCGACGATGGCGCGCAGGACCGCTAGTTTCCGGTCGTCCAGCACGTGGTCACCTCCTTCGTCCGGCCGGGCCGTGCTCCTGGCACTCCTTGCTTTCGAGTGCCAAGTCTACGGCCCGGAAGGCTCGGCTGGAGCGCCCCCGCACTCTCCGCATGGCTGCGTGATCCTATCCGGCCCCGGAACGGACGCCACGCCGAGGAAAGCGGGCCGCCCGGGCACGCGCCTCCCGGCGGGTTAATGTGCGGACCTGTGCGGAGTAAGAAGTACGGAAACGACGTGCTGGCGGGCGACTGGCGCAGGCCGCGCAAGGGGCAGATCCCGGAGGTGCCCGCCGAGCCGGGCCTCGTCGCCGAGGACCCCGACAGCGGTTTCTGCGGCGCCGTGGTCGGCTGCGACAAGTTCGGGGTCACCCTGGAGGACCGGTTCGGCAAGCGCCGGGTCTTCCCGCTGACCAAGTCCGGGTTCCTCATCGACGGCAAGCCCGTCACCCTCGTCCGGCCGAGCGCCGCGCCGAGGGGCCCGGCGCGGTCCGCCTCCGGCTCGATCGCCGTCCAGGGCCTGCGGGCGCAGGTCGCCAAGGAGAGCCGCATCTACGTGGAGGGCGTCCACGACGCCGAGTTGGTCGAGAAGATCTGGGGCCACGACCTGCGCGTCGAGGGCGTCGTCGTCGAGTACCTCGAAGGCGTCGACGACCTGCCCGCCATCGTCGAGGAGTTCGAACCCGGCGAGGACCGGCGCCTCGGCGTCCTGGTCGACCATCTCGTGGAGGGCTCCAAGGAGTCCCGGATCGCCGGCCAGGTCACCTCGCCGTACGTCCTCGTCACCGGCCACCCCTTCATCGACATCTGGGAGGCCGTCAAGCCCGCGGCCGTAGGCATCCGCGCCTGGCCGCGCATCCCCCGAGGCATCCCCTGGAAGGAGGGCGTGGTCGCCGAACTCGGCTGGGGCGACGACACGGGCGCCGCCTGGAAACGCATCCTCAACTCGGTGAACACCTACACCGACCTGGAACCAGCCCTACTAGGCCGCGTAGAAGAACTGATCGACTTTGTTACTGTGTAGACCCAGGGGGGCGACCCCCTGGAACCCCCGTCACGACGCAGGCGATCCTCACGCCGCCGTTGCGGCCTGTCGTGCCCGTGACGACGTGTGAGGCGTCGCTGCGGTCGCCTGCGTCGGCGGGCATGCGCGTTGCGCTCGCTGCACTCGCTCCACGCGCCTGCCCGCACTGTGTCTTCCCAGGGGGGCGACCCCCTGGGCTAGCACAGCGCTCGGACTACTGCGTCGGCTAGGAGGCGGCCCTTGAGGGTGAGGACGGCTCGCCCCTGCTCGTAGGGAGCGGGTTCGATCAGGCCCTCGTCTATCAGGCTGCGGGCGGCTTCGTCGTCCAGGAGGTTGGTAGGGCAGCCCTGGGCCAGGCGCAGTTCGAGCATGACGCGTTCGATGTGCCGGTCTTCGTCGGTGAGGATCTCCCGGGCGTGGGCGGGGGTGGTGCCCTCGGCGAGGCGGGCGGCGTAGGCGGCGGGGTGCTTGACGTTCCACCAGCGGGTTCCGCCGACGTGGCTGTGGGCGCCCGGGCCGACGCCCCACCAGTCGGCGCCCGTCCAGTAGAGCATGTTGTGCCGGCAGGCGGCGCGTGGGTCGGCGGCCCAGTTGGAGATCTCGTACCAGTGCAGGCCGTGGGCGCTGAGCAGCTCGTCGGCGATCAGGTAGCGGTCGGCCATGGCGTCGTCGTCGGGCGCGGTCAGTTCGCCGCGCCTCACCTGCGCCGCGAGGCGGGTGCCCTCTTCGACGATGAGCGCGTAGGCGGACACGTGGTCGGGCTCCGCCGCCAAGGCCGCTTCCAGGGAGCCCCTCCAGTCGTCGTCCGTCTCCCCTGGCGTCCCGTAGATGAGGTCGAGGTTGATGTGCTCGAAGCCCGCCTTGCGGGTCCACTCGACGACCTGCGGGACGCGTCCGGGCGTATGCGCGCGTTCCAGGACGGCGAGGACGTGCTCGCGCGCACTCTGCATGCCGTACGAGACGCGCGTGAACCCGGCCTCGCGGAGCTTGCCGATGTACGCCTCGTCCACCGACTCGGGGTTGGCCTCGGTGGTGACCTCCGCCCCTGGGGCCAGGCCGAACTCGGCGTCGATCGCGGCCAGCACGCGGCCCAGGTCGTCCGGCGCTAGGAGGGTCGGGGTACCGCCGCCGACGAAGACGGTCTCGACGGGCAGGTCCGCCTCCCCGAGGACGCGCCGGGCCATCCGGACCTCGCGGATGGCGGTGTCGGCGTAGGAGTCTCGGCTCGCCCCAGGCCCCAGCTCCGTCGCCGTGTAGGTGTTGAAGTCGCAGTACCCGCACCGGGTCACGCAGAACGGCACGTGCACGTAGAACGCGAACGGGCGCTCACCCAGGCCGTGCAGGGCACTGCGGGGCAGCGCACCGTCTGCCGGTACGGGGTCGCCGTCAGGAAGCGTCGAGGGCACCCCTCAAGTCTGCCCCGCTCCGCCCCCTGCTTCGGCCGCTCAGGCCTCCCCGAGCTTGTCGCGGAGCCAGTCGGGGATGTGCTCGTCGGCGCGGGGGAAGCGGTCGAGGTCCTGGACATAGGCGGACGGGGCCAGCGGCGGGGTGAAGTCGGGCTCGCCGTCGTAGTCGAACTCCGCGCTGAAGTGGCCCGAGCGCTCCACCTGGAGGCGCGCCGTGAACCAGGCCCCCTTGTCGGACCGGTACATGACGCGGCGCAGCTCGTCCATCTTCCCGACGGCCTGGCCCGGGGGCAGGGCCGTACGGCGTCCTCCGCCCGGGCCCTCGACCTCGAAGGAGGCGCTGTCGATGCCGACCGTCGCGCGGAACTCGAAGTCGAGCCGCTGCCAGCCCGCGGGGGCGGCGGAACGCAGCGCGCGGACCGCGCCGTTCACCGTTTCCCGTTCCTTCGCGGAACGCAGAACCTGCTCGGGGTGGGTCACACTGCCTCCGCGAGGTCGGCCGGTTCGTTTCGATCAGGCACCGTACCCGTCCGACCGTACCTCCGTCCGCGCCCGTGCCAAGCAGCCGCCGCCGTGTCGCGGCCGACCGGCGGCACTTCGGCCGCCGACCGGCTGAGACACCGCAACGAATACGGATATTGTCGTCCGGATGCGAAACGAGGGTGGGACCGGCCGGGAGCGCGTGCCCGCCCGGGTGCTGCTGCGAGGCGAGCCGGACGGCTGGCACTGGGTGCTGGTGGACGACGCGGGCGCCGAGCGGCGCTCGGACTTCGCCGGCGCGGGGACGCGCTGGGCCGCGGGCGGCCGGCCGGACCCGGAGCCGGCGTGGTGGCGCCGCAGGCTCGCCGAGACGGCCGAGGGGCTGCGGGAGGCGGTCGCCGAGCGGCTGACCGACGCGACGTTCCGCGAGTTCGGCGCCGAGGCCGTGATCACCTGGTTCGCGGTGGCGGAGCCCGTCGAGTGGGAGGGCATCGTCACCCTGCGGGAGGCCGACCCGGCGCGGTTCCCCGGCCGGGTGCCGCCGTTCGTGGTCACGCTGGAGCCGGGCCGCGGCGCGCTGCTGCCGGACGCGAGCCTGCTGTTCTCCACCCGCGCCGCGGACGCCTGGACGACCCTCGACGCGGTCGCCGAGCGCTGCGGCACCCTCCCGCCGAAGCCGTCGTTCCTCTGCGGCTGGACCGGGCACCGCAGCGTCCGGGTCGGGCGCGGCACGCTGGCGCTGTCCACCGGCCGGGGCGAGGACGGCGTGGAGCGGCTCGCGCAGATCTGCGGGACGCGGTCGCCCGGCTGGAGCGGCAACCCGGAGATGCGGTTCCGGCTCGACGGGGTCGACCTGCTCGACGAGCCCGCCGGCGACGTCGTCGCGCTGCTGCGGGAGCTGGACCACGAGATCGTCAGGCGCGGCCGGTCCGTCCGGCTGGCGGCCTCCGGGCTCACGCTCCACACCCCGGACGGGGCGGACGGGGCGGACGGGGCGGAGCGGTTCACCGGCGTGTCCCTGGGGGTGCCGGCGGCGCTGTCGCCGCTGTGGACCGGCTCCTGACGCACCCGGCCCCACGGCCGACTCCCGGCGCACACGGAGACGACACCCACGGGGGACCGCCTCGTCACCCGAACGCAACCGCGGCCGCCTAGGTTCCCCGATCATGAGAAGCCGCGCGCGCCATGCCGTGCTCGCCGTGACCGGCGCCGTCCTCGCCGGCGCTCCCCTCTCCCTCACCGCCTCCCCCGCCCACGCCGCCGGACCGCCCGGCACGATCAACGTCCACCGCGGCGGCCCCGCCCGGTCGCTGCCCTTCACCGCCCGCCGGGACGGGGAGGCGCTGATCTCCTTCTCCGCCTCCGCCCCGGGTGTCTCCTGGGTCCGCCGGGGCGCCGAGTCGGCCGTCGTGTCGATCGCCGTCGACGGGCGACACGTGACCGACCTCGTCGTCCCCTCGTCCGACCCGATCCCCCGCAGCCTCGGCCTCGGGCACGTGGGGCGGGGCCGCCACAAGGTGACGCTGCGGTTCGCCAAGGGCAGCGCGCCCGCGGCCCGCCGCGTCACGCTCCGGCACCCCCGGGTCAGCATGCCGGACGCGGAGGCGCTCGCCCTGCGCCACGCGCCCGTCGTCGTCGGCCGCACGGGGTGGCCGACCGGCGACCCGTACCAGAACGCCACCACCGACACCCCGCTGGTGGCCTGGCACGAGACCCGTCCCGCCGCCGCTCCCGGCCACCAGATCATCGAGTACTCGGTGGTGTGGAGCAACGAGGACGGCGGCACCGACACGCCCGCGCTGATGGCCCGCTGGGGCCGGACGACCGACATCGAGTGGATCTACCGGGTCGAGGTCGACGCGTCCGGCCGGCGCGTGGACGGCACCGCCGTCTACCAGGCGCCCATGCACATGACCCTGAAGTTCACGGGCCGCTACGAAGGCGACCACCCGGTGCTGCAGACCTGCACCCAGAACAACAACATGTGCGACGTGGTCTCGCCCGGCGCTCCGCTGCGCTTCCTGCCGGACGCCACCGGGACGCGCCCGGACGGCCGCGCCCGCGAGGTCGTCATGGACCGGGAGCCGTGGACCTACCGGATCGCGGCGCAGGAGATGGTCCGCGAAGGGAAGATCGAGAAGCCGTCCGACCCCGCGACGCGCGAAGTGGGCGACCAGCGGACGTACCTGTTCGTGGAGTTCGCCAAGACGACGGGCGCCGCGACCGGGTCCGGGTCGGCTCCGGGGGTCGCGCTGGGGGTGCGGCTGAAGTCCGACCCGTCCCGGCTGTACCGCTCCGACCACGACGAGCCGACCTGGTCGATCGAGCGGGACGGCGCCGTGGCCACCACCGTCGAACTGCCCGAGGGGACGGGCGTCGCCGACATCGCGAGCATCGAGGCCCTTCGCCGGCCCACCGGGCTCGGGGACAACGGCGCGCCGGCCACGGTCACGTCCGTCAACCGCGGGTTCTTCCTGGACGACTCGTTCCAGCCGCAGCCTTCGTCCGTCCAGTGGAAGGGCTCGGTCACGCTCACGCAGGCGGCCCCCACCGCCGTCATCTGGCACCCCTGACCCGACACCAGGCACCGCACAGGGGCCCGTGGCGCGAATCGGCCACGGGTCCCTGTTCATCGGGAACCCGGGCGAACTCCACAGGCGTCCAAGGAGTCATACACTTCGCCAATAGCTTGCATAGCGACCCCGGAGAGGACGTCCGCCATGGCCTACGGGCCTCCCCCGCCGCCCGGCCAGGGACAGCAGCCACAGTGGCAGCAGCAGCAACAGGCCCCCTGGCAGCAGCCCGGAAACGCCTGGCAGCAGCCGCAGCAGCCGCAGCCTGGCATGGGCTGGCAGCAGCAGCCGCAGGGCGGGAGCAACACCGCCCAGATCCCCGGGAGCTTCGGCCCCGTCACCGACGACGAGAAGACGTGGTCGCTGATGGCGTACGTGGGCCAGTTCCTCTTCGGCGCGATCGCCCCGGCCGTGGTCTACCTCGGCAAGGCCCGCTCGCCGTTCGTGCGCAGGCACGCCGCGCAGGGCCTCAACATGGGCATCGCGAGCATCGCCGTCTGGATCGTCTTCGGGCTGCTGTCGCTGGCCGTCGACTTCTTCATCTGGGTGCCGCTGCTGTTCACGGCCGTGGTGATGTTCTTCCTGGTGTACGCGGGCAGGGCCGCCAACCGCGGCGAGTTCAGGCGCGTGCCGTCCGCGGTTGCCTGGCCCCTGCTGAAGTAGCGCCCGCCGGAGCGGCGCGGTCCGGCCGCCCTCCGGCCGCCGGAGCGGCGCCGGCTACTTCTTGCCCTTGTCGGCGTCGCCGCCGCCGCCGGTCGAGAGGGCGGCGACGAAGGCCTCCTGCGGGACGTCCACCCGCCCGATGGTCTTCATCCGCTTCTTGCCCTCCTTCTGCTTCTCCAGCAGCTTGCGCTTGCGGGAGATGTCGCCGCCGTAGCACTTGGCGAGGACGTCCTTGCGGATGGCGCGGATGTTCTCGCGGGCGATGATGCGGGCCCCGACCGCGGCCTGGATCGGCACCTCGTACTGCTGCCGCGGGATCAGCTCCTTGAGCTTGGCCGTCATCATCAGGCCGTACTCGCGGGACTTGTCCTTGTGCACGATCTGGCTGAAGGCGTCCACCGACTCGCCCTGCAGCAGGATGTCGACCTTCACCAGGTCGGACTCCTGCTCGCCGCTGGGCTCGTAGTCGAGCGAGGCGTACCCGCGCGTCTTCGACTTCAGCTGGTCGAAGAAGTCGAAGATGATCTCGGCGAGCGGCAGCGTGTAGCGGATCTCGACGCGGTCCTCCGACAGGTAGTCCATGCCGAGCAGCACGCCGCGGCGGCCCTGGCACAGCTCCATGATCGCGCCGATGTGCTCGGACGGGGACAGCAGAGTGGCCTTCACCACCGGCTCGTACACCGCGCCGATCTTGCCCTCGGGGAACTCGCTGGGGTTGGTGACGGTGTGCTCCGAGCCGTCCTCCATCACGACCCGGTACACCACGTTCGGCGCGGTCGAGATCAGCGACAGGTCGAACTCGCGCTCCAGCCGCTCCCGGACGATCTCCATGTGCAGCAGGCCGAGGAAGCCGCAGCGGAACCCGAACCCGAGCGCCGCCGACGTCTCCGGCTCGTAGACGAGCGCGGCGTCGTTCAGCCGCAGCTTGTCGAGCGCGTCGCGCAGTTCGGGGTACTGGTCGCCGTCCACCGGGTACAGGCCGGAGAACACCATCGGCTTCGGGTCGCGGTAGCCGCCGAGCGAATCGGGGGCCGGCCGGGACGCGCCGGTCACGGTGTCGCCGACCCGCGCCTGCCGGACGTCCTTCACCCCGGTGATCAGGTATCCGACCTCGCCGACGCCGAGGCCCTGCACGGGCTTGGGCTCCGGGGAGATCACGCCGACCTCCAGGGTCTCGTGCGCGGCCCCGGTCGACATCATCAGGCTCTTCTCGCGCCGCGAGAGGCGCCCGTCCACGATCCGGACGTAGGTGACGACGCCCCGGTAGGTGTCGTACACCGAGTCGAAGATCAGCGCCCGGGCGGGCCCGTCGGGGTCGCCGACCGGCGCGGGCACCTCTTCGACGATCTTGTCGAGCAGCTCGCGGACGCCCTCACCCGTCTTGCCCGACACGCGCAGCACGTCCGAGGGGTCGCAGCCGATGATCCCGGCCAGCTCCTCGGCGTACTTCTCCGGCTGCGCCGCCGGGAGGTCGATCTTGTTGAGGACGGGGATCAGGTGCAGGTCGGCCTCTAGTGCCAGGTAGAGGTTGGCGAGCGTCTGCGCCTCGATGCCCTGCGCCGCGTCCACCAGCAGGACCGCGCCCTCGCACGCCGCGAGCGACCGCGACACCTCGTAGGAGAAGTCGACGTGCCCGGGGGTGTCGATCAGGTTGAGGACGTGGTCGACGCCGCCCGACGTCCAGGGCAGCCGGACCGCCTGGCTCTTGATCGTGATGCCGCGCTCGCGCTCGATGTCCATGCGGTCGAGGTACTGGGCGCGCATCTGGCGCTCCTCGACCACTCCGGTCAGCTGCAGCATCCGGTCCGCGAGGGTCGACTTGCCATGGTCGATGTGCGCGATGATGCAGAAGTTGCGGATGATCGCGGGATCGGTCTTGTCAGGCTGGGGCGCTGGCACCGGGGTCCGTTCGCAATGCTCACAGGTGGACAGGGATCTGTGTCTCCCATAGTCCCATGTCCGGCGCGATGCTCCGTGCACGGCCCGGTTTGGGACGGGCCCCGGTGATTGGTAAGCTGTGCGACTGCGTGTGGCGTAGCGTCGTGCCCCGGGGGCACCGTCCCGCCCCCGTTCAGACATTTCGTCAGCGCCTGCCGATACGCGCAGGCCCAGGATCGCGACCAAGCTGAGGCTCTACGACGTGGCTAACATCAAGTCCCAGATCAAGCGCAACAAGCAGAACGAGAAGGCCCGCCTGCGCAACAAGGCCGTCAAGTCCGAGCTGAAGACGGTGATCCGCAAGTTCCGCGAGGCCGCCGAGGCCGGCAACGTGGACGACGCCGTCGCCGCGCAGCGGGTCGCCGCGCGCAAGCTGGACAAGGCCGTCAGCAAGGGCGTCATCCACAAGAACCAGGCCGCCAACCGCAAGTCGGCGATCGCCAAGCAGGCCGCCGCCCTGCAGGCCAAGTAGGACCGCACGCCCGGGGCCGGCCGCGCGCCGGCCCCGACGCATGTCCATGGACGAGCGCCGCGCGGTCAAGATCTCCAAGTATCTCGCCAAGCATCTGCGGCACCGCCCCGAGCGGATCGGCATCACGCTCGATCCCGAGGGATGGGCGGACGTCACCGAGCTGCTCTCGGCCGCCGCGGCCCACGGCTTCGCGCTCACCCGCGCGGAGCTCGAACACGTGGTGGCGGTCAACGACAAGAAGCGGTACGAGCTCGCGGGGAACCGGATCCGGGCCGTCCAGGGCCACTCGGTCCCCGTGGCGCTGAACCTGCCGGTGACGCCCCCGCCTGACCTGCTCTACCACGGCACCGTGCGCCGTTCAGTCGACCCCATCCTGCGGGAGGGCCTGCTGCCCATGGGGCGGCACGCCGTCCACCTGTCCCCCGACCGCGAGACGGCCCGGCGCGTCGGCGCCAGGCGCGGCGTCCCCGTCGTGCTGACCGTCCAGGCCGGGCGGATGGCGGCCGACGGCCACGAGTTCCGTGTCAGCGCGAACGGTGTGTGGCTGGTCGACGCGGTCCCACCGCGATATCTGAGCGAATAGCCTCCGCGGCCGTCCAGTCGGGGACGTGCCGCACCCATTCGGGCCCTCCCTTCGGCCCGAACAGGTACCGGTACGGGACGATCTCGCGGATGGCGCGGTGCACGTCAAGGCGGTCGTCGATCATGTGGGTGATCCCGAGTTCCGCGCAGTGCAGCGCCTTGTCCTGCCGCTTCCGGCAGAACCGCACGTTGCCCCGCGGCAGGCCCGTCCGCCCGTAGAAGTCGTGGTGGTCGAGCCAGGCCAGCGTCCTTTCGCGCACCCGGTCGCCGCATTTGGAGATGATCCACGCCCGTCCTCCGAACGCCTCGATCAGCCCGGGCAGCACCTCGTAGACGCCGTCCGTCGCCGGGGAGGCGAGTGCCTGCTCGAAGGTGCCGTCGAGGAACACCGTGTCGTTCTCACCTGGGGCACTGAGCCCGCCATGGATGACCCGGCCGAAATCGACGCCGAGTCGCGGTTCGTTGTCCATGGCCCAACTTTCGGGCGGAACACCCCTAAAGCAGAACTATCAATCATTGCGATAGCTATAGTCAGCGCCTATGGAACTGAGCCGCCTGTCCACGGACGCGCTCGCCTCGTTCGCCGTCTTTGCGGACCACCTCAACTTCACCCGCGCCGCCGAGGCACTCCACATCTCCCAGCCGGCCCTCCACGTCAAGGTGCAGAAACTCGCCGACACCCTGGGCCGCCCCCTCTACACCCGGCACGGGCGCCGCCTCGCCCTCACCCCCGCCGGCGAGCAGGTCGCCCGCTTCGCCCGCGACCTCGACGCCCGGATGACGGCGTTCCTCGCGGACGTCCAGGGCACGTCCCCGTCCCGCGTCCCGACCCTGGCCGCAGGCGAGGGCGCCTACCTCTACCTCCTCGGCGGCGTCGTCCGCCCGGGCCTCCGCCTGGTCAACGGCGACCGCGCCCGCACCCTCGCCGCCGTCCGCACCGGCCGCGCCGACGTCGGCGTCGCCGTCCTGGACGTCCTGCCCGCCGACGTCGCGGCCGTCCCGCTGGCGTCCTACCCCCAGACGCTCGTCATGCCGGACGACCACCCGCTCACCGCGAAGCCGCACCTCACGCTCGCCGACCTCGCCGGCGCCTCCCTCGTCGTCCCGCCCGCCGAGGGCCCGCACCGCGCCACCCTCGAACGCGCCCTGCGCGCCGCCGAGGTGCCCTGGTCCCTGGCGGTCGAGGCCGCGGGCTGGCCCCTGATGCTGCACTTCGCGTCCCTCGGCGTCGGGCTCGCCGTCGTCAACGGCTGCGTCCCCCCTCCCCCGGGCCTGGCTGCCCGCGAGATCATCGACCTGCCCGCCGTCCCCTACTACGCTCTCCACCTGCCGGACAGGGCCGACGACCCCCTCGTCGCGGACCTCCTGACCGCCATCCGCACATCGCTGAGGAGCACGCCGTGCACTTCGAGACCTCCGTCGACATCGACGCCGCGCCCGAGACCGTCTGGAACCTCCTGAAGGACGTCGAGCGCTGGCCCGACATGACCGCCTCGATGGACCGCGTCGAAGTCCTGGACGAGCCGTTCACCCTGGGCAGCCGGGCCCGCGTCCACCAGCCGAAACTCCCCGCCGCCGTCTGGACGGTCACGGCCTACGACGAGAGCCGGACCTTCACCTGGGAGTCCCGCTCCCCCGGCGTCACCACGACCGGGGCCCACGAGATCGTCCCCACTCCCGACGGCAAGTCCACCGTCCGCCTCACCCTCGACCAGAAGGGCCCGCTGGCCCCCGTCTTCGCCCTCCTCGCCGGCCGCCTCACCCGCCGCTACGTCGTGATGGAGGCCGAGGGCCTGAAGGCCAAGGCCGAACAGGGCTAGACCGCGCGCGGTCAGGCGGTCGGACGCAGGCCGGCGAGCATGATGTCGAGCGTCCGCCGGCGCAGGTCGGCGTCCCAGCCGCCCAGCAGGGCGCCCTGACACGCGCTGACCAGCAGGGCCATCACCTCGTCCAGACGAATTTCGGCGGCGACCGCGCCCGCCTCCTGACCGCGGGCGAGCAGTCCTCCCACCGCGCCGCTGAGCGATCCCAGCGGCCCGGTGATCGGAATCTCCATCCCCTCGCCCGCGAGCAGCCCGACCACCGTCCGGTTCGCCGCCGTCCGCTCCACGAGCCGCGCGAAGAACTCGAAGAGCGCGCTTGCCGGATCCCCGTGCGCCATGAGCTCGGCGGCGTCGTCCGTGACCTGCTGCAACAGCCGTTTCATCAACGCGCGCAGCAGGTCGGCCTTCGTCGGGAAGTGCCGGAACACGGTGCCGATCGCCACCCCCGCGCGCCGCGCCACCTCCTCCGTCGACGCCTCCGGCCCCGCGTCGGCGAACACCTCCTCCGCCGCCTCCAGGATCCGCTCCCGGTTGCGCAGCGCGTCCGCGCGCATCGGCCCGACCTCCCCTGGACAACATGAGTCTGGACTCATTATCGTCGCAATCATGAGTCACCACTCATCTTAGGAGGCGGACTCCATGCAAGCCACGCCGCGCGAGATGTTCCAGCGCATGCAGCAGCGCTGGCTAGGCCACCCGACGACGTTCATCGGGGATCTCCTAGCCGACGACGTCGTCATCGAGACCCCCTTCGCGCCACTCGGCCGACCGACGAGGTTCGAGGGCAGGCAGAGGTTCCTGGAGTTCGCCGAGCCCCAGCGGGCAGCGCTCCCCGTCCGGTTCGACGCCTGCCGCACCCTCGCCGTCCATGACACCGCCGACCCCAACACGATCGTGGTGGAGTACGAACTGACCGGCACGAACACCACCACGTCCAAGCAGTCCACCGCGACCTTCATCGGCGTCCTGACGATCCGCGACGCCCAGATAACCCTGTGGCGCGAATACCAGAACACCCTGGCCATAATCCAGGCCCTCACCTAGAACAAGCTGCGGGTGTCGCGGCGGGCGGGCGCGGGTCAGCCTCGGGCGGGCGCGGGTCAGCCTCGGGCGGGCGCGGGTCAGCCTCGGGCGGCGGTCAGCCTCGGGCGGGCGTGGGTCAGCCTCGGGCGGCGACGATTCGGGCGACGGTCCGTTCCAGGGCGTAGGCGGGGTCGGCGGCGCCGCCCTTGACCGCCTCGTCGGCCTCGGCGACGGCGGTCAGCGCCCGCGACCCCGTCCCGGACCAGTCGCGTGGTCGTCGAGGAGCGGCCGCGGCCGCGTGCGGGCCGGCGGCGTGCAGGGCGGCCGGGCTGGCGGGCGCCGCCGCCACCGTGCTCAGGGCGGTCGCCGCACCGAGGAGGACGATCGATATCGCTCGCTGATCGTCGGGCAAAGGACCGTCCCCCTCTGGTGCGTCGTGGCCGGCGTCCGGCGGTCCGGGTGGGCGCACGGGCCTGCCGCACTGGGGACCTTTGTCCCTAGAGGAGACGGTCCGCGGTGGGAAGGGGGAAGGTGAACGAGGAGGTGAGTCGGATGGGCCTGCCCCATCGGATGGCGGAGATGTTCCGGGTCAAGGCGAACACGGCACTGAACCGCGCCGAGGACCCGCGCGAGCTGCTGGACTACTCGTACGCGCTGCAGCGGGACCTGCTCTCCGACGTCCGCCGCAGCGTCGTGGACGTCGCGACCGCGCGGCGGCGCGCCGAGGAGCGGCGGGACGGGCTGCGGCGCTCGGCAGCCCACCTGCAGGAGCAGGCGGATAAGGTGCTCGCCGCGGGCCACGCCGACCTCGCCCGCGACGCGCTCGCCGAGCGCGCGAGGCTGCTGGAGCGGATCGACGGGCTGGACGACCGGATCGCCGCCCTGCGGGCCGAGGAGGAGCGGCTCACCGCCGCCGCCGGCCGTCTCCAGGCCAAGGTCGAGGCGTTCTCCCACGACAAGGAGGCGCTCAAGGCGCGCTACACGCTCGCGGAGGCGGAGACGTACGTGGACGAGACCGTGTCGGGGATCTCCGCCGACATGGCCGGAGAGGAGCGGGCGGAGGACAGGACGGCCGAGGCGCACGCCCGCGCCGAGGTCCTCGACGAGCTGCTCGAGACGGGGACGCTGCGCGATCCGCTGCTGGACATCGGACAGGAGCCCGTGCGGCCGGACCTCCAGGCCCGCCTGGACCGGGCCGTGACCGGGGCGGCGGTGGACGAGGAGCTCGACCGGATGAGGGCGCGGATGCAGGAGGAGCGCACCCAGCCGCCTACCGGCGATTAGACGGCTCGGGACCGGACGCCGGACGCGCAGGTGAGGGCACGTTTCGGGACCGGAAGCCGCGAGAAGGAAGCACTCAAAGGGGGATTAAGATGACAACAGCCCGCGAAGTAATGCATTTCGGTGTGGAATGTCTCGGCATCGAGGAGACGCTCGGCACGGCGGCGAAGCGGATGTCGGAACTCGACGTGGGGGCGATGCCCGTCTGCGAGAACAGCCGGCTCCGGGGGATCATCACCGACCGCGACATCGTCGTGAAGTGCGTCGCGAAGGGCGGCGACCCGAGCAAGGTCAAGGCCGGCGACCTCATCGGCGAGGCCCCGCTGTGGTGGGTCGAACCGGATACCGACGTCGACGAGGTGCTGCACCACATGGTCGAGCACAAGATCCGCCGGCTGCCCGTGCTGGACCACGAGGAGATCGTCGGGATCATCAGCCAGGCGGACCTCGCGGCCAAGCTGCCCGAGGAGAAGGCCCGCGAGCTCGTCGAGGCCATCTCCATCACCTCGCACTGACGCACCCAGCGGTGCCCTCGCGCCGGGCGCGGGGACACCGCGTTCCGTGCGGCCGGTCGCCGGGGCTAGGGCCGTACGCGACGCGGCGTCCCGGCCGCTGGAGGAGCCCCATGACCGAAGGCCGGCAAGCGCGGCCCGTCCTCGTCGGGTACGACGAGTCACGGTTGGCGAGCGCGCGCTGCGCTGGGCCGTGGACGAGGCCGGGCCCGGGGGCTACCGCTGATCGTCTGCCGCGCGTGCGACCGGTTCGAGCAGGATGCGGCGCCTCCCGTCCTTTCGGCGACTGCCACACCGGCGCCGTCCATGAGGCCGCCGACCCGAAGACGTCTCACGATCGCCGCTGATCACACCATCGGCCGGCGTGACCGTCCGTAATGTTCGGCGCTCCTAGCCAACCGGGTCAGCCCGGGCAGGCCAACCTCAGACGGAGCAACCTCGGGTGCGCCGACCCCGAGCGGTGGGCACGCCCTCAAGCGGAGCAGCCTCGGGCGACCGGGTCAGCCTCGGGCGGCGACGATTCGGGCGACGGTCCGTTCCAGGGCGTAGGCGGGGTCGGCGGCGCCGCCCTTGACCGCCTCGTCGGCCTCGGCGACGGCGGTCAGCGCGCGCGCGACCCCGTCTCCGGACCAGCCGCGGAGTTGCTTCTGCACCCGGTCGATCTTCCAGGGCGGCATGCCGAGGTCCTTGGCCAGCGCCGCGCCGCGCGCCCCCCGCGGCGCCCCGCCGACCTTCGCCAGCCCGCGCACGCCCTGGGCGAGCGCGCTGACGATCAGGACGGGCGCGACGCCCGTCGCGAGCGCCCAGCGGAGCTGTTCGAGGGCTTCGGCCAGCTGCCCCTCGATGGCCTTGTCCGCCACGGTGAACCCGCTGACCTCGGCGCGTCCCCGGTAGTAGCGGGCGATGGCCGCATCGTCGATCTTCCCGCCGGTGTCGGCGACGAGCTGGCTGCACGCGGCGGCCAGCTCACGCAGGTCGTTGCCGACGGCCTCGATCAGCCCCCGTGCGCCGTCCGCCGAGATCTTCCCGCCCGCCCTGCGGATCTCGTTCCGGACGAAGTCGACCCGCTCGCCGGCCTTGGTGACCTTCGGGCATGCGATCTTGCGCGCCTTGAGCTTGGTCAGCCCGTCAACGAGCGCCTTGCCCTTGGCGCCGCCGGGATGGACGGCGATGAGCACGGTGTCCTCCGCCGGGGCCTTGGCGTACCGCAGCACCTCGGCCGTCAGGTCCTTGCCCAGGTCCTGCGCCGACCGCAGCACGAGCACCTTCCCGCCGCCGAACAGCGACGGCGACGTCAGCTCCGAGATGCGGCCGGGCTCCAGCGCTCCGGGCGCCAGATCGATGACCTCGATCTCCGGGTCCCCCGCCCGCACGGACGCGACGACGTCCGCGACCGCCCGGTCCACGAGCAGCTCTTCATCACCGACGACCAGAATGATGGACTCAACCGACACACCAGCAGCATGCCACGCTCCCCCACCCCGCGCGCCCGCCCCACGACACGGACCTGGTGTGGGGTGAGGGGCTGGTTAGTGGCGGGGGACGGTGGTGAGGCCGGAGCGGGTGCGGGCTATGGCTATGTCGCCTTCCTTGTCGGTGCGGTGTATCTGGGTGCGGAGGCGGTGGAGGAGCGCCAGGGTGGCGGAGGACGGGTGGCCGTAGTCGTTGCGGGCGCCGACCGAGATCAGGGCGATGGCCGCGTGGGCGGCGGCCAGGAAGCCGGGGTCCTGGCTGCGTGAGCCGTGGTGCGGGACCTTGAGGACCTGGACGTGGGGGACGCTCGCCTCCAGGGCGCGTTGTGCCTCCAGTTCCACGTCGCCGGCCAGAAGGGCGCTGAATCCCGGTCGGCGGGCGACGAGGACCACGCTCGCGTTGTTGATCGCAGTGCCGTCGTCCTCGGGCGAGAGGGCGGGGCTCGTGGTCAGCGGGGCGAGGACGGAGAGGGTGAGGTCCCCCACTCGCCACTGCTGTCCGGGCTCGGCGGGGGCGGTGCGGAGGCCGGAGGTGCGACGCGCCTCGCGGCCCGAGGTGCGCGGAGTGATCAGGACCTGGTGGACGGTGCGGCCGTGGCGGACGCCGGAGATGCCGTTGATGTGGTCGGCGTGCGGGTGGGTCAGGACGAGGAGCGGGACGTCGGTGACGCCGAGGCGGTGGAGGCAGCGGTCCACCGGCGCGGGGTCGGGGCCCGTGTCCACGACGACCGCCTGGCCTGGGCCCGCGGCTAGTGCCAGGGCGTCTCCTTGGCCGACGTCGCAGGCGGCCAACTGCCATCCGGGTGGCGGCCACGGAGGGGCGATGACGCGCAGGGCGACGACCGCGATTAGGACGCCGGTCATGGCGGCGGCCGCGAGCAGGCGGAGGCGGCGGCTGCGCAGGATCAGGACCGCCGCCACCGCGCCCAGGAGGAGTGTGGACGCGCCCAGCGCGCCCCCTGCCCAGGGGATCGTCGCGTAGGGCACCGACGCGGCCGTCCGGGCGACCCAGATGATCCAGCCGACGGCCAGGCCGGCGGGCCGCACGATCAGGCGGGCGAGCGGCAGGGAGACGGGCGCGGTGACGGCGGCGAGCGCGCCCAGGAGGGTGGCGGGGGCGACGGCCGGGGCCGCGAGCAGGTTCGCGAACACCGAGACGACGCCGATCTCACCGGACAGCAGCACCAGGACGGGCGCGACGGCCACCTCGGCGGCGGCCGCGACGGCGAGGGCGTCCGCGAGCGGACCCGGCATCCGGCGGGCGAGCCGCTCGCGCCAGGGCGGGGCCAGGACGAGCAGGCCGGCCGTCGCGAGGACCGACAGGGCGAACCCGTAGGAGCGCGCCAGTTCCGGATCGATGAGGACCAGGAGGAGCACCGCCGCCGCCAGCGCGGGGAGCCCTTGGCGGCCGCGTCCGGTGAAGAGCGCCAGGAGGCCGATCAGGCCCATGACGGTCGCGCGGAGGACGCTCGGTTCCGGACGGGCCACGACGACGAACGCGCACACCGCGAGGACGGCGACGGGCGGGGCGCGGCGCCGTCCGAGGCCCGCGAGCCGGCACAGCCCGAGGACCGCCCCGACGACGATCGCCAGGTTCGCGCCGGAGACCACCAGGAGGTGGGTGAGCCCGGCGATGCGGAACTCCTCCGCGAGGGCCGGGTCGAGCCGCGAGGTGTCGCCGACGACCATGCCCGGCAGGACTCCGCGCCGGTCGGGCGGGAGCCGCGCCACCGCCGCTCGCAGCCGTGCCCGCACGTGTTCCGCGGCGCGCTGGACCGCGGACGGTGCCCCGAGCAGGGTGGGCGGCCCGCGGACGATCACGACCGCGGCCAGCAGACCGGGGCCCCTCGGTGGCACGAAGCGCCCGAGGAGCCGCACGCGCTGGCTCGGGATCGGCCGGAGCCAGCGCGGGTCCCCGGCGATCAGCAGGACCGGGACGCGGACCCGGGTCCGCCCGACGGCCTCCGCCCGGGCCCGAATGATGATCATCTGCCGCCCATTGCCGGGCCGCGCCTGCGGATCGCCGGTCACCACGGCCTCGGCCGTAGCGAACCGCCCGGCCCGGGCCATCTCCCGCACGGGCCCCGTGCCGACGGCCGTCGTCCGCAGCCCGACCCCGCAAGCGGACGCCGCAGCACACGCCAGGGCCGCCCCCGCAAGAAGCCGCCGCCCCCCACCCGCCTGCCGCACGCCCCCACCCCCCGGCCACCACGCAGGCAAGGGAACCCGGCTAAGAAACCGCGCGCACCAACCATCGTCTGGGTGGTGTGTGGGGGTGTTGCCGGGGTGCCTTGTGGGTTGTGGGGGCCGGTTCGGGGGTTCTTGGTGAGCGCTGGCCAGGGGGTGCGGTGGTTTGTGGGTTGTTAGGAGGTAGGCGGACGTGATGGCGGCGATGGCTGCGAGGGCGTAGGTCAGGGGCTGGGGGAGGCCTATGGTCGTGGCGGCGGCTAGCCAGGTGGCCAGGGCCGGGGCCAGGAGGCGGAGGTCGTGGGTCATACGCGGACCATCGGCTTCAGGTCGGCGAAGCGCCGGGCGCCGATGCCGCTGACCTCCTGGAGCTGCTCGACGGAGCGGAAGCCGCCGTGCTGGGTGCGGTAGGCGACGATGCGCTGGGCGAGGACGGGCCCGACGCCGGGGAGGTCGTCGAGTTGGTCGGGGGTCGCCGCGTTGAGGTCGACCGGAGTGCCGGGCGCCCCCGGCGCGGGCGAGGCCGCGCCGGCGGGCGGCGGTGGGGACGGCGACGGCGCGCGGACGCCGACCGGGATCTGCTCGCCGTCCACCAGCGGGCGGGCCAGGTTGAGGGTGCCGGTTTTCGCGCCCCGGCGCACCCCGCCCGCGGCCTTGATCGCCTCTGCGACCCGCGAGCCCGACGGCAGGGTGACCACGCCCGGGTGCTCGACCTTGCCGAGGACGTGGACGACCACCGAGGAGGACGCCGCCGGGGACGCCGCAGCCGCCGCCCCGGCTGAGATCGCGGGGCGCGGTTCGCTGACGGCCGCGTTCGCCGCCGGGGCCGCCGGCTGGGGGCGCGGCCGGGCGAGCCACAGGTAGCCGGCCGCCACCAGCGCGGCGAGCACACCGGCGAGGACCAGCATGCGGACGTGGGAGCGTTCGGGCGTCGCGCGCAACCGGGCCGCGGGCGGCGCGTCGGCCGGAGCGGCGGACGGCTTCCACCGGCCTGTGATCGCGTGCAGGCGGTCTTCCGTGTCGGGTCTCATGGCGCCCGACGTTAAGGAGGCCGGATGAGGGCGGGCACGCGGTTCGTCAATTGTGGATAACTCCGCGTCAGCGCCGCCGGGAGGCCGCGGCCGCGAGCACCAGGAGCGCGACCAGAAGGGCCGTGACGCGGGTCAGCGTTCCGGGCGAGGAGAGGTAGACCCCGCCGAAGACGGCGATCGCGAGGACGTTCGACAGCAGCGCGCCCGTGTTCGTCAGGGCGGAGACGGACGAGGCCTGGGCGGGCCCCACCGCACTGGTGATCCGATCGACCAGGGGGCTGAAGCCCGCCGCGTGCCCCAGCCCGGCGGTGTACAGGAGCGGTATCGACAGCAGCGCCGGCCAGCCGTCCCCGGTCAGCAGGGCCAGCGCCGACGCGGCGGCGGCGAAGGCCAGCAGGCCGAAAGCCGGAAGATTCGCCTTCATCCGCAGGGGCAGACGTGTCCATCCCAGCCCCGCCGTCGCGAAACCCGCCGTGTACGGGATGAAGGTGAGACCGGCGTGGAGCGGCGAGAAGCCGAGAACGTTCTGCAAGTAGAGCGCGAGCGTGAACAGGAAGCCGGTGTAGGCGCCCATCACCGCGCAGGACGCGAACAGGCCGGGTGCGACGAAGGGTCTGCGCAGCACCGAGAGGTCCAGCAGCGGTGACGCCGTCCTCAGCTCGTAGACGCAGAAGACGGCGAGCAGCGCGCACCCCACCGCCATGGACGGCCACGTCCACAGCGGCCAGTGCTGCTCCCTGCCCAGGACCAGGGGCACGACGAAGGCGATCATCCCGAGGGAGAGGAGCACCACGCCGAGCAGGTCCAGGCGGACGGGCTTCCTGTGCTCCGGCGGCATCAGGCGCGGCCCGATCACGAGAAGCGCGGCTCCGATGGGGACGTTGACGAGGAAGATGGGCCGCCAGCTGCCGCCGAGGGTCACGATGAGGCCCCCCGCCACCTGGCCCAGGGCGACCCCCAGCGCCAGGACCATGGAGTAGAGGCCGAGAGCGCGCGCCCTGGCAGGCCCCTCGAAGGCCAGCTGGATCAGCGACAGGATCTGCGGCAGCAGCAGCGCGGCCGACGCTCCCTGGAAGATCCTCGCCGCGACCAGGACGGTGCCGGTCGGCGCCAGTCCGCAGGCCAGCGACGACGCGGTGAAACCGAACAGCCCCAGGAAGAACATCGTGCGGTGGCCGTAGCCGTCGCCCAGCCGCGCGCCTGTGACCACGAGGACGGCCAAGGCGAAGATGTAGCCGCCCGTGATGAGTTGCAGCAGGGAGCCGGACGAGTGCAGCCCTTCCGCGATGTCGGGCATCGCCACCGCCACGATGGACCCGTCCATCGACACCATCGTCTGCCCGGTGAGCAGCACCGCGAGCAGCCATCGTTTGACCATTCCGCGAGTGTGCCGACCGCCCCGTACCAGCGCTTGAACATGTTTGCCCTGCGTACGATGGCGGGCATGCGCGAGTCGACCATCGTGGCGGAAACGGACGACTTCGCCGTCCACGCCGTGCGCTGCACCGGGCACCGGCCCGGCTGGTCGGAGCCTGAGCCGTTCGACGGCGACCAGATCGTCCTGGTGCGGGCGGGACGGTTCCGCATGCGTTCGCGCCACGGACGCGACGTCCTCGACCCCACCACGGGCTACACCCAGACCACCGGCGAGGAGGGCCAGTTCGCGCATCCCGCAGGCGGCGACGTGTGCACGGCCATCATGCTCTCCCCCGCCCTCTGGCGACGCCCGTCCGGGACTGTCAGGGTCAGCGCGCGCGCGGACCTCGCCCATCGCCTCCTACTGCGAGCCGGCCCCGACGTGGGATACGAGACTGCCGAGCGGCTCATGGACCTCCTCGCCCACCTGGCCGTGGACGAGCAGGGCGGCAGGCGCCGCGCCGTGGTCGACGAGGCGCGCGAGGCCATGGCGAGCGGCCATCCGCAGGCGGCCGGCCTGGTCCCGCTGGCGCGCCTCCTGGAGGTCTCCCCCTCCCACCTGAGCCGGACGTTCCGCAGCGAGACGGGCATGTCCGTCACCCGCTACCGGAACCGGATCCGGGTCGGGCGCGCCCTCGACCGCCTGGAGCAGGGCGAGCGGGATCTGGCGGGCCTGGCCGCCGACCTCGGTTTCGCCGACCACGCGCATCTCACTCGCACCATCAGGGCGGAGACCGGTCATCCGCCGACCGTCCTGCGCAGCCTCCTGCGCCCCTCAGGGCCCCGGGCGGCGGCAGGCGCGGGTCAGAGCTGGGGCGCCACGACGACGCCCAGCATGCCGGGGCCGACATGGGCGCCGATGACGGGGCCGACCTCGCCGACGTAGACGTCCTGGACGTGCGGGACGCGTTCACGGAGCCGGGCGGCCAGGGTCTCGGCGCGGGCGGCGGCGGCGAGGTGCTGGACGCCCAGGTCGACGCGCCGGTCACCTGCCTCGGTCACGGCCAGTTCCTCCAGCCGGCCCAGCGCCCGCGACGACGTGCGGACCTTCTCCAGCGGCGCGATGCCGCCGTCGGTGATCTCGAGGAGCGGTTTCACCATCAGCGCGGAGCCCCACAGGGTGGCGGCGGCGCCGATCCGGCCGCCCCGCCGCAGATGCTCCAGGGTGTCGACGTAGATGAGGGAGCGGGTGAGCCCGGCCCGCCGGACGGCGGCGGACACGGCCTCCTCCGCGGACCCGCCCCGCATCGCGACGGCCGCCGCGGAGAGGGCGGCGAATCCGAGGCCCATGCCGATGGTGCCGCTGTCGACGACCCGCACGGGCACGGGCGCGTCCTCCGCGGCGAGGCGCGCGGCCTCGACCGTCCCGGACATGCCCGAGGCCAGGTGCACGGAGACCACCGCACGCGCGCCCGAGGCGGCGGCGGCCTTGTAGGCGTCCGCGAACCGCCTGGGTGCGGGACGGGACGTGGTGACGGGACGCCATTCCTTCAGCGCCCGGGCGGCCTCGGCGGTGCTCATGTCGCCCTCGTCCCGCGTGGTGCCGCCGACGGCGATCTGCAGGGGGACGACGGTCAGCCCGTGCCGTTCGGCGAGCCCGGGGGGAAGGTAGGCGGTGGAATCGGTGACGACCGCGACCGCACCGCCACTGCCGCCCGCACTGCCCATGCCGGCGACCCTACCCGCCGCCGCGGGTTCCGCGTCAGGGCTGGACGGGCACGCCGCCGCGCCAGATGCGCAGGGCGCGGAGCCCGAACGCCCAGGCGAAGGCGCCCTCGTGGTCGGCGTCCCACAGGACGATGTCGGCGAGCATGCCCGGGGCGAGGGAGCCGCGGTCGCCGACGCGCAGCGCGGCGGCTCCGCCGAGGGTGGCGGCGCGCAGCGCCTCGGTCACGCTGAGCCCGAACATCGCGACCGACAGCCCGATGACGAGGGGCATGGACGTGATGCCGCACTGGCCGGGGTTGTGGTCGGTGCCGAGGGCGACGGTGACGCCGCGGTCGAGCATCTGCCGGACGGGCGCGGGGGCGCGGCTGCTGTTGAGGGAGCTGCCGGGGCAGACGGTGGCGGTGACGCCGGCGTGGGCGAGGGCCTTGATGTCGTCGTCGTTGGCCTGGGTGAGCAGGTCGGCGGACGCGCAGCCGACCTCGGCGGCGACCTGGGCGGCGCCGATGCGCTCGTTGGCGCAGGCGTGCATGCGGGCCTTGAGGCCGGCGCGCTTGCCGGTGAGCAGGAGGGCGCGGGCCTCCTCGGCGGTGAAGTGGCCCTCGTCGCAGTAGACGTCGATCGAGTCGGCCCCGGCGACGGCGGCGTCGCCGGCCCAGAGGCGGACGGCCTCGATGTAGTCGCGGCGGCGTCCGAAGAACTCGGGCGGCAGGATGTGTGCGGCGAGGAACGTGGCGTGGATGCGGGGCATGGAGGGCTCGCCCTCCAGCGACCGCAGCATCCGGATGTCGGCGAGCTCGCCGTCGCGGGTGAGGTGGTAGCCGGTCTTGGCCTCGACGGTGGTGGTCCCGGCGAGGATCCACTGGCGGAGCCGTTCGCGGACGCCGTTGCACAGCGTCCAGGGGTCGGTCCCCCGGGTGACGGTCACGGTGGAGTTGACGCCGCCGCCCGCCGCGGTGATGGCGGAGTGGGACGAGCCGCTGGTGCGCATGGCGAGTTCGGCCCAGCGGTTGCCCGCGTAGACGGGGTGGGAGTGCGCGTCGATGAGGCCGGGCGTGACGAGGCCGCCGCCGAGGTTCTCGACGTGGTCGACGTCGACGATGTCGTCGATGATGCCGGGGACGCTCTGCGGGAGGTCGGAGGCGGGCCCGGCCCAGACGACGCGGTCGTCGTGGATGAGAACCGCGGCGTTGCTGCAGACGTCGGTGCCCGTCCAGAGCCTGCCGATGTTCGTCAACAGCCGTACCGTCATAGGGTCACCGACCTGGATGGGGCCGTGCGCACGCGTGCGCGCTGCAGGATGCGGGGCGGAGGTGCGGGCCGCGGGCCCTCGTGTCGGCGTTCGGACCTGCCATGGTTGGGCCACCTGCTCTCGATCCGAAACGCCGGCTGGGTGCCGGCGGCTCCACCTGTGGAGGGTCGGGTGACCGGGGGGCCACCACTGGCAACGAGACCGGAGATATCGGTTTCGTCACGGTAGTGCACCGAAGGCCCGTCCGACAACCTCTGATCGCAGCGCATCGACACCCATCACCCCGCCCTTGGCTCTTCGACGGTACGGATTTCAACCGCATCGTCAAGCGGAATGGACAAGCTGTCACCGTTCGGGGACCAGGACGCCCCTTCGGACGATCACGAAGCGGCCGAACGACCGGTCCAAAACCCGCCGGGCCCTCGGAAGGGCCCGGCGGGGACAGGAGTTCAGGCCGTCGGGGAGACGGTCTCGTACCGTGCGAGTTCGCCCGCGAGGTCGGCGGGCATCCGGGCGTGCATGACGGTGCCCTCGGCGACGTGCTCCTGCTTGAGCACCTCTCCGCGCTCGTGGACGCGCGCGACGAGGTCTCCGCGCTCGTAGGGCACGAGGACGTGCAGTTCGCTCTCCAGGCCCGGCAGGTCGGCCTCGATCGCGGCGCGCAGCTCCTCGATGCCGAACCCGGTGCGGGCGGACACCACGACGCTGTGCGGCTCGCGGCGCTGCAGGCGCGCGATCGCCAGCTCGTCGGCCGCGTCCGCCTTGTTGATCACGATGATCTCCGGGATGCGGTCGGCGCCGATCTCGCGCAGCACCTCGCGGACGGCGTCGATCTGCGCCTCGGGGTCGGCGTCGGAGCCGTCCACGACGTGCAGGACGAGCCCCGCGTCCGTGACCTCCTCCAGCGTCGAGCGGAACGCCTCGACGAGCTGGTGCGGCAGGTGCCGGACGAACCCGACCGTGTCGGCCAGCGTGTAGGCGCGGCCGCCCGGCGTCTCGGCGCGCCGGACGGTGGGGTCGAGGGTGGCGAACAGCGCGTTCTCCACCAGCACCCCGGCGCCGGTGAGCCGGTTGAGCAGGGACGACTTGCCCGCGTTGGTGTAGCCGGCGATGGCGACGGCGGGCACCCGGTGGCGGCGCCGCTCGCCGCGCTTGGTGTCGCGCGACTTGGACATCTCGGCGATCTGCCGGCGCAGCTTGGCCATCCGGGTGCGGATCCGCCGCCGGTCCAGCTCGATCTTGGTCTCGCCGGGCCCGCGGCCGCCGATGCCGACGCCGCCCGCGGCGCGCCCGCCGACCTGCCGGGACAGGTTGCCGCCCCAGCCGCGCAGCCGCGGCAGCAGGTAGTCGAGCTGCGCGAGCTCGACCTGCGCCTTGCCCTCGCGGCTCTTGGCGTGCTGGGCGAAGATGTCCAGGATCAGCGCGGTCCGGTCGATCACCTTGACCTGGACGGTCTCCTCCAGGTGGCGCAGCTGGCTCGGGGCCAGCTCGCCGTCGCAGATGACGGTGTCCGCGCCGGTGGAGATCACGATGTCGCGCAGCTCCGCGGCCTTGCCGGAGCCGATGTAGGTCGCCGGGTCGGGGCGGGTCCGGCGCTGGACGAGCCCTTCGAGCACCTGCGAGCCCGCGGTCTCGGCGAGCAGCGCCAGCTCGCGCAGGGAGTTCTCGGCCTCCTGGGCCGTCCCCTCCGTCCAGACGCCCACCAGGACGACCCGCTCCAGCCGGAGGGCGCGGTACTCGACCTCGGTGACGTCGGTGAGTTCGGTGGACAGGCCCGCGACGCGGCGCAGTGCCCGCCTGTCTTCGAGATCGAGTTCGCCCGTCAGGGGCTCGTACTCGAGCTCCTCCTGGATCCGGGCCTGGTCTGCAGAGAAAGGTTCAGTCATATGTCCTCGTAGAACGCCGCTTCGCGGCCGTATCTTCCCCGCGATCGTCTCACGCACCCTCCCCAGCGGTCACGTGGTTATCACCCGGTTTCCCCTTGGGTTGACGCAAGCGCGCGCGGGGAGGTCTGCAAGGAACCCTGCTTTGACCGGTCTCCGTACCGGCGAGTACCGTTCTCCACGTAACAGAAGTCGAATTTCGCTATACGAAAGGGCAGGCAGATGGCTGGACTGGAAGGCATCGAGGTCACCGGACCCCTCGGCGAGCGGTACGAGGAGATCCTGACCCCCGACGCGCTCGGCCTGCTCGCCGCCCTGCAGCGCGAGTTGGGCGCCCGCCGCAAGGAGCTGCTGGGGACGCGCGCCGAGCGGCAGCGCAAGCTGTCCGCGGGCGGCACCCTCGACTTCCTGCCCGAGACCGCCGGCGTCCGCGGCGACGACTCGTGGCGCGTCGCCGAGCCCGCGCCCGGCCTCGAGGACCGCCGCGTCGAGATCACCGGCCCCACGGACCGGAAGATGACGATCAACGCGCTGAACTCGGGCGCCAAGGTGTGGCTGGCCGACTTCGAGGACGCCAACACCCCGCTGTGGAACAACATGATCGAGGGGCAGCTCAACCTGCGGGACGCCCTCGACCGCACCATCGACTTCACCGACGCCAAGAGCGGCAAGTCCTACGCGCTGAAGGACGACGGGGAGCTCGCGACGATCGTCGTCCGGCCGCGCGGCTGGCACATGGAGGAGAAGCACCTCCTCGTCGACGGCGAGCCCATGTCCGGGTCGCTGTTCGACTTCGGCCTCTACTTCTTCCACTGCGCCCGCAGGCAGCTGGCCAAGGGCAAGGGCCCCTACTTCTACCTGCCGAAGATGGAGAGCCACCTCGAGGCGCGGCTCTGGAACGACGCGTTCAACCTCGCCCAGGACGCCCTGGAGGTCCCGCGCGGCACCATCCGCGCGACCGTGCTGATCGAGACGATCCCGGCCGCGTTCGAGATGGAGGAGATCCTCTACGAGCTGCGCGACCACTCCGCCGGCCTGAACGCGGGCCGCTGGGACTACCTCTTCTCGGTGATCAAGAAGTTCCGGGACCGGGGCGCCGACTTCGTGCTGCCCGAGCGCAACGCGATCACGATGACCGCGCCGTTCATGCGGGCCTACACCGAGCTGCTCGTCCGGACGTGCCACAAGCGCGGCGCGCACGCGATCGGCGGCATGGCGGCGTTCATCCCGTCCCGCCGCGACGAGGAGGTCAACCGGGTCGCGCTGGAGAAGGTCCGCGCCGACAAGACCCGCGAGTCCGGGGACGGCTTCGACGGCTCCTGGGTCGCCCACCCCGACCTCGTCCCGGTCTGCCGCGAGGTGTTCGACGGCGTGCTCGGCGACAAGCCGAACCAGCGCGACCGGCTCCGCGAGGACGTCCACGTCTCCGCCGCCGACCTGCTCAACGTCAAGGCCACCCCCGGCGAGATCACCGAGGCGGGCCTGCGCAACAACATCGACGTGGCGCTGCGCTACCTCGCCACCTGGCTGGACGGCGCCGGCGCGGTCGCGATCCACAACCTGATGGAGGACGCCGCCACCGCGGAGATCTCCCGCTCCCAGGTGTGGCAGTGGATCTACAACGGCGTCGCCACCGCCGAGGGCCAGAAGATCACCAAGGAGTGGGTGGAGCAGCTCCTGGACGAGGAGCTCGCCAAGATCCGCGAGGACCTGGGCCAGGCCTACAACGAGCCCCGCTACAACCAGGCCGTGAAGCTCTTCAAGGAGGTCACGCTGGCCGACGAGTACTCCGAGTTCCTCACCACCCCGGCCTACCAGCAGTTCCCGTAAGGGGCCGGGCTCCGGCCGGCAGTCCGTAGGGGGCGGCGGGCCGTCCGGGAAACGGTTTCCGGACGGCCCGGCGCCCCTTGCGACGGGCTCGCGTGCGAGGGATCGTGGAAGGGATGGAGACCATGCTCACGGCGCTCGCGCCCAGGCTGGAGGCGCTGCTCGGGGCCGACCGGGTGATCACCGATCCGGTGCGGCTGCGCACCTACGAGTGCGACGGCCTGACCAACCACCGGTCCACGCCCGGCGTCGTCGTGCTGCCCGACACGGCCGAGCAGATCGCCGCGATCGTGCGGGAGTGCGCGGCCGCCGGGATCCCCTACGTGGCGCGCGGTTCCGGGACCGGCCTGTCGGGCGGCGCGCTCCCCCGCACGGACGGCGTGCTGATCGTCACGTCCCGGATGAACCGGATCCTGGAGATCGACGTCCCGGGGCAGCGGGCCGTGGTGGAGCCCGGCGTGATCAACCTGGACGTGACGCGGGCCGTCCGCCCGTACGGGTACTACTTCGCGCCCGACCCCTCCAGCCAGCAGATCTGCTCGGTCGGCGGGAACGTCGCGGAGAACTCCGGCGGCGCGCACTGCCTGAAGTACGGGTTCACCGCGCACCACGTGCTGGCCTGCGAGGTCGTCACCCCGGACGGCGAGCTCGTGGAGCTCACGGCGGACGGGCCCGGCTACGACCTGCTCGGCGTGTTCGTCGGCGCGGAGGGCACGCTCGGCATCACCACCAAGATCACGGTGCGGCTGACGCGGGTCCCCGAGACCGTGCAGACGCTGCTGGCCGCGTTCGGGTCGATCGAGGCGGGCGGCGCCGCGGTGTCGGCGATCATCGGCGCGGGGGTCCTCCCGGCGGCGATCGAGATGATGGACGCCCTCGCGATCGAGGCGGCCGAGGCGGCGGTGCGCTGCGAGTACCCGCCGGGCGCCGGCGCGGTGCTGATCGTGGAGCTGGACGGCCCGGAGGCCGAGGTCGCCGCGCAGTTCGCCGAGGTGGAGCGGCTGTGCCGGGACGCGGGCGCCTTCGAGATCCGCATCGCCGACGACGACGTGCAGCGGGCGCTGATCTGGAAGGGGCGCAAGTCGGCGTTCGCGGCCGTGGGCCGGATCAGCCCGGCCTACCTCGTCCAGGACGGCGTCATCCCCCGGACGGTCCTCCCCGACGTCCTGGCCCGGATCGACGCCCTGTCGGCCGAGTCGGGCGTGCGGGTCGCGAACGTGTTCCACGCCGGGGACGGCAACCTGCACCCGCTGGTGCTGTTCGACGACGCCGAACCGGGCGCGGAGGCGCGCGCCGAGGAGGTGTCGGGCGCGATCCTCGACCTGTGCATCGAGCACGGCGGCTCCATCACGGGCGAGCACGGCGTCGGCGTGGACAAGGCCCGCTACATGCCGCGCATGTTCACCGACGCCGACCTGGACACGATGCAGATGGTCCGCTGCGGCTTCGACCCCGCGGGGCTGTGCAACCCGGGCAAGGTCTTCCCCACGCCGCGGCTGTGCGGCGAGGTGCCCGGCAAGCGCAAGGGCCCGCACCCGTACGAGGGAAAGGCGGACATCTTCTGATGCGGCCCCTGGACGCCCTGGCGAAGGTCTGCGGCGACGTCCGGCCCGGCGAGCCCGCGGAAGGCGTGCTCGGCGTGGAGCCCGCGATCGTCGCGGCGCCGAAGAACCTGGCCGAGGCCGCCGACGTCATGCGCGTGGCCGCCGAGAAGGGGCTTGCCGTCGTCCCGCGCGGGGCCGAGACCCGGCTGGACTGGGGGCTGCCTCCGGAGCGCTGCGACCTGATCGTCGACACCCACCGGCTCGGCCGGCTCGTCGAGCACACGGCCGGGGACCTCGTCGCCAAGGCGGAGGCCGGGCTCGCGATGGAGGAGTTCGCCGAGCGGCTGGCGGAGCGGGGGCAGCGGCTCGCGCTCGACGTGCCGCTGCCGGGCTCGACCGTCGGCGGGACGGTCGCCACGGGCGCGGCCGGCCCCCTGCGCACCCTGTACGGGACGCCCAGGAACCTGGTCATCGGGCTCACGGTCGTCCGGGCGGACGGGCAGGTCGCGCGGTCGGGCGGCAAGGTCGTCAAGAACGTCGCCGGGTACGACCTGGGGCGCCTCTTCTGCGGCTCCTACGGGACGCTGGGCCTGATCGTGGAGGCCACGTTCCGCCTGCATCCGGTCCCCGCCGCGACGGCGTACGTGACCTGCGCCGTGGACGGGCCCGAGGACGCGCACGACGCGGTCCAGACCGTCCTCCACTCCCCTGTCGCGCCGAGTGCGGTCGAGTACATCAGCCCAGGGACGGTGGCGGTGTTCCTGGAGGGCGTTCCCGACGGTGTCGCCGCGCGCGCTCGGCAGACCGCGGAGCTCCTCGGCGAGAAGGCCGAGATCTCCGACACCGCACCCGATGGGTGGGGCGTCTACCCGGACGGCACCACCCTCATCGACATCGGCGCCCCGCCGCCATCCCTCCGCGACGTCCTCACCGTGCTCGGGCCGGGGGCCGCCGCCACCTGGAGCGGCAGCGGGCAAGGCCACGTGGGCCTTCCCGCGGAGTCCGGCCCCAACGAGGTGGCCGACGTCCTCGGCCGCCTACGCGACGTGCTGAGGAAGCACCGCGGGCACGCCGTCGTCCGCTACGCGCCGCAAGAGGTGCGCGGCGAGATCGACCTGTGGGGGCCGGTTCCCGCGCTGGCGCTGATGCGGCGGGTGAAGGACCAGTTCGACCCGGATCACCGGCTGTCCCCCGGCCGCTTCGTGGGAGGGATCTGATGAGCGCACAGGACGACCTCCCGGACCTGCTCAGCGACTGCGTGCACTGCGGGTTCTGCCTTCCGACGTGCCCGACGTACGTGCTCTGGGGCGAGGAGATGGACTCTCCCCGGGGCCGCATCCATCTGATGCAGCAGCACGCGGACGGCGAACCGCTCAGCGGACCGATGGTCGAGCACTTCGACCGGTGCCTGGGGTGTATGGCCTGCGTGACGTCCTGCCCGTCCGGGGTGCAGTACGACCGTCTCATCGAGACGACCCGGGCCGACGTCGAGCGGGAGCACCCCCGCCCGGTGAAGGAGCGCGTCATACGGGAGATGGTCTTCCAACTCTTCCCGTACAAGCGCAGGCTCCGCGCCCTGCGCGGGCCCCTCCGCGCGTACCAGCGGTCGGGTCTGGAACGGCTCGTGCGGCGCACCGGCATCCTGGAGCGCATCTCGCCGTCCCTCGCCGCGATGGAGCGGCTGGCCCCGCCCCTCGGCAGGGCGCCGAGGCTGCCCGAGCGCGTCGCCGCACGCGGGGAGCGCCGCGCCACGGTCGGGATGCTGACCGGATGCGTCCAGAGCGAGTTCTTCCCCGGCGTCAACGCCGCCACGGCCCGGGTCCTGGCGATGGAGGGCTGCGACGTCGTCATCCCCCGGGGGCAGGGGTGCTGCGGGGCGCTGTCCATGCACTCCGGGCGCGAGGACGAGGCCCGCGCCTTCGCCCGCCGGACGGTCGAGACGTTCGAGGCCGTCGACGTCATCGTGGTGAACTCCGCCGGATGCGGGTCCGCGATGAAGGAGTACCGGGCGCTGCTCGCCGACGACCCGGAATGGTCCGCTCGGGCGGAGGCGCTCTCCGCCAAGACCCGGGACCTCGCCGAGTACCTGGTGGAACTCGGGCCCCGCGCGGAACGGCGGCCACTTCCGGTCACGATCGCCTACCACGACGCCTGCCACCTCGCCCACGCCCAGGGCATCCGGCTCCAGCCCCGCGAACTGCTGGCCGCGATCCCCCAGCTCACCGTCCGGGAGATCGCCGAACCCGACATCTGCTGCGGTTCCGCCGGGACCTATAACCTGTTCCAGCCGGAGGCCGCCGGAGAACTCGGCGACCGGAAGGCGGTGAACGTGGACGCCACCGGAGCCGAACTGCTCGTCGCCGCCAACCCGGGCTGCTCGATGCAGATCGCCACAGCGCTGCGCCGGCGCGGCGCCGGCATCGCCGTCGCGCACACCGCGCAGGTGCTGGACGCCTCCCTGCGGGGACTCGGCCGCGACGCCCTTATCGCGCGCGGTTCGTAGCCCACAGGTCAGGACCGCCGCCGATCCGGCTGTCCGGTATCGTGGCCTGCCCGCCGTGGGAAGGACACGCCGACCGAGCTGGAGAGGGCCCGAGGGAGCGACCATGGCCAACAGCCGCCAGCCGTACCGCTCGCACCGCCGCAGGAAGAAGAGCCAGGCAGGAAGGCTCGGCCTCGCGGGGGCCGTCACCGGCGCCGTCGGGATCGCCGCGGTGGCCGGCGTGATCGTGTTCCTGCGGCCGGGCACGGGCGGCGGGGACCCCGCCCCGCCCGTCCTCGCGAGCCAGGGCGACGGCGGGGGCGGCTCGTCCGTGCCCGCTCCGAAGGCCGGCCCGCCGGTCGGCTTCACGACGCCGGAGGGCTACGGCTACAGCCTCGCCGCCGTCATGGCGGGGACGTCACGGCAGCCGCTCGGCGCCACGCAGGCCCCGCCGGAGGGGACGACCTACGCCTACGCCGACTACATCCTCACCAACAGCCAGCGGCGGCCCGTCCTGCTGGACTTCCCCGCCGACCTGTTCATGCCGAAGTCGCAGGTCCCGTCGTCGGCGCAGGAGCGGTGCATGCCGCAGGCCGGCATCCCGGACGACATGTGCACCCTCCCCAACCACAGCACGATCACCGCGCGGGTGGGCGGGTCCAAGGCACCTGTCGAGGACGGCGGCGACACGATGATGCCGGCGGGCGCCTCCTACGTGGTCCGCATCGCCTCCGACCTCCCGGTCAAGGAGGACCTCTCCGCCGACGACCTGCGCCTGTACGTGTGGAACGCCCGCTTCACCAGCGACCGCAAGGGCGTCCAGCTCGCCTTCCCCTGACCTGAACGGATCCGGAAGCCTCACCGCTTCCTGAAGCCGATGTCCTGGTAGGCGAGGTCAACGAAGCCGCCCGCCCCCACGTTGGCGAGGTCCGCGCGCACGGCGACGAGCTGGGGGCGCTGGAACAGCGGGAGGACCGACGCCTGGCGCCAGATGAGCCGGTCGGCCCTGTTCACCAGGACGTGGACCCTGCCCGGGTCGACCTCCGCGATGGCCTGGTCCATCGCCGCGTCGATGGCGGCGCTGCCGATCCGGGAGTAGTTCTGCTGGACGCTGCGTCCGTGAGGCCGGGCGAACACCGCCTTCATCTCCGAAGCGGGGAACGAGGTGCCGAGCCAGGAGAACGGGACGATGTCCATGTTCCCCGGCGTGACGTACCGCTCGAAGACGTCGTCGGCGGGAACGACCTGGATGTCCACTCGGACGCCTATGCGTTCGAGCAGCGCGCGCGTCAGCTCCCCCTCCCGCCTGCTGATCGGGACCCCCGACGGCACGACGAACCGCAGCGCGAGCGTGCGTCCCGCCTTGGCGCGGTACTTGCCGTGGGGCTTCCAGCCCGCCTCGTCCAGGAGCCGCCCGGCCCGCGCGGGGTCGTAGCCGCCGAACTCGCTGGAGTTGTCCTGGTAGCCGGCCTGGGTGCCGACGTAGAAATGGTTGCCGAGCGGCTGGACCGGCACGCCGAGACCGGACAGGTCGGACCGCGCGATGGCGCGCCGGTCGATGCCGAGCGTCACCGCCCGCCGTACCCGGGCGTCCGACAGGATGGGCCCGGCCGCGTTGAAGGTGAAGTTCCGCCAGTCCGGCCCGCCCGCCCTCCGGACGACGGCGCCGGGGACGTGCCGGACGCGCTGCAGCGCATCAGCGTCGAGGCCGACGTCCATCAGGTCGATCTCTTTGTTGGCGAACGCGCCGGGCATCGCGCTGGTGTCCATGGCGCGGTAAACGATCCGGTCGAGTTTCGCGGGCGCACCCCACCACGCCGGGTCCCGCACCAGGGTGAGCGTCTTGGCAGTCCGGTCGATCCGCTGGCATCTGAACGGTCCGGCCGTGACGGGTATGCGGTCCGTCCATGCGGTGTTGAACGCGCGTGGGCTGGAGTAGGCGGAAGCCGGATACAGAGGGCTGAACAGGCCGCGCCAGTCCGCGTAGGTATGGGCGAACGTCACCTTGACGACGTGCTCGTCAGCGCCGCGTTCGACGCGCTTGATCTGCTGGTAGCCGGTGACGGCGGAGACCTCGTAGCGGGGGTCGCGTCCAGACAGGGCATGGGCCTGCGCCCGGAAGTCGGCGTACCCGATGGGCCTGCCGTCCGACCACCTGGCGCGCGGGTTGAGCCTGTAGGTGACGGTCTGGCCGTGCCGGGTCCGCTTCAAGGTGGCCGATTCCAGATACTCCGGAACGGGGCGCGGGACGGCCTTCTCATCGGCGCGCATCAGATACGGCATGACGGCCTGGATGACGTGCTCGACCGCGCCCTTGGCGCCGTTGACATGGCCCGAGTTCCACTGGGACGGGAATTCGGGCAGGGGCCAGCGCAGCGTCCCGCCGCCGGAGACACGGTCACGCGAGGTCGGGTTGATGTCCGCCGCAGGCAGGCGCCCAGGTGTGCCCGGCGTCGACGCTTCAGGGGCCGTGCATCCGGTGCCGTTCAGGAGCGCGATCCCCAGGAGGACCGCGGCGAGGAGATGTCTCATCGTTCGGCCTTCGCCGGGACGAGCGGGTGATGGCAGGCGGCGGAGTGGTCCGCGCCTATGGCACGCGGCATCGGATCGTGGTCTTCGCATAGGTGTTTGTCGTCGGGGGTGAGCGTGGCGTGGTGCGGGCAGCGGGTCCGGAACCGGCAGCCCAAGGCAATGCCCATGGGCCTGGGATCGGACGGGTCATCGTGCAGAAGGAAGCGGGTACGTCGGTCTCGTTCTGGATCGGGTGAAGGGATCGCGTCCAGCAGCGCCCGCGTGTACGGGTGGGCGGGAGCGCCGTACACATCGGGCACCGACCCGATCTCCACGACGCGGCCCCTGTGCATGACCGCGACCCGGTCGGCGAAGCCCCGGACCAGGGCGAGGTCGTGGGTGACGAACAGGCACGCCAGGCCGAGGCGTTCCCGGAGCCCCTCCAGCAGCTCCATGACGCCCGCCTGTACGGCGGCGTCCAACGCCGACACGGGCTCGTCCAAGAGCAGAAGGCGGGGCTCCAGTGCGAGCGCTCTGGCCAGGGCCACGCGCTGCCTCTGCCCGCCTGAGAGCGCATGGGGGAAGCGCCGTGCATGACCGGGTTCCAAGCCCACCATCGCCAGAAACTCCTCCACGCGCCCGCCGATCGGCATGCGGTGCGCTGTGAGCGGTTCGGCGAGGATGTCGGCCACCCGCATCCGAGGGTTCAGCGAGGCGTACGGGTCCTGGAACACCACCTGGACGTCCTTGCGCAGGGCCTTGCGGTGGGCGGTGCGCAAGGCGGCCGTGTCGTGGCCGAAGACGATGACGCGCCCCTCCTGCGGGCGGGTCAGCCGCAGGACCTCCATCAGCGTCGTGGTCTTGCCGGATCCTGACTCCCCGACAAGCGCGAGCGTCTCCCCCTCGCGGACGTCGAAGCTCACGCCGTCCACGGCCCGCACCTCGCCGACCCGCCGCCGCGTCAGCGTCCCTCTGGTGAGGGGGTAGTGACGGGCCAGGCCCTCCACCCGGAGCACGACCGGACGCCCGGTGCGGGGCCGAGAGACATCGCCTGGGCGCGGCGTCGAGCGCAGCAGGCCGCGCGTGTACGGCGATTGAGGCCGCCGGTGGACCTCCTCCACCGTTCCCGCCTCGACCACCCGTCCCTCGCGCATGACCATCACGCGGTCGGCGAACCCGGCGACGACGCCGGGATCATGGCTGATCAGCACGACGGCGGCGCCGCTCGCCTCCCGGGCCGCCCGCAGGACGTCCAGCACCCGCGCCTGGACGGTCGCGTCCAGAGCCGCGGTGGGCTCGTCCGCCACGATCGCCACCGGGTCGTGGGCGAGGGCCATGGCGATCATCACGCGCTGCCGCATTCCGCCGGAGAGCTCATGCGGGTAGGCGCGGGCCCGGCGGGCCGCGTCGGGCATGCCGACCAGTTCGAGCAGGTCGACGGCACGTGATCGCGCCGCCGCGCGGCCCGCCGCCGAATGGACCCGGACGGCTTCGGCGATCTGGTCGCCCACCTTCTGGACGGGTGAAAGGGCCGACAGCGGATCCTGGAAGACCATCGCCAGGTCCTTGCCGCGCACCCGGGAGAGTTCGGCGTCGGTCCGTCCCAGCAGTTCCGCACCGCGCAGCCGCACGCTCCCGGCCACGTGGGCCCCTTCTGGCAGCAGGCCCGTCAGGGCGAGGGCCAGCGCGGTCTTGCCGGCTCCCGACTCGCCGACGATCCCGAGCGCCTCCCCCTCCTCGACGGCGAAGCCCACCCCGCGGACGGCTCGGGCGCCGGAGGCGTGGCGGACGGTCAGGTCCGCGACCCGCAGGACGGTCAACGCCCCGCCTCCGGGTGGAGAGCGTCCCGCAGCCCGTCCCCGACCAGGTTCACCGCGACGACGATCAGGACGAGCAGCCCGGCGGCGAACCCGAACGCCCAGGGAAGCGCGGTCGCCCCGCCCCGGCCGTCGGCGATCACCGAGCCGAGCGAGACGTCCGGCGGCCGCACCCCGAACCCGAGGTAGGACAGCCCGCTCTCGGCGACGACCGCGACGCTGACGTTCAGGCTCGCGTCGACGGCCAGCAGGGACGCCAGATGGGGCAGCACATGCCGCGCGATCACGCGCGGCGCGCCCAGGCCGAGGTACCGGGCGGCCAGCACGTGCTCGCGCTCCCGCAGCGAGAGCGTCGCGGCCCGCACCACGCGGGCGGTGAGCATCCACATGAACGCGGCCAGCAGCGGCACGAGCACCGGCCATCCCCCGGCGGCCCTGGACGCCAGGACGGTGACGACGAGCAGGGACGGGAGCACCAGGAGCAGGTCGGCGCCCCACATCAGCATCCGGTCGGCGGCGCCGCCCAGGAACCCGGCCGCCGTCCCCGCGACGGCGGCGAATCCGGTCGCCAGCACCGCGGCGCATAACCCGACCGACAGCGAGTTCCACGCCCCGCGCAGGGTGAGCGAGAAGACGTCCCGCCCGCTCTGGGTCGTGCCGAGCCAGTGCTCTCCGGAAGGCCCCTGCCGGAAGGCCGCGAAGTCCGTCTCGTCCCACCCCCACGGTGACGCGAGCGGCCCCGCGAACGCCAGCAGGACCAGGAGCACTAGCAGGACGCCCCCGGCCACCGCACGCCGTCCGCCGGTCATGGCAGGACCCCCGCGCGGACGCGGGGGTCCAGCGCGGCGGTCAGGACGTCGGACGCGAGAGCCGCCAGCAGGACGGCGCAGGCGGCGAGGCAGTCGATGGCGGCCACCGCGTTGACGTCACCGCGGGAGATGGAGTCGACGAGCCACTCCCCCAGGCCGTGCCACCCGAAGGCGGTCTCGGTGAAGACCCCGCCGAGGAGCACAAGGCCCGCCGTGTAGGCGAAGTAGGTCGTCATCGGGACGAGCGCGGTCCGGAGCCCGTGCCGCAGCAGCGCGCTGCGCCGCCGGAGGCCCTTGGCCCGCGCGGTGCGCACGTGGTCGGCATGCAGCACGTCCAGCATCAGGCCCCGCTGGTAGCGGGCGTAGAGAGCGGACTGGCACAGCGCGATCGCGGCCGTGGGCAGCAGCAGGTGGCGTGCTCGATCCGCAAGGCTCCACAGCGCGCCGTGAGACGCCCCCGGCGTCGATTCGCCCACCCAGGCGAACACCCGCAAGCCCATGGCGTCGTTGGCTTCTTCAGCGAGGATCTGTAAGAGCACCGCCAGGACGAACACGGGAACCGCCAGCAGCAGGTAGGAGCCGCTCGAGATGAGCCTGTCGGCCGCCCGACCATGCCGGACGGCGGCGTAGGCGCCGAGAGCGACCCCTATCGCGGCTCCCAAAACGGCTCCTGGAAGAACCAGGCGCAGGCTGACACCGAGACGGCGCCAGAGTTCGGCGTTGACCGGTTCGCCCTCCCACGTCCGGCCGAAGTCGCCGCGCAAGACGCCCCCGGCCCAAGTGAGGTAGCGCTCGGCCAGGGGTGTCCGGTCATCGAGGTTGAGGGCGTCCAGCCTGGCGTCGATGACGGCCTCCGGCGGACGGAGCGCGCCGCCTTCGAGAGCGGCCCGCGGATCGAGCGCCGCGGCGGCGAGCAGGTAGCCGAGGCTGGCGGCGAGCACGGCCAGCACCGCATGGCTCGCCAGCCGCCGGACCACGAACACCGCCACCGTCTCGCCCTCCGCACCACTCAAGTGTCACAGAATGCTATTGAGCGAGTACGGATCGCGCATGGAATCGCCCAGAGTCGCGCAAGGACTTCACGCGGGCACCGGTTCGCGGTCGGGCACGAACTCGCCTCTCGAGCGCCTCCGCATACCGCCCAGGACCATCAGCGCGAGGGCGGCGAAGACCCAGGCGGCGAGGACGGCGAGCGGGCCGGCGCCTCCGGCGCCGTCGAAGTACGCGGCCGACCGGAGCAGGGTGGCCGACGCACCCGGCGGCAGGTACTGGCCGATCGTCCCCCACGGCTGCGGCAGCAGCTCCGGCGCCGAGGTCGCCGCCGACAGCGGATTGCCGAGCAGCAGCAGCGTGAGCCCGCCGAGGCCGATTCCGGCGCGGCCTATGGCGGCGGCCAGGCCGACGACGGTGCCGGTCACGGCGAAAAGGGTCAGCGACATGACCCCGGCGAGCGTGACGTAGGGGCCGGGAAGCAGCGACAGCCAGCCCTGCGCGATCCACGCGACGTCCAGCCCGCCCAGCACGGCGAAGATCGCCGTACCGGCGGCGCGCCAGGCGAGGGACGGGAGGGCGAACGTCAGCAGCACCGCGGCCGCGAGCCCGGACATGACCAGCGGGAGCGCGAGGGCGCCGAAACCGGCCCCGCGGGGGTCGTCGGCGTCCACCGCGACGACGTCCTGGACGGGCGCGGAGGCCGGTGCGCCCCCAGGCCGGAGCTCCGCGGCCATCGCTCCGAGCTGCTGGGCGACCAGGGGCGAGGCGGCGGAGGCGGTGAGCACCTTCGGGCCGGACGGCGCCGTGACGAGGGCGCCGTACGCCTCGCGATCGGCGATCGCCGCCCGCGCGGCCGCCTCGTCCGGACGGACCCGCACGTCGAAGGCGCCCGGCCGCCGGCGGTCGAGCGCGCCCGCGACCGCGGCGGCCTGCGGGCCGGTCACGACGATCGGGACGTCGCGCGGCTCCGTCCGCGCGGCGGGCCACGAGAAGGCGACGATCATGATGAGCTGCAGCAGCGCCGCGCCGACGGCCGCGCCCATGGCGCGGGCGGCAGGGGAGGACCGCACGATCTCCTCCAAAAAAACGAATGTCCGTTCTCTTTTGACCCGCCAGAGTCGCACCGCGCTCTGGGCTTGTCAAGAAACGAACGTTCGTTTTATATTGGCGCCATGCCGAGAGTCAGCGAGGAGCACCTGGAGCGCCGCCGCCGCCAGATCCTGGAAGCGGCCCGCACCTGCTTCATCCGCAAGGGCATCCACGCGACGTCCATGCAGGACATCTTCGCCGAGGCCGGCCTCTCCGCCGGTGCCGTCTACCGGTACTTCAAGAGCAAGAACGAGATCGTCGAGGCGAACATCGCCACCGTGGTCGGCGACCTGCACGCGTTCTTCACGGCGCTCGCCGAGAGCGACCCGCTGCTCCCGGTCGACGAGATGGCCGAGCGGCTCGCCGACCACATCGTCGCCCTCTCCGGCGAGAACGGCCCGCTCCGGCTCGCGCCCCAGGGCTGGGCGCTCGCCATGCACGACCCCGAGATCGCCGCGTACGTCGCCGACAACGTCATCGGCCTGCGCGACACCTGGACCCGCTACATCCGCCGGCTGGTCGACGCCGGCCTGCTCCCCGCCGACACCGATGTCACGGCCGCCGGGAAGACGCTGTTCGCGCTCTTCCCCGGCTTCCTGATCCAGCGCCTGCTCCTCAAGGACTTCTCTCCCGAGGACATGCGGCGCGGGGTGAAGGCGCTGACGCGCGACAGCATGTTGACTCTCACGGTCTGACCCGCACCCGCCTCCCGAACCCCGGCCGCGCCCACCCCCCGCGCGCCGACCGCGCCCGCACACCGCGCCGACCGCGCCCAGCGTGTGGTAAGGCGACCGGAACAGGACGCTGACCTGCGTCTTCCGTTCATTTCAGGCGTATCCACGGTTACCATCACGACACGTCCGCCCGCACCGCGACCGGGGAATCCTCCGCCGAACCCGATCAGCGGTGTCCTGAGGCGGTCGCGTTTTGGACTGCAGGACAGAGAGCCGGGCGTTTTAACATTCCATTACTTTCGGCGGGGAGTGTGCATGCAGACGGAAGAGCACGACCGCGCGGCGCGGCGCATCGGCGCCCTCTTCGCGCTCGGCGCGGTCGTGTCCGTCGCGGCGTCCCTGGTCATCGGGGGCCGCCTCCCGTCCGAGCAGCGGATGGTGTGGTGGCATCCCGAGATCCTGGTGGCCCTCGCCTGGACGCCCGTGGGCGCCGTCCTGCTGCGCCACCGGCCGGGGCTGAAGGTCGCCTGGCTCATGGTCGGCGCGGGGTTCAGCGCCTCCCTCTACGTGCTCTCGCTCAACCTCGGCCCCTGGTTCGAGCTGCACCGCCTGCCCGGGGCCGGGTTCGTCCAGTGGCTCGGAGTCTGGCTGTGGGCCGTTGACACCTACGCCCTGACACTGGTGCTGCCGCTGATCTTCCCGGACGGGCGGCTGGTGTCGCGGTGGTTCCGTCCGGCCCTCGCCCTCGCCTGCCTCGTCCCGGTCGTCGTGTGCGTGCACCTGACGATCGACCCGGACGTGCGCCGCTGGCACAACGGCGTCTCGGTCTACCCGTTCGACCGGATCCCGCTCCCGATCAGCGTGGTCATCGTCACCGCCCTGGCCGCGGGGCTGTTCTCGGTGGCCGTGCGGTTCGTCCAGGCGCCGCCGGACGTCCGGCGGCAGATCGCCTGGGTGGTCTATCCGGGGATCGTCGCCGAGGCGATCATCTTCGTCGGCGAGAACAGCCCGATCGGCGACCCGCTGCGCGACCTCACCATCGTCGCCGTCCCCATCTGCATCGCCATCGCGATCACCCGCTACCGGCTGTACGACATCGACCTCGTGGTCAGCCGGACGCTGGTGTACGCGGGCCTCGTGGTCGTGATCACCGGCGTGTACTTCGCGCTCGTCGGCACCGCGAGCCTGCTCGCGCACGGCCGGGGCACCCTCGCCGGGCTCGCCGGGGCGATCGTCGCGGGCGCGGTGTTCGAACCGGTCCGGCGGCGGCTCCAGCGCACGGTGGACGGGTTCATCCACGGCGAGCGCGACCCGTACCGGATCGCCGACCGCCTCAACCGGCGGCTGCAGACCGCCGCCAACCCCGGCGCCGCGCTCGCCGTCGCCGCCGAGGTCGCGCGCTCGGCCCTGCACGCGACCGGCGTCACGATCGAGGTGCTGGACCGCGACGGCCGGAAGATCGCGGCGGAGGACGGCGTGCTCGGCGACCGCCCGCAGCTCATCCCGCTGGTGTGGCACGGCGAGCCGGTGGGGCGGCTGCTGTTCGGCGTCACCCGCACCCCGGACGCGCGGCTGTCGAACGTCCTCGCCCGCAACCTGGCCGAGCTGGCGAACGCGGCGCGGCTCGCCGCGGACGTCCAGCGGTCCCGCGAGCACATCCTGCGCACGCGGGAGGAGGAGCGCCGCCGGCTGCGCCGCGACCTGCACGACGGCCTCGGCCCGACGCTGGCCAGCCTCGCCATGACGGTGGACGCCGCGCGCATCACGCTCAAGACCGACCCGGAGGCGGTCGACGGGCTGCTGGAGGAGCTGCGCGCCACCATGGGGCGCACCATCGGCGACATCAGGGAGCTCGTGTACGGCCTGCGGCCTCCCGCTCTGGACGACCTCGGGCTGGAGGGCGCGATCCAGGCGCTCGGCGGCGTCGTCGCCTCCGGGGACGGCCCCCAGGTGGACGTGCGCGTCGTGGGCGACCTGAAGGGCCTGCCGGCCGCGGCCGAGGTCGCCGCGTACCGGATCGTCCAGGAGGCGCTGACGAACGTCCACCGGCACGCCAAGGCGGGCCGCGCCGAGGTGCGGCTGCATCTGAACGGTGATCTGCACGTCACGGTCGACGACGATGGTGTGGGGCTGCCCTACCAGGTGCGCTCCGGCATCGGCATGTCCTCCATGCGAGAACGCGCGGCCGAACTGGGCGGATCATGCACGGTGGGGCCCGGCCCCAAGGGCGGGACCCTGGTCCGCGCCAGACTGCCGGTCAACGGCGTCTCGTCCTGAGGGCTCCCCCGAGAGCCCTGAGGTGCCGCACCCTCCGGGTGGGAGGGCCGGTGACCGCCCCCCGCCAAGAAGGTCGCCACCGGCCCTCAGGCTCCGTACGGCCCCGGGGCTCCCATCCCGGTCCATACGGGCCATTCACCAGAGGGTGTGCAAGAAAGAAGTTATGCGGGGGAAGGTCCCGCTGGAGAGGGACCGTTGTCCCGTCTGTGCCGGGACCGGGAGCGGCACCCGTACCAGTCCAGGTCGGAGGGAAGGCCGGTCAGATCCAGCCGGGCCGGGTCTCGCCCTCGGCGACCAGGACGGCCGGGCCCCTCAGGTGGCTGGTGTCGCCGTCGAGGACGACGGCCACCCGGCCGCCCGGGACGTCCACGGTCCACTCGGCGCCGTCGAAGGCGCCGCGGGCCGCGGCCGCGGCGACCGCGACGGTCCCGGTGCCGCACGACCGCGTCTCGCCGGAGCCGCGCTCGTACACCCGCATCTCCACGTGCCGCTCCCCGACGCTCCGGAAGAACTCGACGTTCACCCCGTCGGGAAAGGCGGCCGGGTCGAACCCGGGGGCGCGCGACAGGTCCAGGGCGGCGACCGGCCCGGTGACGCGGCACGCCAGATGGGGGTTGCCGACGCTGACCCGCTCGCCTGCGAAGGCCGCCCCCGCGAGGGACGCCTCCCCTGGACCGAGGAGTTCGGGCAGGCCCATCTCCACGCTGACGTCGCCGGACGGGCCGAGCGACACGCGCCGCAGCCCCGCGCGGGTGGCGACGTCCCACTCCCCTGCCGGGGCCAGGCCCGCGTCGACCAGGTAGCGGGCGAAGACGCGCACCCCGTTGCCGCACATCTCGGCGATGCTGCCGTCGGCGTTGCGGTAGTCCATGAACCACTCGGCGTCGGCGTCGAGCTCCGCGGCCTTCGTCCGGACCACGCGCAGGACGCCGTCGGCGCCGATGCCCGCCCGCCGGTCGCAGAGCCGCGCGACGGCCCGCGGCGTGAGGTCGAGGACGCCGTCCGGATCGGGAAGGATCACGAAGTCGTTCTCGGTGCCGTGCCCCTTGACGAACCGCATGCCCCCGATCATATGGGGTCCGCCGTCCCCCGGCTCACCAGCGCCAGGGCGCGATCGACCAGGTCCGGGGCGTCGTAGGGGAGCCACTGGACGCGCGGGTCGCGGCGGAACCACGACTCCTGGCGGCGGGCGAAGCGCCGCGTCGTCCGGACGGTGTCCTCCCTGGCCTGGTCCTCCGTCCACTCCCCCGCGAGGAACCGCAGCACCTGCGCGTAGCCGAGGGCGCGCCCGGCGGTCAGGCCGTCCCGCAGGCCCCGCTTCTCCAGTTCCCGGACCTCGTCGACCAGGCCCGCCTCCCACATCCGCTCCACCCGCAGGGCGATGCGCTCGTCCAGCTCGCCGCGGGGCACGCTCAGCCCGATCTGCACCACGGAGTCATAGCGGTACCGGTGCTCGGGCAGGGTCGCGGTGAACGGGCGGCCGGTCATCTCGATCACCTCCAGGGCCCGCACGATCCGGCGGCCGTTGCTCGGCAGGATCGCCTCCGCCGCCGCGGGGTCGAGGCCGCGCAACCGCTCGTGCAGGGCGCCGGGCCCGACGCGCTCCAGCTCCTCCTCCAGGCGCCCCCGCAGGGCCGGGTCCGTGCCCGGGAACTCCAGGCGGTCGAGGGCCGCGCGGACGTAGAGCCCGGACCCGCCGACCAGGACCGGCAGCCGCCCCCGGCCCCTGATCTCGGCTATGGCGTCCGCGCTGAGCCGCTGGTACTCGGCGACGCTCGCGGTGACCGTCACGTCCCACACGTCCAGGAGATGGTGCGGGACCCCGCGCATCTCGTCCGCCGACAGCTTCGCGGTGCCGATGTCCATGCCGCGGTACAGCTGCATCGAGTCGGCGTTCACCGCCTCGCCGTCCAGGCGGAGCGCCAGCTCGACGGCCAGGTCGGACTTGCCGGCCGCCGTGGCGCCGACGACCGCGATCACATGCGGGGCATTGGGTGGGGTCACGGGATCGATTGTGGCAACAGAACGGGTATGGCCGGGATGAACGGGCGCCGCACCGGCCCGGCGGCGCCGAACGGGACGAGGGATCCGGGGGGATTCGATGTCCATCGTCGACAAGGTCAAGCAGATGCTCGGGCAGCACTCCGACAAGGCCAAGGAGGGCGTGGAGAAGGCCGGGGACAAGTTCGACCAGCGCACCGGCGGCAAGTACGCCGACAAGGTCGACCGCGTCCAGGAGCAGGCCGAGAAGTACATCGACCGCGGGGGCGGCGAAGGCGGGCAGCCCGGGCAGCACGGCGGTGCGGGGGAACAGCCCGGACAGCCGGGGCAGCCGGGGCAGCCCGGCGGCACGGGGGAACAGCCCGGCGGCACTGGCGGGCAGCCCTACTAGGCGGGCCCGCCTGCCCGTGACCAGCCCGCCACCAGGTAACCGACGCCGTAAGGGGCCTCGTCGGTGAGGAGTTCGCCCGTGAACGCGTCGCCGTCCTGAGCGGCCGCACCGGCGAGCACCTGCCACGCCGCACGCCCGGCCGCCCGGACGGCCCGGGAGAGCTCCGGATCGAGGGCGGCCAAGGCCCCGGCGTCGGCCTGCCCGAGCGCGCGCGCCACACCCTCGTCGTACGGGGCCGCGCGCTCATCGAGGTAGCCGGGAGCCTTCTCCGAGCGGCATGCCGAGCCGTCCCCCATCACCAGAAGGGCGACACGGTCGGCCGATTCGGCGAGTTCACGTCCCAGCGCCAGGCAATCGTCAGGAGAGGCGTCGAATCCGACGGCCTGGTAGCGCGCCCCTGCGCCCAAGCCTTGCCGCTCCAGCAGCCAGAACCCGATGGTGAGAGAGAGGGGCAGCGCCTCGGCATCGCGCTTGACCCGGGTGGGGATCGTCCAGTCGAGGCCGTACCGGCGCAGCGTGGCGTAGGCGTCACTCCCGTACGCGCGGGTCTCCGGCCCTCCCCCGACCACGATCAGGGCGTCCGCTCCCGCCAGGCCGCGGACGGCCCGGTCGCAGGCGCCCCGGAGCGCGTCCAGCTCCGGTGCCGCCTCCCCCGCCATCTCCGGAATGAGGAGGGGCGGATGCGGGCACACCGCCGCCGATACGAGCACGCTGCCTCCTTGAGGGCGGGCCGGCCGCCGGGGACCACCCGATCATGCCGGAGTTCAGGGGCGGGTCGAGCAGCCCGGCGCGGGCGCGGCCGACGCGGCCGGCCGCCCGATCGACGGCATGCCCAGCGACACGCCCCTGGCCCCGCCGCCGCCGCCCTGGCGGGCCTCCCACGCGTCGCCCGCGCGCGTGCGGCGGACGCCCAGCGCGGGCTTGTCGGCGACCAGGTGGTGCGGCGCGGCGTAGGTGACCTCGACGGTGACCATGTCGCCGGGGCGGACCGGCTCCTCCGGCGCGCTGAAGTGGACCAGGCGGTTGTCGGTCGCCCGGCCCGAGAGCCGGCGCGTCGCCTCGTCCTTGCGGCCCTCACCCTCGGCGACCAGTACCTCCAGGGTGCGGCCGAGCTGCCTGCGGTTCTCCGCCCAGGAGATCTCCTCCTGCAGCGCGATGAGCCGCTCGTACCGCTCCTGGACGACCTCCTTCGGCAGCTGGCCGTCCATGGTCGCCGCCGGGGTGCCGGGGCGCTTGGAGTACTGGAACGTGAACGCCGACGCGAACCGGGCCTCCCGCACCACGTGCAGGGTCTCCTCGAAGTCGGCCTCGGTCTCGCCGGGGAAGCCCACGATGATGTCGGTGGTGATCGCCGCGTCCGGGATCGCGGCCCTGACCTTCTCGATGATTCCGAGGTAGCGCGCCTGCCGGTACGAGCGGCGCATCGCGCGCAGCACGCCGTCCGACCCGGACTGCAGGGGCATGTGCAGGGACGGCATCACGTTGGGCGTCTCGGCCATCGCGGCGATCACGTCGTCGGTGAAGTCCTTGGGGTGCGGCGAAGTGAACCGGACCCGCTCCAGGCCCTCGACGCCGCCGCAGGCGCGCAGCAGACCCGCGAACGCCGACTGCCCGTCCCGGGTCATCGCGCGGACGTCGTCCGGCGCGGCGGACAGGGCGCCGAAGCCCGAGCCGTAGGCGTTGACGTTCTGCCCGAGCAGCGTGATCTCCAGGGCGCCCTCGGCGACCAGCGCCTCGACCTCGGCGAGGATCTCCCCCGGCCGGCGGTCGCGCTCCTTGCCGCGCAGGGACGGGACGATGCAGAACGTGCAGGTGTTGTTGCACCCCACGGAGATCGACACCCAGGCGGCGTAGGGCGACTCGCGGCGCGTCGGCAGCGTCGAGGGGAAGGTCACCAGCGACTCTTCGATCTCGACCTGCGCCTCGCTCCGCACCCGTGCGCGTTCGAGCAGCGCGGGCAGCGACCCGATGTTGTGCGTGCCGAACACCACGTCCACCCAGGGAGCGCGCTTGACGATGGTGTCGCGGTCCTTCTGCGCCAGGCAGCCGCCCACGGCGATCTGCATGCCGGGATGGCCGTCCTTGACGGGCCGCAGATGGCCGAGGTTGCCGTAGAGCCGGTTGTCGGCGTTCTCCCGCACCGCGCAGGTGTTGAAGACCACGACGTCGGGCTCGGCGTCCACCGCGCGGACGTACCCGGCCGACTCCAGCAGCCCCGACAGCCGCTCGGAGTCGTGGACGTTCATCTGGCACCCGTAGGTACGGATCTCGTACGTACGCGGTGCCGTCTCCATAGGCGCACTCATGACAGTCATCAAGGGTACGGGCCCGCCGTGACATGGCCGAACGGACGGCGCACCGCGCCGCCAGCTCTGATGATCACTCTCCGCCACGGCCGGACCCCGTCCGACGTGGGTATTCGTGATCGTATCGGTACCGCAGGGCAACTCGGGCAGCGCCGGCGATGACGTAAAGTCCGAGCCCATGACGGACAGCGAAAGCGGGCCCGAGCTCACCAAGACCGGGCCGGAGGTCTCCGCCCCGGAGCCGGCCGCCGCAGGTGACCGGCCCCTCGTCGTGGTCGAGCACGTCAACAAGCATTTCGGCGAGCTGCACGTCCTCAAGGACATCAACCTCACCGTGGACTCCGGTGAGGTCGTCGTCGTGATCGGCCCCTCCGGCGGCGGGAAGTCGACCCTCTGCCGGTCGATCAACCGGCTGGAGCCGATCGACGACGGCAAGATCCTCGTGGACGGCAAGGAGCTGCCCAAGGAGGGCAAGGAGCTGGCGAGGCTCCGCGCCGACGTGGGCATGGTGTTCCAGTCGTTCAACCTGTTCGCCCACAAGACGATCCTCGAGAACGTCATGCTCGGGCCGATCAAGGTCCGCAAGCAGGGCAAGCAGGAGTCGCAGAAGCACGCGATGGAACTGCTCGACCGGGTCGGCATCGCCAACCAGGCGCACAAGTACCCCGCTCAGCTGTCCGGGGGGCAGCAGCAGCGGGCGGCGATCGCGCGCTCCCTGGCGATGAAGCCCAAGGTGATGCTCTTCGACGAGCCGACCTCGGCGCTGGACCCGGAGATGGTCAACGAGGTCCTGGACGTCATGACGGGACTGGCCCGCGAGGGCATGACCATGATCGTGGTCACGCACGAGATGGGTTTCGCGCGGCGGGCCGCCCAGAAGGTCGTGTTCATGGCGGACGGCCAGATCGTCGAGGAGAACACCCCCGACGAGTTCTTCACCAACGCGCGGACCGAGCGCGCGAAGGACTTCCTTTCCAAGATCCTCACGCACTGAGCCGCGGGGCTCCGGCAGAGAGCAGAGGTAGGACGAAAATGCGAGTACGTCGTTTCGGCGCCCTCATCGGGGCGGGGATGGCGCTGTCGCTGGCGCTCAGCGCGTGCGGCAGCGACACCGAGAAGACCGAGGCCAAGACGGTCGTCCAGAAGGCCAAGGACGACAAGAAGCTGACCATCGGCATCAAGTTCGACCAGCCGGCCCTCGGCCTGAAGAAGCCCGACGGCAGCTACGACGGCTTCGACGTCGACGTCGCCAAGTACATCGCGAAGTCGCTCGGCGTCCCCGAGAACGGCATCACGTTCAAGGAGACGACCTCCGCCAACCGCGAGTCGTTCCTCGGCGGCGGGCAGGTCGACCTCGTGGTCGCCACCTACTCCATCACCGACGCGCGCAAGTCGCAGGTGACCTTCGGCGGCCCGTACTACGTCGCCCACCAGGACACGATGGTCCAGGCGAACAACACCAGCATCAAGAAGGCCACCGACCTCAAGGGCAAGAAGCTCTGCAAGGCGGCCGGCTCCAACTCCTTCCGCCGCATCACCGAGGGCCCGCCGGACGGCAAGCTCAACATCAAGGGCGTCACCCTCGTGGACGCCTCCAGCTACTCCGACTGCGTCGCCAAGCTGAAGTCGGACGCGGTGGACGCGGTCAGCACCGACGACCTGATCCTCGCCGGCTTCGCCAACCAGCAGAAGGGCGCCTTCAAGGTCATCAACGACCCCTTCACCGACGAGAAGTACGGCGTCGGCCTCAAGAAGGGCGACACCGAGACCTGCGAGGCCGTCAACAAGGCCATCGCCCAGATGTACTCCGACGGCACGGCCAAGACCCTGCTGGAGAAGCACTTCGCGGGCACCGGGCTCAAGCTCGTCACGACCGCGCCGCAGATGGAAGGCTGCGCCTGATCCTGGGCTGAACATCGTCACGCCGGGGCCTTCCGGGGAAGGCGTACGCGTCTCCCCCGGGGGGTCCCGGTGATGGCCCGACCCCTTGGACCGCCATGGAACAGCTGAGCAATGTTTGACTTCGGCGCGTTTTTCGACAACTTCGACAAGATCCTCGACGGGTTCTACGCGACCGTGCGGCTCGCCGCCCTCTCCGCGGTCCTGTCCCTGCTGATCGGCACGGTTCTCGCGAGCTTCCGGGTCGCGCCGGTTCCGCTGCTGCGCGTCATCGGCACCACCTACGTCAACGTCGTGCGCAACACGCCGCTGACCCTGGTCCTGCTGCTGTGCAGCCTCGGGCTCAACGACGTCCTGGCTCTGCAGTTCTCCGACAACCCCCCCACCACGTACTACTGGTGGGCGGTACTCGGCCTGTCCGGGTACACGGCGGCGTTCGTCTGCGAGTCGCTGCGGGCGGGGATCAACACCGTGCCGCTGGGGCAGGCGGAGGCGGCCCGCTCGATCGGGCTGACCTTCACCCAGTCGCTGCGGATCATCATCCTCCCGCAGGCGTTCCGCTCGGTCATCGCGCCGCTGGGAAGCGTCCTCATCGCGATGATCAAGAACACCACCGTGGCCTCCGCCGCGAGCTACGGCGAGGCCGCCGCGGTCACCAAGGACCTGCTGGACCTGCCCTCGTTCACCAGCGGGGCGCTCCCGCTGTTCATCGGCGTGGCCATCGGCTTCATGATCCTCACCCTGCCGACCGGATTCTTCTTCGGCTGGCTGCACAAGCGGATGGCGGTGGCCCGATGAGCCAGGAAGCGACCGTCCTGTTCGACGCCCCCGGGCCCCGGGCGCGCGCGCGGAACAGGGCGGTGACCGTCGTCACGACCGCCGTGCTGCTCGCCCTCTTCGCGGCGCTGATCTGGCGCTTCGACGAGCGGGGACAGTTCGAGAGCGAGTTGTGGACCCCGTTCCTCAAGTGGACGGTCTGGGACAAGCTGATCCTGCCCGGCCTGTGGAGCACCCTGAAGGCCGCGGCGGTGGCGTCCGTCCTCGCGCTCCTGTTCGGCGTGGTGTTCGGCCTCGCCCGGCTGTCGGACCACTGGTGGCTGCGGGTCCCGGCCGGCGTCGTGGTGGAGTTCTTCAGGGCGATCCCGCTGCTGATCCTGATCTTCCTGGCGTTCTTCGTCCCGAACAAGATCAGCCCGGTCATCGCGGATTCGCAGTTCGGCACCCTGCAGCGGGTGCTGGTGGACAACTTCTTCTCGATCTTCGGCGTGGAGATCAACGCGGGGACCATCACGGTGCCGGCGTTCGCCGCCGTCGTGTTCGGGCTCGTGATGTACAACGGCTCGGTGCTCGCCGAGGTGGTGCGCGCGGGCGTCCAGTCGATCCCGAACGGGCAGTCCGAGGCGGCCTACGCGATCGGCCTGCGCAAGAACGGCGTCATGCGCCTGGTGCTGCTGCCGCAGGCGGTCACGGTCATGATGCCGGCGATCGTGAGCCAGCTCGTGGTCCTGCTCAAGGACACCGCACTCGGGTTCATCATCGCCTACTCCGAGCTGCTGTCGGCGGGGTTCCGGCAGGTGCCCGCCAACTACCACAACAACAAGCTCCAGGCCGGCATCGTCGTCGCGATCATCTACATCGCGCTCAACATGCTGGTGAGCCGGCTCGCCACGTGGCTGGAGGCCCGGGGACGCCGCAGCCGCAAGACGGCGGGCAGGACGATGGGCGGTGACGTCGGAGCCCCGCCCGCTCCGGGCATGGCCGCGGCCGGCCAGATCGGCGGGGGCGCGGCACGCCTCTGAGTGCCACCGGGCCCCGGTCTGACGCGTGAGGGGTGCCGCCGGAGTCCGGCGGCACCCCACCCCCGGCCCGACCCCCGCCCCCAGGTGGTGACGCCGGGGATTAGGGCGCCGGGGGTGGG